>NZ_CM002139.1:3743534-3745784 GCF_000454545.1 Xanthomonas cassavae CFBP 4642
ACGCCACCTCGTTGGCTTCAGGTGACAGCAGCATCCACCCAGCGCGGCGCAGATCCTGCGACAGGCGGCTGATGGTCAGGGCTAATCAGGTAAAACCAAGCCCTCCAATACCTATGACGGTATGTTTAAGTAATTTAATCGCAGACCCACATCTAATATCGCGGAGCTGTATCGTCGCCGCCTCGATCAAGCACTCGCGCACTCCCTGCGCAGACAGCTCACCAAACGTAGCCGCCATCGCACAGCAAGCCCTCAAGCAAAGAGCGCGCACGACGAGGCGGACTCCACCGCCGTTACCCTAATGGCATGCGACAGGATGCCGTTGGCGTCACGAACCAATACCCCACCAGCATTGAGCAATACTGGCGGCCTTGAACAAGAACCCAGACATTCAACTCAGATATCCAACTGGTGCTTACGAAACACCCCGCCCCAAAAGACATAAATGGTCGGCCACCCATTCTTAGAGCATGCCACTAACCGTCGGCAATGCCGCTATACAGTTGGTTGAACGAAAAGCATGCCTATCCGACCAATACTTCCGACGAAGAGCAGGCGTCCGCAGCGTCTTACCTGTGACCACCCCGCAATAAAGGGGACAGGGATTGAAATAAATTTCGAACATCAGGACGAATGCAAGACACACTGATGCCAAATTGATCCTGACGAAACCAGCCAGGAGCATCGAGCGCTAACCAGAGTCAGTTCGCTTTGGCGAACACTCAGTGAGGAGTGTGTTCCCAAATTTTTGTCTATCGAAAATCCCAGCCCTTGCATGGTATTGAAACCCGGTAGAGGCTACGCGTTGTTACCCTCAAGGAATGGTTCGCGGAATTTTCTTCTAGTGGCTTACAAAAGATTATTGAATTCTGATGAGAGCGCTTTGACGAGAAAAAAATCCGTTATATTTCCGATTGGCATGGAAGATGCATGGGATATTGCCGCAGGGTTGGCTAAGCCGATCTCTGATGCTGCGATCTGGTCTCGTAGAATATTAAAAAACCCAAAGGACAGCGGCAATAAGACACCCCGCCTTTGAACCAGAATTGCGCTCAAGATCCAACTCCACCATCCCTGTCCGCAATTATTGATGGCATTCAAAGATGCGTAGTTGTTGCAAAAAAACCAATAAGCCCCATGATAATATAAGATTGAAATAAAGATCCCAGGCAACTAATCTTACCATCGCCGTCCTAGGCCTTCGACCAAAGCCCGAGAAGGCCCATCACCCGCAAGGGAGCCCTGATCACTTCGCGGAACAGCGGAAGAGCTAGCAATCCGACCTCGTCGCGACAATCGCCGTTACCGAAAATCAATAAATTGAGCGTGATTCTTTCAATCTCAGGTGTCGATCATCAGCCTATGTGAGGAGTTGCCCAGAGCTTCCTAAGAGCTTGGATTGTTATAAAAGCCGCCGGCCCGACGCCGCTTACAGGAAATCAATAAAGGGCACCTCGAATAACCATGCCGGAGTCGATGTGGCGCATGCATGGAGGTGACGATGCTTGGAAACATCAGCACTCTGACATGGTCGGCCAAGCTCTCAGCTCGCCGACGCTGCGCGCGAGGCGTTCTTCTGGCCTGCGGCATTCATACCGGCCGCATCCCGGCCTGCTGCAATCGTGCCAGACGCAGCAGGTTATGGCCGGCAACCTTCAATCCGATGACCACCTTCGCACGTGCCAAGCCGAGCGTGCGTAGACACTTGCCACCTTGTTGCGTCAGTCGCGCGAATGCGTGCTCGACAAACACCCGATCTTTCGCGATGCGCTGATTGCGCCGCTGCTGGGCCGAGCTCAATGCGTTGCCGCGTGTACCTTTGTGCTGGATGTCCACACGATATCCCTCTTGCTTCAAGCGGGCTTCACGGTCCCGGTCGGCATAAGCGCTATCGGCACGAAGTATGCGTGCGGTATTACCCGCATCCAGCAACCGCTCGAAGTACCGGCTGTCATGCACGTTCGCGCTGCTGACCTCGTGCACGCGAATGAATCCCCAGCGACGATCGACATTGGCGTGCAACTTGTAACCGTAATAGGAGCTGCCGTGCTTGCTCGTCCAGCGCGCATCCACGTCCTTCTGCGCGCGCTTGGCATCGCTCCAATCCTCCGGGATGTCGTTCTGCTTGATGCGCGCGTTTTCCTCGCGCGTGTTGCGCTGGATCGGCGCACTGACGATGCTGGCATCAATGATCTGCCCGCCACGGGCAATGTAACCGGCGCGCGCCAGTTGTCCGCTGATCGCCGCATC
>NZ_CM002139.1:3745884-3746646 GCF_000454545.1 Xanthomonas cassavae CFBP 4642
GTCGATTCCGCTTGCGCGAGATGCTGCCACGACTTGCCACGGCCATGATGCAATCCACACCATGCCCAGAGCAGGTTTTACGTGCAGCGAGCAATTTTCATGGCTGAGAGTCGGGGCTAATCAGGTAGCGTTATAAATGAAACGCTTCCCAACGAGAAAGTTTTTTTTGAGCTCCTCCTCAACTATACAAAAGATCACATCTTTGACTTCAATCATATGAATAACCTGCTTCGCCAAAATTCTATTACGACGCCTAGTATGCAGCCGCACCCTGCTCGTTACCACTATCAAGCACCCAAAAATCAATAGGCCATCGCCCATCACCTTTCCAAAAACTTTAAGCTAAGCTCTCCATTCCCCCACTACCGAGGCATGCAGCCATGACCAGGATCACAGTCGGCGTTGCAGACGATCACCCCATTGTCTTGCTGGGACTAAATAGCGCCCTCAGTAACAATATAGACATCGACTTGATCTTTAGCTGCGAAAGAATCGAACAATTGATGAAAAAGTTACAGACGCATCCTGTGGACGTGTTGCTATGCGATTATGAGTTTGATAACGACCCAATGGCCGATGGACTTGTTCTACTTAAAAAACTCCGACACGTTGCGCCAAATACAAAACTCATTGTTCTACCTGATTAGCCCCATCCCTCAGCCATGGAAGTTGCTTGCCATACGCAAAACGCGCTCTGGGCAAGGTGTGCAACGCAGCAGCGCCGTCGCCAGCCGCGGCAGCATCTGTTTCAGGTCGAATCGG
>NZ_CM002139.1:3746746-3780377 GCF_000454545.1 Xanthomonas cassavae CFBP 4642
TGCCCATCTCCCACCTGCGTTGTATTCACGTGGGACCATTGTCCAACCGACTCGTCGCAAATCCTGCAACTGCCGGCTGAGCGATGGGGCTAATCAGGTTCACCTAAGGAATCATCAGTTGCCTGCATGACTGCCGACGGCCTTACGATTGCTGAAATAGCAGAAAGGCTTCATCGGAGCCCTAAAACTATTAGTAATCAAAAAATCGCAGCGATGCGAAAACTCGGCGCCAGAAATGACGTTGAGCTTGCTGCCCTGATGCAAAAATTAAACCAGTCATGAAACTCTCCCCCTTATTAACTGCTTTTCCACTTCCACAATCAGGCGATTGCAGGCTTCAACGATCCCCGCACTCGCAATGGAATTTTGCAGGAGCTTAGTTTGATCGGCCAAGCTGCCTAGGCCCAACGCCATCAAGGCCCCTTGCAGGCGATGCAGGCGCTTGCGTAGGAGAGCCATATCTCGATCGCACAATGACTTCTCAATCTGACGCCGTTCATCGCTCCACATAGAAAGGAATGCGCCGTGCATTTGCATATGGATATCACCTTTAACCTTCATCCCACGAAGGATCCGGCGTAAATCATTGAGCTGAACAGGCTTTTGCAGGTAGTCC
Source organism: Xanthomonas cassavae CFBP 4642 (assembly GCF_000454545.1). Classification (NCBI taxonomy): domain Bacteria; kingdom Pseudomonadati; phylum Pseudomonadota; class Gammaproteobacteria; order Lysobacterales; family Lysobacteraceae; genus Xanthomonas; species Xanthomonas cassavae. Next base: position 3,747,363 of record NZ_CM002139.1, read on the forward strand.
GAGAATCGATGGGCACCCGCATGTATTTCAGCCACGGCAGATGCAGTCGTAGCAACCACCATCAGCGCCGGATTGGCTTCACGCAACATATGAAGCAGCCCAATACCATCGATCTGCGGCATACCCAAATCAGTAATGACCAACTCAGCTTGACGCTGATGCCAAAACTCCAACGCCTCGTGCCCATCAATCGCAATACGTACGTCGCGGCACCCCAATGCCGACAACTGACTCTTAATCAAAGATCTGTTTACCAGGTCGTCCTCTGCAACGAGGATTGGCCCATCGAATTCCGGCGGCACTTCTTGCTCAACCGACGTCCCCCCATCCTGAGTAGCAGTCGGGTTTAGAGTCCGGGGTTGATGATATCGCTGTTGGCCAGGTGCTGGGCATAGGCCGTCGGCGTNAAGGAAGCCAATGATCTGTTCTTCGGAAAAACGCTTCTTCACGTCCAATCTCCTCGGGGTAGGGAATTGGACTCCAAACTAAGGCGCTACTCAAACTTGGGGGGACGTCGCAACGAGCTCTTTGATATCCAGACGAATTCTGGCTCCCGACAATTCCTGAAGCGCATCCAGCAAACTTCTTCGTCCAAGTGACGTCACTTCCACGCGTTGTCCGAAACGATTGGGCATAAACGGACCGCGCGCGCTCACAACCACTGTGCCAAGTAAGGGAGCGGGCGCGGAAGAAGCATCCACCTCGGCAAGTACAAGCAAATGCGGTATGTTGTTGCTTGGTGCTTCCATCTCAGACAGCACTGACGCCCCCCATCGCTCCAGACGTCTCGTAAGCGCATCCTTCCATTCGGGAATCGCGCAGCGCAAGTCCACATTGAGATTGGATAAAGGCAACGGTGTGGCTCTCGCCACTTGGTTTGGATCTTTCTTAAAAGGAATCTCTACGCTAAAACGGCTTCCAGCACCGGGCTCACTGAGTACGCTGATACGCCCATCCATCAGCTCCGTTAGCTTGCGACACAAGAACAGCCCCAGCCCCGTGCCGCCGTAACGATGAGTAATGCTTTCGTCGGCCTGCGTCAACGGATTGAATATAGACGACTGCACAGCATGCGATATGCCGATGCCGGTGTCAGCGACCTCAAAGCGTGCCCAAACAACATTATCGTCCTGCGACAAACAGCGCGCAGTCAGGGTGATCTCTCCATTATCAGTGAACTTGGCTGCATTGCCAAGCAAATTCTGCAATATCTGTGCTAAACGCTGCGCATCTCCTTGAACAATCATGTCTAAATCAGGCTCAGTGACGCAGTAAAAACCAACTCGCTTTTGCAATATAGCGGCACAAAAGTTACGCGCACAACTTTCAACTATATCATTTGGTATCATTTTCGTAGGGTATATATGAAGTGCGTTCGCCTCCAGCTTGGCTTGATCGAGGAGATCGTTGACCAAACCGAGCAGCGAGTCGAACGAGCACTTAATCATTTCAACCCATTCACGTTGTTGATAGTCCAGATCGCTAACACAAAGCAACTCCAGATGCCCTATTGCCCCATGTAGAGGCGTACGAATCTCATGACTTGCAATCGCTAAAAACATTGACTTAGCGCGATTTGCCCGGTCAGCAGCCTCTCTGGCTTGAATCAAAATTCTTTCACTTTCCTTTCTTTCATTAAGGTCTATCATTCCATAGATAATGACATCCAGACCCTTGAACCGCGACGGACAGGACACGACGCCTATATAGCTAGAATTGCCATTACCCATATCCCACTCAACTTCAGTAATGGAATTTATCGTCCCAGATTCTATGTCGCGAAGGCGAGTAAAATCCTCATAAAATCTCACGTCTTGCTCGTCACTTGTTAACCCCAACATCTTCTTGGCCACGTCATTATGCAGAACGATTTCCTGTGTTTGATGTGAATAAACTCCAATTCCGATAGGCAGTGTATCCACAATTGCCTTACCAAAATTTTGCGACTCAAGAACATGCCCTGCACTATCCAGTAATGGTCGTGCAACATAGAGTTCAAGATACAGAACTACGAGCCATAGAAACGCTAGAATTATAATGCAGGCCGCGGCTCCAAGCATAAAATCCAACCGAAGGCCACGAAAAATATCCCCCCAAGTATATACACTGACCGCCACCCACTCCGGACCGGATATACGCTGAGTTATAATAAAAACCCCGTTAACAAATTCAAATTTCTGCGCATTTTCCGCCTTATTCAAGAAAGCCCTGGCACCATTCAATCGCTCGATTAAGAACTGATCTCGCGACGAAAGCGGCCGGACATGCATATAAGTTCGAACATTCTTGCTGAATAAGAAAAATCCGGGCACACGCGTGTGCTCGACAAATAGTTGACTGAACTGACTATCTGGAACAGCCAGCGACATGGTCAGAAAACGCGTCCCATATCTATACATCGGAACGACCAATCTCGACATAAAGCATCGACTGTAGCGACAGTCAGCCGGCATCCATATAGGCGTCTGATTATTGGCCAAACCGCCGGGCGACCTGGCCACCCCTTTTTCCGCGAGCGCAATACGTTCATTCACATAATTACGTACGGACCCGCGCCGCATATTATTTATTACAGCTTCAGGCGGCAGTGGTGACGAGGCAAAAAAATCGCCATTTTTGGAATAAAAATATCCATACAAACTCACGCCGACATTTTCATTGACTGATAAAATCGTAGACCAATCACGCAAAATCCGAAGATTCTCCGCGAGTATTGCCTGATCTTTGGGCTGATAGAGTTCGGTAGCGAGCAGGAACGGAGTCTTGGTAAGACCCACATCTGTAACCGTTACGCCGTTACCGGCTGCAAGTGCTTTAGCGTATTTCTGGGCCGGAACAACGTCGCCATCTCGGATGGCATAAGTATTCATATAGAGATTTGCAGACTGCTTGATCGTCTCAGAAAACTTCACGACTTGCTCCTGTATGCGCTCTCTATCGTTAGCAAATTGCAGGGAACGACGGTCGTGATATTTCCTGATTGCCGCTTCTTCAAAAGAAATGGCAATTATAAAAATAGCAATCGACAACGCGGAAATAGACAGATAGAGAACTCTGCGATAATGCCGCCTTGTTCTCTTTAATAATTTTATCGGCAAACGCCCTCTCCCAGTCATTAACCAAGCCGTCACATTTACACAGGATGCCGCGGCCTTGACAAGGGTCTATGCACCTACTCCTGCACACATTAGGCGACCACCCATAGCCAAATGGGGCGTAGCCCATAGCCGCTTCATTGGCCACAACCGACTCTTTCTTGGAGCAATTGCCGGCGGCATCAGCGTAGGCGGCACACGAATCGTTTATCCCGCCGAGGCTAAGCTGCAAAGTGTCTCAGTCAGCAACACATCTTCCGATGCTACTTTTCTCGTGCTATGGTAGATAGAGGATACGGATAGAAAAAAGTCATAACTTCATAGTAACCCCGCCACTATATAGTGCTGGACCTAGCAACGAGAATACCGTGCATTTGATGTACGTCGGGCCACAGCCTGCTGCTGATCGCGAGAAAATTTACTATCTCAATGCAAAAGCTATTCCCTCAGTGGATGAAAAGTCTGCAGTCACATAACATGCTACTGATCGCTACCGTGACTCGCCTGAAACTATTCCTTCATTCGCGCTGCTTGAAACCCCCAATTGACCAAGCGCCGGATCAGTTGACATTCAGCCAGCACAATAGTCAACTAATCATCAAGAATCCAACACCTTATTATCTAACTCTCTGCGGTCTGCAGGCGGGCTCCAACACGCTAACGAACGTAACGGTTTCACCGTTTGATCAGGTTACCGAGACGATCAGCAATGCAGGAATCTCATCGATTAGTTATCGCACCATTAATGATTTTGGCGGCACCACTCCCCAGATCATTAAGACCATAACCCGCTAGCAGTATTATGAAAGCGTTCTCGCGACCAATCAGGAGCATTTTTTTCTATTTATGGCAACAATTTCGTTTACTTGCTCCGCAGACGATGAATTATGGTTTAACCCGTCATTCATCTCAAACGATCCCAAAGCGGTGGCAGACATGTCACGTTTCCAGCACGCTGGTCTGCAGGCTCCAGGTACTTATCAGGTCGATGTATGGCTGAATCAGAGGCATATCGATACCCGGGGAGTACGCCTCATCGCTCTGCCAGTGGATACGCCCGAACACAATAGTGCCGCAACGTTAAATACCTCATGCAAGCCAGATTCAGCACGCGCAGGTATCGCATAGGGTTTAAAGACTAACGGAGACATTTACATGAACCACGATAGTGCCGGCTGCCTTTCCGATGACCCTACGCCGCATCCGTTGACTTTTTGCATTTAGGCGGGCGTGAATGACGCTTATGAAATTCCTCATGCAGGAGCATGGGTAACGCAGTAAGAGAGCACCTTGAACGGCAAAGCGCGAATCGCCGTTGAGTAAGCTATTGAATCGCTCAGCGCAAAATCCCAAAAGGTCGCCATAACGGCGGATGTGGACTGTGCTCCATCGTTGTGATCTTTGCGCCGTTTCCGGCGCGTTCCCGGAGATTTACCCGGATTACAGGCGTACCGTCACCCACGAAGGCATCAACTTATTCCACTTTGGGTGTGCTCCCACCGTGCGACCTGCTTCAATTCGCGCTTCTTCATGGTCTGGCGCTTCCTATTCGCCGCTAGTCCCAATTGATGTATAATTATTAATGGAAATAAATATATGATTGACTACAAGTATCTTGCTGTCCCATTTTTGTTGCTCTCTGCATCCTGTTATGCGCAATCCTTGTCCGTGAATCGGAATATTGATTCCTTGCAAGCGAAGAGCGCGGGGGGATTGAATGCTTTTGATGACCGGTCCACCGATGTGAACATCGTCAACAATATCGTGGCTCCGATGAGCGACTTGATTTTTGTCGATAAAGGAATTAATAGCGGCTGGGACAGCGGCATATGGAAGAGCACCCCACCTATGACTATTTTGTTTCCATATGGCACAGGGAAAATGGGTACCACCTCGAATGCTTGGCTTCACGGAGCCGGGGGGTGGGTTAAATACAAGGTAAAGAATGATGGCACTATTCTAACGTTCAGCTGGGTTAATCCATACAAAGGAAGTAATGGTTATCATACCTCAGAGAGCAATGACGGCCTGTATTCCATCACGAGGAACGGCGGTAGCGGGAATAACGCTTCTGTCACCTTTTCCGTGAAAAGAAACGCGGTACCGCGACTCTTGAATTATTCCGCCGTCATCATGTCTGATCCTCAGCCGTGGAGATTAGGTGGACCGGGGGATCCCAACTCAGATAGTCAAAATGGCTCGTCGTGGCGGGATATAAATCATAAAACCTTTAATTCCATTTTATCACTTCCCAATGTTGAATTCGCCATTGTCAACGGCGACCTGACTGAGTATGGGAGGAAGAAGCAGTATGATGATTATTCAACGATATACCATTCATCAAGCATATTTATTACTGAGGGACTGGGAAATCATGACTATGCTAATAATGTTGGAAGTTGCATGGCTCTGGGGTATGGTGTCAGTGAAAACGGTTGTGCTTTGAGCGCAGTGGAAAGGGAATACGATGCCATCCAAAACATTAAAAATAACATAGCTGAAATGCATGGCTCGGCTTTCAGTGCCGATGTATCTGAAACCACAGCTGTCGTAGGGGAAATGGTCGAGCAGACCTATAAGGGCAGCCTTGCGTACTCGTGGGATGTAGGTAATATCCATTATATTCAGCTTCAAAATTTCCCAACTTACGCGGTGAATATGTCTTCGCCGGGGCATGCAGATGCCGAGATAAGAAGCTCACTGGAGTGGCTCTCAACTGACCTGGAAAGGGCAGACCTGCGGGGAAAGGCGACGGTTATCAACTTCCATGATGCCCGGCCTGCAAGTGACGATGGCGACTCAGCCTTCTTGAAGTCAGATAACCGGGCTGCGCTATCGAAATTCAAATCCATGATTACATCGCACAATGTCAAGGCCATTTTTGTCGGACATACCCATCAGCAGAATTACTGCCGCGCCAACGACGATGCAGTCTTTGGCAGTATCCCTGTATACACTTCGGGCGCGCTGTTTAATGGTGATTACTATGTGATCGATGTAAAGGGGGGCAGCATCAATGTTAAGGCCTATAACGGTGCTTCGGGACGACCTGTTGTAGTGAAGGATTTGGGCATTGTCGGAAGTGCCGCGCCGCAGTGGCCCACATGCAGTAACCTATAGTTGGCCCGGTTCACATCGCTTTACCGTCAACAACTGCTCCGTCGCATCGCTTCCGCGCATCCGATGGACTCGTCATCCGCCAGCTAACTTTATCGCCAATTAAATCCATTAGCAGCGGGCTGGGACATTCGCTTCCTGAGCCCGCTTGCGGAAAGCTGAACAGTTAATGCTCAGGCGGTGACGTGCTTCGCAAATCCGTCATCGCGCTGAATTTTGCCTAAATATTTCGATCGGGCGCCGATACCTGCATAGACCGGCATGTCCGGCGTGCGCACATCGCCCACGCTGACCACGCCACAGCGACCTTCCCCGCGTTACCGCGCACGCTGCGCACCGCATCGCTTGAGGCACCCATGACCACCCTATCGTCCGATTTCCCCGCGCCGTTGACGCTTGCCCTGGAAGGCGAGATGACCATTCGCCGCGCTGCCGAACTCAAGCCGTTGCTGCAGCCGGCACTGGCGCACCCGGGCGGGTTGCATCTGGACCTGGGCGCGGTCAGCGAGATCGACACCACCGGGCTGCAGTTGCTGCTGGCCACCAAACAGGCGATCCAGGCCGATGGCCGGCCGTTTTCGCTCACCGATTCCAGCCGCGCCGTGGTCGATGTGATCGAACTGCTTGGCCTGCTCGAAGCCTTGTATCCGCATGCGGTTGCAAGCCTCGACGCATGCATTCACTAACGGACCGGTGACGCGCGCATGGACATGAACCAGCTGATGCAGACCTTCCTGGCCGAAAGCCGGGATCTGCTCGAGGACATGGAACGCCATCTGCTCGAAGCCGAGCGTGGCGAATCCTCGCCGGATGCGGTCAACGCGATCTTCCGCGGCGCGCATACCATCAAGGGCTCGGGCGGCCTGTTCGATCTGCCGCAGTTGGTGGGCTTTACCCACGTGGTGGAGAGCGTGCTGGACCTGGTGCGCGATGAGGCGCTCACGTTGAGTTCGGAACTGATCGCGCTGCTGCTGGTGTGCTGCGACCATATCCATGCCCTGGTGGAAACTGCGGCCGACCCCGGCCATGCCGATGCGGCGGCGCTGGCCGCCGAAGCCGAACCGCTGCTGGCGCAATTGCAGACATACCTGCAAGGCAGCGGCTGTGGCGTCACCGCGACCGTCGCGCAACACGGTACACCGGAAAAACAGAGCGGATACTGGCGCATCGACCTGACGCTGTTCGCCGATGCGCTGCGCTTCGGCAATTCCCCGCTCAAGCTGATCCGCAACCTGCGCAGCCTGGGCTCGGTGGAATCGATCAGCACCGACTACAGCCAGCTGCCCGCCTTCGAAGAGCTCGATCCGGAGGCCAGCTATCTCGGCTTCCAGATCCTGCTGCGCAGCGATGCCGATCGCGCCGCCATCGACGACGTGTTCGAGTTCGTGCGCGACGATTGCGCGCTGGCGATCACCGCCGTGCCGGCCCCGACTGACGCGGCGGCCGTGTTGGTCAGCGCGCCGGGGGCGCCTGCACCGGCCAGCGCACTCGCCGCGGTACCGGCCGCCACGCCGCCGCGCGCAGCAACCGATGCCGGCGCACGCGGCGGCGCCGACGCGCGCTCGATCCGCGTGGATGCCGACAAGCTCGATCGCATGATCGACTTGGTGGGCGAACTCATCATTGCCGTGGCCAGCACCAATGCCAACGCGCAGCGCAGCGGCGATGCGCAGTTGCTGGAATCGGCATCGATCCTGGCCGGGCTGGTGGAAGAGGTGCGCGAAAGCGCGCTGCAGCTGCGCATGGTCAAGATCGGTGGCACCTTCAGCCGCTTCCAGCGCGTGGTGCACGATGTGGCACGCGAACTGGGCAAGGACATCGCCCTGGTGGTCGCCGGCGAAGACACCGAGCTGGACAAATCGGTGGTGGAAAAGATCGGCGACCCGCTCACCCATCTGGTGCGCAACGCGATGGACCACGGCATCGAACCGGCCGAGGTGCGCGTGGCGCGCGGCAAGCCCGCGCGCGGCACCGTGGGGCTGAACGCCTATCACGACTCCGGCAGCATCGTCATCCAGATCACCGACGATGGTGGCGGCCTGAATCGCGACAAGATCCTGGCCAAGGCGCTGGAACGCGGCCTGGTCGAACCCGGCCGCCAGCTCAGCGACCGCGAGGTGTTCGCCATGATCTTCGAGCCGGGCTTTTCCACTGCCGAAAAGGTCACCAACCTGTCCGGCCGCGGCGTCGGCATGGACGTGGTCAAGCGCAACATCACCGCGCTGCGCGGCACGGTCGAGATCGACAGCACCGCCGGGCTGGGCACCACCATTTCGGTGCGCCTGCCGCTGACGCTGGCGATCATCAATGGCTTCCAGGTCGGCGTCGGCAAGTCGGTGTTCGTGGTACCGCTAGATATGGTGGAAGAGTGCGTGGAGTTCACGCCCGACTACGCCAGCGACTACATCGATCTGCGCGGCCGGGTACTGCCGTATGTGCGCCTGCGCGAGTTGTTCGCGCTCGGCGGCAAGACGCCGGCGCGCGAAAGCATCGTGGTGATCCGCCAGGGTGCGCAGCGTTTCGGCCTGGTCGTGGATACCTTGCTGGGCGAATGGCAGACCGTGATCAAGCCGTTGTCCAAGGTGTTCGCCCAGGTCAAGGGCATCAGTGGCTCGAGCATCCTGGGCAGCGGCGATGTCGCGCTGATCCTGGATGTGCCCAGCCTGGTCCAGCAGTTGCATCCGCAGCAGGACGCGCTGGCCGCCTGAGCCCCGCGCTACCACTGCAAAAACGCCGGCGTCATCGTTCGCCAACCGCATCGTCCGTTTCGTTGTTCCCTGACCCCAGGAAGCTACCGCCATGTCACACCGTCTTCCGATCGCTACGCAGTTGTGGTTTACCGCCGCGCTTGCCGTTGCCCTGCCCGTCCTCGTGATCGTCGCCGGCTTCGCGCTGACGCTCTCGCACGCCGCCCTGCTGGCTGCCAGCGTGGCGGCGGCAGTGCTCAGCGGCGTGCTGCTGGCCTGGGCCATCCGGCTCGCCAACGGCTCGCTGGAACTGGCCACCAGCTCGCTGGATGCGTTCTCGCGCGGCAACTTCGATGTGGCCCTGCCGCAACTGCGCGACGAGCAGGCCGGCGACGTGCTGCGCGGCCTGCACAAGGTGCAGAGCGGCATCCGCCACGTCAACGAAGAGATCAACCGCGTCTCACGCGAGCACGATGCCGGGCAGATCGATGCGCGCATCGACGTGGCGCGTTTCGATGGCGACTTCCGCACCCTGGGCGATGGCATCAACCACATGGTTGCCAGCCATATCGCGGTGAACAAGCAGGCCATGGCCTGCGTGGCCGAGTTCGGCCGCGGCAACTTCGGCGCCGAGCTGGACCGTCTGCCGGGCCAGAAGGCCTTCATCAACGAGGTGGTGGACCAGATCCGCGGCAACCTCACCGGCATGGTTGCCGAGGTCAACCGCATGTCGGCCGAGCACGATGCCGGCGATATCGACGTGGTCATCGACCCCCAGCGCTTCACCGGCGATTTCCGCCGCATGGCCGAAGGCATCAATGCGATGGTGGCCGGCCACATCGCGGTCAAGAAGCAGGCCATCGCCTGCGTGGGCGAGTTCGGCCGCGGCAACTTCACCGCGCAGCTGCCGCTGCTGCCGGGCAAGAAGCGCTTCATCAACGAGATCATCGACCAGGTGCGCGGCAACCTCACCGGCTTGATCGGCGAGATCAACCACATGTCGGCCGAGCACGAAGCCGGCGATATCGACGTGGTGATCGACAGCGGCCGCTTCGATGGCGACTTCCGCAGCATGGCGCTGGGTATCAACCAGATGGTGGGTGCGCATATCGCGGTGAAGAAACTGGCGATGGGCGTGATGGCCGAATTCGGCCGCGGCAACTTCGATGCACCGCTGGCGCAGCTGCCTGGCAAGAAGGCCTTCATCAACGAGACCGTGGAGCGCGCGCGCGGCAATCTGCGCAGCATCTCCGAGGTGATCCAGGTGATGGGCGCCATGGCCGAAGGCGACCTCACCCATACCGTGGAAGGCCGCTACGAAGGCGCCTTCGCCGACATGCAGCGCTACGTCAACACCACCATGAACCGCCTCACCGAGATCGTCGACGAGGTCAACCGCAATGCCGAGAACCTGGCCAGCGCCTCCGAAGAAGTCAGCGCCACCGCGCAGGCGCTGGCCCAGGCGGCCAGCGAACAGGCGGCCGGCGTGGAAGAGACCAGCGCCTCGCTGGAGCAGATGACCGCCTCCATCGCACAGAACACCGAGAACGCGCGCGTCACCGACAGCATGGCCGCCAAGGCCGCCAGCGAAGCGGCCGACGGCGGCGACACCGTGCGCGCCACCGTGGTGGCGATGAAGGACATCGCCAAGAAGATCGGCATCATCGACGACATCGCCTACCAGACCAACCTGCTGGCGCTCAACGCCGCCATCGAGGCCGCGCGCGCCGGCGAGCATGGCAAGGGCTTTGCAGTGGTGGCTGCGGAAGTGCGCAAACTGGCCGAACGCAGCCAGATCGCCGCGCAGGAAATCGGCGAGGTGGCCGGCTCCAGCGTGGAGCTGGCCGAAAGCGCCGGCCGCGTGCTGGGCGAGATGGTGCCCTCGATCCGCCGTACCTCCGACCTGGTGCAGGAGATCGCCGCCGCCTCCGAAGAACAGACTGCCGGCGTCAGCCAGATCAACACTGCCGTGGGCCAGTTGAACCAGACCACGCAGTCGGCCGCGGCCAATGCCGAAGAACTGGCCGCCACCTCGGAAGAGATGAGCGCGCAGGCCGAACAGCTGCAGCACTTGATGGGCTTCTTCCGGCTGCGCAATGGCGGGCGCGGCGCAAGCCAGACCAGCCGGCCGGGCCCGCGCCGGGTGGTGCAGGCCAGCCAGGCCACGACCCTCCACGCACCGGCGCGGCGCACCAACGTGCGCCAGATCGGCGCGGCGGCCGCGACCGCCGATGCCATCGACGAATCGCAGTTCGCCAGTTTCTGAAGGAGCCGACGATGCAACCGCATAGCAGCACAGTCACCGGCACGCCATCGTCCACGGCGCCGCAGCAATACCTGACCTTTTCGTTGGGCAAGGAAATGTTCGGCCTGGGCATTCTCGGCATCAAGGAAATCATCGAATACCGCGTGCCCACCGATGTACCGATGATGCCACCGGCCCTGCGCGGGGTGATCAACCTGCGCGGGACGGTGGTGCCGGTGGTGGACCTGCAGCAGCGCGTCGGCCGCAGTGCCAGCGCGATCACCAAGCGCAGCTGCATCGTGATCGTGGAAATCGTCCATGGCGACGGGCAGCAGGTGCTTGGCCTGCTGGTGGATGCGGTCAGCGAGGTCCTGGAGATCGCAGCCGAAGACATCGTCCAAACACCCAGCTTCGGCGCCGGCGTTGCGCGCGACTTCATTCATGCCATGGGCAAGGTTGGCGAGCGCTTCGTGATCCTGCTCGATGCCGATGCCGTACTGGGCCAGGACGCGCTGGACCAGCTCCCCGCCGCCGCGCTAGCGGCCTGACCCTCGGATGCTCGCCAGGATTCCCATGCGCCCTGTTCTTCTCTCCTGCAACTGTACGCTGGCCGGCCCGGTGCTGGTCGTCGACGACAGCGTGGTCCAGCGCGAACACGCCATGGCGTTGTGTCGCCAGCTCGGCGCCAACGCGGTCGATGGCGCCGCCGACGGTCACGCCGCACTGGACTGGTTGAGCCGCGCCAGTGCGCCGTCGCTGCTGCTGCTCGACCTGGAAATGCCCGGCATGGACGGCGTGCAGCTGCTCGATGCGCTCGCGCGCGGCCAATACACCGTGCCGGTGGTGGTGGTCTCGCAACGCGGCGGTGCGCTGATCGATGCGGTGATGCAACTCAGCCGCAGCGCCGGGGTGCGCGTGCTGGGCGGCATCGAAAAGCCGATGAACCTGCCGGACCTGGCCGCCGTGCTGGAATGCGAACCGGCCCCCAACAGCGCCGCGCCTGCCGCGCGGTCGGCGGCGATCTCGCCGCTGATGTCCAGCGGCGGCGCCGCCGCCTCGCGCCTGGACCGCGCCATGCGCCGCGGCGAGATCCGCGTGGCGTATCAGCCCAAGCTCGACCTGAAGGACAGCCGGTTGCGCGGCGTGGAAGCGTTGGCGCGCTGGCGCCGCCCGCAGGGCGACATGATCGGGCCTGACCGCTTCATCCCGCTGGCCGAACGCGAAGGGCTGATCCACGCCCTGACCCAGCAGGTGATCGACAAGGCCATCGCGCAATTGGTCAACTGGCGCGCCGAAGGCTTCGAGCTGAGCCTGGCATTGAACCTGTCGCCCCGCTTGCTGGGTGAAGAAGATTTTCTCGAGCAACTGTGCGCCAAGTTGAGCGACAACAGCCTGAGCCCGGCCGACCTGGTGCTGGAACTCACCGAGAGCGCCATCGTGGAGCCGGCCAATGCGCTGAGCATGCTGGCGCGCCTGCGCCTGCATGGGTTTGGGCTGTCCATCGACGACTACGGCACCGGTTTCTCGTCGCTGCAGCGCCTGGCCAGCATTCCATTCACTGAACTCAAGCTGGACCGCAGCTTCGTGCAGGCCGCCCATCGCAGCCGCAGCCAGCGCACCGTGCTCGAATCCACGCTGGAGCTGGCGCATCGGCTGGAGCTGTCCGCGGTGGCCGAAGGCGTGGAAACCCCGGACGACTGGCGCCTGCTGCGCGAGCTGGGCTGCGATCTGGCGCAGGGCTATCTGATGGGTTCGCCGATGCCCGGGCCGATGCTCTCGGACTGGTGGCGCGAACATGCCGTGCGCATCGCGCGCCTGAGCGAAGGCTCCTTCTCCGCCGATGCGGACGTGGCCTGAACCATGAGTACCGCCACTGCCATCACCGAACAGGAGTTCGGCCGCTTCCAGCGCTTCATCTTCGAAGCGGCCGGCATCAGCATCTCTTCCGGCAAGAAGGCCATGCTGTGCGGCCGCCTGGGCAAGCGTCTGCGCGAACATCAGTTCGACAGCTACACGCAGTACCTGCAGCTGCTGGAAGGCCGCCAGGACCGCGCCGAGATCCAGACCGCGATCGATCTGCTGACCACCAACGAAACCTATTTCTTCCGCGAGCCCAAGCATTTCGAGCTGCTGCGCAAACTGGCCGGCGAGCACCGCGGCGGGTTGCCGTTCCGGTGCTGGAGCGCTGCAAGCTCCAGCGGCGAAGAGGCCTACAGCATGGCGATGGTGCTGGACGACAGCCTGCAGGGGCGCCCGTTCGACGTGGTAGGTACCGACATCAGCACCCGCGTGCTGGCCAAGGCACGCACCGGGCACTACGCGCTGCAGCGCATCGACGGCATTCCGCACCCCTATCTCAAGCGCTATTGCCTGCGCGGCCAGGGCGAGTACGCCGGCACCTTGCTGGTGGAGCGGCGCCTGCGCGAGCGCGTGCAGTTCGTGCATGCCAACCTCAACACCGCGCTGCCGTCACTGGGCAGCTTCGATGCGATCTTCCTGCGCAATGTCATGATCTATTTCAACGGTCAGACCAAGCGCGAAGTGATCCTGCGCGTGCTCGCCAACCTGAAGTCGGGCGGATACTTCTGCATCGGCCACTCTGAAAGCCTGAGCGAACTCGACATCGATCTGGTCCAGGTGGCACCCTCGATCTTCCGCAAGGCATGACCCAAGGATCCGCCGTGCCGACAGCGTTCAACCGCCACGCCGCCAATCCCGTCCCCCACACCATCAAGGCGATGGTGGTCGACGACTCGGCGGTCGTCCGCCAGGTCCTGGTGGGCGTGCTCAACGATGCGCAGGGCATCGAGGTGATTGCCACCGCCGCCGACCCGTTGCTGGCGATCGAGAAGATGCGCCAGCAGTGGCCGGACGTGATCGTGCTGGATGTGGAAATGCCGCGCATGGATGGCATTACCTTCCTGCGCAAGATCATGAGCGAGCGCCCCACCCCGGTGGTGATCTGCTCCACGCTTACCGAAAAAGGCGCGCGTGTGACCATGGATGCGCTGGCCGCCGGTGCGGTGGCGGTGGTGACCAAGCCACGGCTGGGGCTCAAGCAATTCCTCACCGATTCGGCCGATGAGCTGGTGGCCACCGTGCGCAGCGCCGCGCGCGCCAACGTCAAGCGGCTGGCCGCACGCGTCAGCGCCGCGCCGCTGGAAGCCGAGGTCAAGCACACCGCCGATGTGATCCTCCCCGCGCAAAGCGGCCGTGCGCTGGCGCAGACCACCGAGCGCATCGTGGCCATCGGCACCTCCACCGGCGGCACGCAGGCGCTGGAAGAAGTGCTCACCGCGCTGCCGCGCGTGTGCCCGGGCATCGTCATCGTGCAGCACATGCCGGAGAAATTCACCGCCGCCTTCGCAGCGCGCCTCAATGGCCTGTGCCAGATCGCTGTCAAGGAGGCCGCCAACAACGACCGCGTCATGCCCGGCCGTGCGCTGATCGCGCCCGGAGGCAAGCACTTGCTGCTGCGGCGCAGCGGCGCGCAGTACTTCGTGGAAGTGATGGAAGGCCCGCCGGTCAACCGGCACCGTCCGTCGGTGGACGTGCTGTTCCGCTCGGCCGCGCGCGCGGCCGGCAGCAACGCGCTGGGCATCATCATGACCGGCATGGGCGACGACGGTGCCGCCGGCCTGCTGGAAATGCGCCAGGCCGGCGCACGGACGGTGGCGCAGGACGAACACACCAGCATCGTGTTCGGCATGCCCAAGGAAGCGATCAAGCGCGGCGGTGCCGACCGCATCCTGCCGCTGGGCGCGATGGCGCGCGAGATCGTCACGCAGTTGCAGTAGGCAGCGCGCGTCATTCGTCATGACCCGACTGCCGGCGTTGCCGGCAGCCCGGTATCCGGTATCCGGTCGCCAAGCACGACGCCCGACTGCAGACAGCCTGCGCTGCAGTCGCCTCGGGTGCCCGCGGCTCCAGGCGGCATTGCGTATCGCGATTGACTCTTGGACACGACTGCATTGGCAGCACGCTGGTACGGCGCCGTTCCAGACGTCATCGCCAGTACTGCTGACGTGACGCCACCCGCCGTGACGCCTACCACGTCTGCAGGCATCCGCTGCACGGCGATCTCCCCGGGCATGCATGACCCTGAGGCGCCCGCACCCTTGGTCGCCTGACCCTAAAGATCCATCGCCGCTGCCGCTATCGGTCTTGAAGACCCAGCATTGCGCGGGTCACCCGATGCGGCGCTGAGCGTCGTCCCGGGACAGGAGGTGCAGCATGGCGACACGCGCTCTCACCGACAGCCTGTTCATCGATCCGGTCAGCGTCGACTCGGTGTTCGTCGACCCCGTCATCGACGCAGGCGCCTATCTCCACTGCGCTGTCGCGACAGTGCCGCCGGCCTGCGCTACCGAAGAAGAACGTTTCCGGCCGCAGCACCTGCAGCAGGCGCTGGCCATGCAGGATCCGCAATCACAGCCAAGCCTCCGCCCCGAGTGGGTGCAGGCACGCGCTGCCTTGCTCGCGATGGGGAATCAGCAAGGCGGTGAAACCACCGCGCCGGAATCGCCCGACAGCTCACCGCGCGCCCGCCTGCACTGACAGTGGCCGGCGCCACCGACGCACTCCGCTCGCATGCGTCGGCAGGCCTCATAGCTGCGAATCCAGCGGCAGCCATCCCAGTACCGTGGCAGCGCTGCGGCGCCACAGGCTGGCTGCTGGCTCGCGTGTCCACATCTGCGGCGGTTGTGCCGCATCGTCGTGCCACCGCAGCTCGCCCTGTTCCAGGGTCACCCGATAACTCACCGGCGCGCTGACCTTGTGGTTGTACAGACGTTCCAGCTCCTCGGTCACGGTGCGGTCCTCGAACAGCAACCCCATCTCGGTGTTGAGGTTCATCGAGCGCGGGTCCAGGTTGAACGAGCCGATGAAGCCGCGCGTATCGTCCACCACGAACGCCTTGGTATGCAGGCTGGCGCCGCTGGAACCGAACAGGCTGCCATCGGGCTTGCCCATCGGCTTGAGCTCATGCAGGCGCACACCCTGCTGCAGCAACGGCACGCGGTAGTCGGCGTAGCCGCTGTGTACGGCCACCACGTCATTGGCGGCCAGCGAATTGGTCAGGATGTTGACGCGCACCTTGCGCTGGCGCAGGTTTCCGATCCAGCGCATGCCCTCGTCGCCCGGCACGAAATACGGCGAGATCACCTTCAACTCGCGCTGCGCATGGGCCATCTCGCCGATCAAGATCGGTGCCATCCAGTCCGCCTGCGGCGGCGCGCCATCGGTCTTTTCCGGCGGGTCGGAGACGATGCGTGCGTGCGCCAGCCAATGCACCGGGCGGTCGCCCTGCATCAAGGCCTGCACGCTGGGCGAACGCTGCAGCCGCTGCACATAGGGCTGTGCCCGCGCGGAGTCCAGTCCGGCATCCAGGCTGCCGCGCAACGCGTCCAGCGCCTGCGGCTTGGCGGTGACCAACGCGGACAGCGGCAGCGCATTGGGGCTGTTCCAGTAGGCGTCGAACACCTGCTCGGCCTGGCCTACCGCCGGCCCCACCACCGCCGCATCCATGTCCATGAAGTTGGTATCGCGCGCGGCATCGAAATACTCATCGCCCACGTTGCGACCACCCACCACCGCCATGCGTCCATCGGCAATCCAGGCCTTGTTGTGCATGCGCCGGTTGATGCTCACCATGCGCAGCACCATTTCCACCCCGCGCATCAGCGTGCCTTCGCGCGCACGGGTGGGATTGAACAGGCGGATCTCGATCAACGGATGGCTGTCGAGCGCGGCCAGGACCGAATCGCTGCCGTGGATATTCATGTCGTCCAGCAGCAACCGCACGCGCACGCCGCGATCGGCGGCGCGCAGCAGTTCGTTATGCAGCAGGTTGCCGGTGAAATCGGCATGCCAGATGTAGTACTGCAGGTCCAGGCTACGCCCCGCCGCACGCGCGGTAAGCGCGCGCACCGCGAAGGCATCGGTGTTGTCCGGAATGATCACCACCCCGGTCTGTGCGGCATGCGCGTGCTGCAGCGGCGCCACCACCTTGTCGATGGCGGTGACCACTGCCGTGGCGGGCAACGCGTGGCTGACCTGCCCGCGCTGACGATCGGCAAAACGGCCGTAACCATAGAGCGACAGCACGCTGCCCAGCACGAGCACCAGCATGCCGATGCCGATCCATTTGAAGACGTTCCGCTTGGTCACTGCCGACCCCAGGGCTTGCCAGCGCAGCAGTGTAGAGGTCGATCGCGCAACTCCATGTGCACGCGCAGCTGCCCGCGCCGGGGCGGCGTCCGGGCACATCTGGCATTGGATGTTGCAGCACCGCTTTCGGGGGGCAGGCTTGCGGTGTGCGACTGCCTACTGTCAACACAGCGCTCTGCCGCAGTCGAGCAGCCTCGCATGCGGCACCGGTAACCACTGACGGCACGCACGCAAGGCAGCACCCGCGTGACAGATGCGCCACCGCCGTTCCTGGTCAATGGTCACGCGGCAGTGCGTTGTCCATGGCCCAACCGGTCGCGGCAGGTCAGCTGCTGCGGCGTGCAGGCCAGCACGCCTGCAACGCCCGCGCTGCATACCGCAGCCGCCAACGACCGCGCCCGCCGGAAGCGCGCGCGGTGGTTCAACCCACGGCGCTTACCAGATCGCAACGCGGTCCTTGTCGCCGCGCACCATCGCATCGCCCGGCTTGCACTGGAACGCCTGCGCGAAGACCGGCATGTTCGATGGCGCACCGTTGGCACGGAAATTGGCCGGTGCATGCGGGTCGGTATTCAGGCGTACGCGCAATTCGCCGTCGGTAAAGTTGCGACGCCACACCGTGGCCCAGTTCATGAAGAAGCGCTGGTCCTGCGAATAGCCGTCAATCTGCTTGTTGGCATCGGGCTGTTCCTTCAGCGCCATCTGCAAGGCGTCGTAGGCCACGGTCAGGCCACCTAGGTCGCCGATGTTTTCGCCCAGGGTCAGCTTGCCCTTGACGTGCACGCCAGGGATTGCCTCGTAGCCGTCGAACTGCGCCACCAGCTGATCGGTGCGCTGGGTAAACAGCTTGCGGTCTGCATCGGACCACCAGGTGTCGAAATTACCCTTGCCATCGAACTGGCTGCCGGAGTCGTCGTAGCCATGCATCATCTCGTGCCCGATCACCGCACCGATGCCGCCGTAGTTCAGCGCCGGATCGGCCTTGGGATCGAAGAATGGCGGTTGCAGGATCGCCGCCGGGAACACGATCTCGTTGCGGGTGGCGTTGTAGTACGCATTGACCGTCTGCGGGGTCATATGCCACTCGCGCTTGTCCACCGGTTTGCCGATCTTGTCCAGCATGTAGCGGTAATTGAAGGCCTGGGCGGCCTGCATGTTGGCCAGGAATCCGTCGCCACGCGTCTCCAATCCCGACCAGTCGCGCCACTGATCCGGGTAGCCGATCTTGGGGGTGAAGCTGGCCCACTTTTCCAGCGCGCGCTGCTTGGTCTCGGCGCTCATCCAGTCCAGTTGTTCCAGCCGCGCCTTCAAGGCGACCGACAAGTTCTGTACCAGCTGCTGCATCTGCTCCTTGGACTCGGCAGGAAATGCGGACTGCACGTAAAGCTGGCCCAGCGCCTCGCCCATCGCCTTGTTGACCGCGTTCAAGGTGCGCTTCCAGCGCGGCAGCATGTCCTGCTGGCCGCGCAACGTCTTCGCATAGAAATCGAAGTTGGCCTGCTCGAACGGCTTGGCCAGATACGGCGCCGCTTCATCGATGCTGTGGAAACGCAAGTAAGCTTTCCAGGTGTCCACCGGCGTGTCCGCAAGCATCGCATCGAGCTCGGCAAAATAGCCGGGCTGGCTCAGCGAGAACGTAGCGGCCGGCACCTTGAGCGCACTGAAGAACGCCTGCCAGTCGAAATGCGGCGTCACCGCATTGGCGCCGGCCACATCGACCGGGTTGTAGCGCTTGGCCGGGTCGCGCAACTCGATCCGCGACAGCGAGGCCTTGGCCAGCCGCGTCTCGAATGCCATCACCGCCTTGGCCTGCGCGGCGGGAATGCCGGACAACTCCAGCACCCGTGCGATATACGCCACGTACTGCTCGCGGATCTTGGCCTGCGCCGGATCGCTGTAATAGCCCTTCTCGGGCAGGCCCAGACCGCCCTGCCCTGCGTAGGCGATCATCTGCTCGGAATTCTTGTAGTCGGCATTGGCACCGAACGAGAACACGACGCCCTGGCCCTTGGCATAGCTGTCGCGCAACCACGCGGCGATGGCTGGCGCATCGGCCAGCGCATCGATGGCCTGCAACTGCGGCTGCAGCGGGGCGATGCCGGCGGTGTCGATGGCCGCCTCGTCCGATCCGGTGCGCCACAGGTCGGCGATCTTGGCATCCACCGATCCGGCCGACAGATTGCCGCGCGCCAGCTGCTTTACCAGCGCATGCTGAATGGTCAACGAGCGCTCGGCCAGCACTTCGAAACTGCCCCAGCTGCTGCGATCGGACGGCACCGGGTTGGCCTTGAGCCACTTGGCGTTGACGAAGCCGTTGAGGTCCTGGCACGCACTGATGGCCGGATCCAGATCGCCGCTGCCGAACGCCACGATCGGCGCATCCAGCTTGGACACATCCACCCTGGCCGGTGCGGCCTGCGGCGCGGCGGGCGCGGCCTTGGGGGCGTCGTCGGAGGCACCGCACGCAGACAGCACGACCACGATGGCCAGGGCAAGCGACAGCGGCGCAAACTTGTTCAACGTCATTGAATTCTCCAAACCATGACCGCGTCTGCGCGGTCGAAAAAAGTCGGCAGCCGGTCGCGAGCCGCCAGCGAAGATCAGCGCATCAGACGGCGCTCGCTTCTTCGTCAGCTACTCTGCAACCGGCCACACCAAAATCACTGCACCGGCACCGCAACGCCATGACGTCCGCTGCCGTGCCTTCGCCAACATCAGTGCAACGACAGGCTGCTGGCACGTCTATCACTGACGCCGCGACCGCCTGTTTCACCTAATACCTGCATCCCGGCGCAACGCGCGCCATCGCATGCAGTCAATGCTGCGCGTAAAACGGCGCCATCAACAGGTACACCGGGTACGCCAACATCATCAGCACCAGGGCTGCCTCATGCGCGGATGTCGCATCGGCCAACGCGTCCATCTGTCGCGCCGGCCCGACAACGCCAAACCCCAGCAGCAGCACGCCCACTGCGCAGATCAGCAACACCAGCACCAGGCCGGCGTCGGAGATGTCGCCAGCGGCCAGGGCGACGAAGGCAGCGCCGCCTGCCACCAGCAGGCCCAGCGTCACCAGATACGCGCGACAGTAGACCGCCGTCATCTGCTGGGTTTTACGTTTGCCGGACATCATGTCTCGCCTGCATATCGGCGCGGCGCGCGCATCACGCCCACACGCCGCTTCCATTCAACCCAGCACGCGGCGCTTTGCAGCCGCGTGCCACACAAAGACAGGCGCTGCGCGCGACGCACGCAGCGCTGCAACCACGCGTGGCGATTACTTCGCCTTGCCCTGGTTGGCCACCGCTTCGGCCGCGCGCTTGGCCGCTTCCGGGTCGCCCAGGTAACGGAAGTTTTGCACCTGCAGGTTGTCGTCCAGCTCGAACAGCAGCGGGATGCCGGTGGGGATGTTGAGCTCCAGGATCTGCTCGTTGGAAACGTCGTTGAGGTACTTGTACAGCGCGCGCAACGAATTGCCGTGCGCGGTCACCAGCACGGTCTGGCCGGCCTTCAACTGCGGCGCAATCGCGTCGTGCCAATACGGCAGCACGCGCACCAGCGTGGTGGCCAGCGACTCGGTGCCCGGCAATGCATTACGGTCCAGGGTGGCGTAGCGGCGGTCGTGACACGGGTGGCCCGGGTCGTTGACGTCCATCGCCGGCGGCGGGATGTCGTAGGAGCGGCGCCAGATCTTGACCTGCTCCTCGCCGTGCTTGGCCGCAGTCTCGGCCTTGTCCAGGCCCTGCAGCCCGCCGTAATGGCGCTCGTTGAGGCGCCAGCTCTTGGACACCGGCAGCCAGTCCTGGTCGAGCTCCTTCAAAGCACCCTGCAGCGTGTGGATGGCGCGCTTGAGCACCGAGGTGTGGGCAACATCGAACTGCAGCCCTTCATCCTTCATCAGCTTGCCGGCCGCCGCCGCTTCCTGGCGGCCCTGCTCGGTGAGGTCCACATCCACCCAGCCGGTGAAACGGTTGTCCAGATTCCATTGGCTCTGGCCATGGCGCAGCAGTACGAGTTTGCGGGTCACTACGGTTCTCCGATTGGGGGCCGATCAGCCTGCGATTGTAGCGGCAGCCAGCGCATCGCTGGCGTGCACGAGCTGCCCACGCGCTGCACGCGATGCTGCGACCATGCCCCACATCGCTCCCGTATTCGCCGGTTGGGACGGCAGTGTCCCCCAGGCGCGACAGTTGCAGCGGCAACTGGCAAGGCAGGTCGTGCTGCAGGACGCCGTCGCCGCAACGCCGCAGTTGCTGGCCGGATTCGATGTCGGTTTCGAGGACGACGGCCAGACCACGCGCGCGGCAGCCGTGCTGCTGGATGCGCAGACCTTGCTGCCGCTGGAAATGCAGGTGGCACGCGTGGCGACCTCGATGGCGTATGTGCCCGGGCTGCTCAGCTTTCGCGAATTGCCGGCCTTGCTGCAGGCGCTGGCGCTGTTGGCGCGCACGCCGGATCTGGTGTTCGTCGACGGCCAGGGCATCGCCCATCCGCGCGGGCTCGGCATCGCCGCGCACTTCGGCGTGGTGACCGGCCTGCCCAGCATCGGCGTGGCCAAGCAGCGGCTGGCCGGAACCTTCGTGGAGCCGGGTGCCGACCGCGGCGACCACAGCCCGATCCTGCTGGGCGGCACGCAGATCGGCTGGGCACTGCGCAGCAAGCCGCGCTGCAATCCGTTGATCGTCTCGCCCGGTCACCGCGTCTCCATGCACGGCGCACTCGAATGGACCTTGCGCACCCTGCGTGCGTATCGCCTGCCGGAACCGACGCGTCTTGCGGATCGCCTGGCTTCGCGCCGCGGCGAGATTGCGCTGCCTGCGCAGGCGAGCCTGCTGTAGCACGCGTCCTGCGCACGGCCGGCGCATTGCGCATCGCCGTACGCGACCGTGGCAGTCAGAACATTCCGTCTTGACCAACGCCGTGCGCCGCGCGCAGGTCGCATGCGCAGCTTTGGCCTCGCCGTCCGTCACGAGCCAGCGCCATGACCACCTTGATCGCCCCACGCCTGCACGACATCGGCAGGCTGGAAGTCCGCCGCGCCCACGCTGCAGGCGCGCAGCGTCGGCCGGTTCGTGTTCGTCGACCATATGGGCCCGGCGGTGCTGGAGCCCGATCACGGCATCGACGTGCGTCCGCATCCGCATATCGGCCTGGCCACGGTGACCTTCCTGTGGTCCGGCGAGATCGGCCACCGCGACACGCTGGGCTCGGACCAGGTGATCCCCCCGGCGACGTCAACTGAAGGAGCACATCGAACAGGCCAGGGAGGATTGGCAGGCCGGGCGCTTCGGCAGCATTCCCGGCGACGACCAGGAAGTCATCCACTGCCGGAAACGCCGCCCCCCATGCCGGTTAATTACCCCTGCAACCATGCGCGGAATGCGGAGTCCTGCGGGATGGGTAACCAGGTCTCGCTACGCGGGTGCCGCACTGCACAAGGGGTGCCACGCCCGGTTGCGACAGGGCTTGAGCTTGCTCGCACAGCTGTGGTAGTGATGCAGGTGTGAGCGGAGCGCGCGCCATGTGGACGGCAGCCTTGGAGCGGGGAACTTGAGGCGCTGCAGTGGCACGGAGTTGGCGTCGTCCCGCATCGTCATCCAATGCCGGGGAACCTTCGATGAAGTCTGCATTCTGCCTTGTCGGCCTGAGTCTGCTGCTGGCCGCCACCACCACCGCCCATGCCCAAACCGCGCCGGTCTGCCCGCCGCTGCCACCCGCCTCGGGACTGCAGTGGAACGAACTGGCCGGTGCCGATTATCTGGTCTGCAAGGCGTTCAACGCCGAGGGCCGCCAGGTGGTCGGCGTGATGCTGACCACCCGCGACCCCGCCATGGTGCTGGCACGCGATCGCCGCGCCGAAAAGGGCCAGATCCAGCAGGAGGATTTCTACTGGTACAAGCTCGACCTGGGTGGCCGCGAAATACCGGGCATGGAATCGCGCCGCGTCACCGTGGTCGAACTGGGCAAGAAGCGCTACGCACAGCTGTGGATCGACGGCGCCAGCAGCGAGGAACTCACCTCGATGCAATCGCTGGTGCAGGCGATGGACCTGCAACCGGCCAGCCTGGCGTTGCAGCGCTGATGCCTTGAAGGCACGGCGCCGCCCTCGCCTGGAGGCAACGCCGCGCAAGTGCAGCTGCGTGGCCCGGCGCGGCTTGCGCCCGCGGTGGGGCCGCTGTGCGCGGCCTGGGCGCTGGGGGGCGCGACCGCAGCGGTGTCGTTCCTGATCTCCAATGGCGCGTTGGGCTGCATCTACAATGGCGCGTTGGGCCGCGCCTTCGCTGGACGCAAGACCAGGGGGCTTGGCAGCTGCACGCGCACGCGACGCCGGGCCACAAGGCCTACGGCGTGACGGCACCGGGGGTGGCAGCAACCTCGATCTGTAGTCGGGTCGCAATGCCCACCTCGCCGGTCAACAGCCGATGGATCGGGCACTTGTCGGCCACTTCCATCAGGCGTGCGCGCCGACCGTCATCCAGCGCGCCGTCCAGCACGATCTCGCGACTGATCTCCGTCCCGCCTGCACCGCGCTGGGTGTAGTACAGATGCACGTGCACGCCCGTCAGCGGCCACTGCTTGCGCGCCGCCACTATCGACACCGTGATCGCCGTGCAGGCGCCCAGGGCACCCAGCACCTGCGATTGCGGATCCGGCCCGGCATCGGCGCCGCCGTTGACAGGCTGTGCATCGCCGAGCCAGCGGCGCTGCCCATCGTGGATGGTGACGGTGTACGGCACGTTGCCGGTGCTGACACTGACGGGGCGGTCACTCATGACGTTTCCTGTTTCAAGGGTGGCTGACGACAGCAACCGCTCCGGGTGGCCCCCGAACTGCACCCCGTAGCGGCTGTGCGCGAACTGCATCGCGCGTGCTGCTGGTCGCGCCTGCCGATGCATGCGCGACGGTGCAGCTTCGCAAACCCGATGCTTCAGAAGCGCCCTTCCTGGAAATCGACAAACGCCTGCATCAGCTCCTGCTCGGTGTTCATCACGAATGGGCCGTGCCGCATCACCGGCTCGTTGAGTGGGCGTCCGGCCACCAAGATCAGGCGCGCACCCTGCTCGCCGGCCTGCAGCGTCAGGCACTGCCCACCGCCCAGCACCGCCAGCTCCTGCGCCGGCAGACTGCGCGCGGCATCGCCCTCGCCCACTGCCACCGCACCCTCGAAGGCATACGCAAAGGCGTTGTGGCCCTCGGGCAGCAGGTAGTCCCATGCTGCGCCTGCATCCAGGGCGATATCCAGATACACCGGGCTGGTCGCGGGCTGCACGATCGGCCCGACCACCTCGCCCACCGCGCCGGCAATCACCTTGACCGTCACGCCGGGCGCCGGACGCGCCACCGGGATGCGGTCTGGCGCGTACTCCTGGTACTTCGGGTCGGTCATCTTCTCGCGTGCCGGCAGGTTCACCCACAGCTGGAAACCGCGCATGCGCCCGGATTCCTGCTCGGGCATTTCCGAGTGGATCAGGCCGCGGCCGGCGGTCATCCACTGCACGCTGCCCGGCGTCAGCAGGCCCTCGTTGCCGTGGTTGTCCTTGTGCCGCATGCGGCCGTCGAGCATGTAGGTCACCGTCTCGAAGCCGCGATGCGGATGGCTCGGAAAGCCGGCCAGATAGTCCTCGGCCTGTTCGGTGCCGAACTCGTCCAGCATCAGGAACGGGTCCAGCTCCGGCAATTGCTGGCTGCCGATCACGCGCGTGAGTTTGACGCCGGCGCCGTCGGAGGTGGGCATGCCGCGGATGGTGCGCAGCACATGCGCCGGGGTGGTGAGGGTGCTCATTGCAGTGTCCCTGTGCAGTGTGTGGATGCCGACATCATGGGTGCGCGTGGCGACGCGCCCAATCGCGACGATTGCAACCGATCGTTCCAAACGCCGGCCTGGCCGCGCTACCGCTAGCGCACCTTGCACCCAAACACCCTACGACCAAAGTTTTACCCTGCAGTCCGAGGCTGCCATTGACCGCAGGCGAGCGCAGGGGGACCCTTGGGCGAATCGTTTCCGAGGGGCATGCATGAAAGGGTTCTCGAAGCTGGCCTGGGGCGCGCTGGCGCTGCTGGCCGCGTTCTGCCTGGGCACCGTGGCACTGCGGCGTGGCGAGCACATCAACGCGTTATGGATCGTGGTGGCGGCGGTGTCGATCTATCTGATCGCCTACCGGTTCTACAGCTTGTTCATCGCCGACAAGGTGATGCAGCTGGATCCCACCCGCGCTACCCCTGCGGTCGCCAACAACGACGGCCTGGACTACGTGCCCACCAACAAGCATGTGCTGTTCGGCCACCACTTCGCTGCCATCGCTGGCGCCGGGCCGTTGGTCGGCCCGGTGCTCGCCGCGCAGATGGGCTACCTGCCCGGGCTGCTGTGGCTGGTGGTGGGCGTGGTGTTCGCCGGCGCGGTACAGGACTTCGTGGTGCTGTTCCTTTCCAGCCGTCGCAACGGCCGTTCGCTGGGCGATCTGGTGCGCGAGGAAATGGGCCAGGTGCCCGGCACCATCGCCTTGTTCGGCGCCTTCCTGATCATGATCATCATCCTGGCGGTGCTGGCGATGGTGGTGGTCAAGGCGTTGGCCGAAAGCCCGTGGGGCATGTTCACGGTGATCGCCACGATGCCGATCGCGCTGATGATGGGCGTGTACATGCGCTACATCCGGGTCGGCAAGATCGGCGAGATCTCGGTGGTCGGCCTGATCCTGCTGCTGGGCGCGATCTGGCTGGGCGGCAAGGTCGCGGCGGATCCGAGCTGGGGCCCGGCCTTCACCTTCACCGCCAAGCAGATCACCTGGATGCTGATCGGCTACGGCTTCGTCGCCTCGGTGCTGCCGGTGTGGCTGCTGCTGGCGCCACGCGATTACCTGTCCACCTTCCTCAAGATCGGCACCATCCTGGCGCTGGCGATCGGCATCCTGGTCGTGATGCCCGATCTCAAGATGCCGGCGCTGACCCAGTTCGCCTCCACCGGCGACGGCCCGGTGTGGAAGGGCGGCATCTTCCCGTTCCTGTTCATCACCATTGCCTGCGGCGCAGTCTCCGGTTTCCATGCACTGATCGCCTCCGGCACCACGCCCAAGCTGCTCGCCAACGAAGGCCACATGCGCTACATCGGCTACGGCGGCATGTTGATGGAATCGTTCGTGGCAATCATGGCCCTGGTAGCCGCCTCGATCATCGAGCCTGGCATCTATTTCGCCATGAACAGCCCGGCTTCGCTGGTCGGCACCGACACCGTGGCAGTGGCCGCCAAGATCAGCGAGTGGGGCTTTTCGATCACCCCGCAGGCGCTCGAGGCCACCGCACGCGATATCGGCGAACACAGCATCCTGGCGCGCGCCGGCGGTGCGCCCACGCTGGCGGTGGGTATCGCGCAGATCCTGCACCAGCTGCTGCCGGGCGAAGACACCATGGCGTTCTGGTACCACTTCGCCATCCTGTTCGAAGCCTTGTTCATCCTCACTGCAGTGGATGCCGGTACGCGTGCGGGCCGCTTCATGCTGCAGGACCTGCTGGGCAACTTCATTCCGGCGTTGAAGAAGACCGAATCCTGGGCCGCCAACATCATCGCCACCGCCGGCTGCGTGGCGCTGTGGGGCTACCTGCTCTACACCGGCGTGATCGATCCGTTCGGCGGCATCCAGACCTTGTGGCCGTTGTTCGGCATCTCCAACCAGATGCTGGCCGGGATCGCGTTGATGCTGGGCACCGTGGTGCTGTTCAAGATGAAGCGCGACCGCTATGCCTGGGTCACCATCGTGCCGGCGCTGTGGCTGCTGCTGTGCACGACCTACGCGGGGCTGATCAAGATCTTCGACAGCAACCCGGCGCAGGGCTTCCTGGCGCAGGCGCACAAGTTCCAGGCCGCCATCGCCAGCAACACCATCACCGCACCGGCCAAGACAGTGCCGCAGATGCAGCAGATCGTCACCAATGCCTACGTCAACACCGGGCTGACGGTGCTGTTCCTGTTCGTGGTGGGTTCGATCCTGATCTACTCGATCAAGACAATCGTGATTGCGCGCCGCACTCCGCAACGCAGCGACCGCCAAACCCCGTACGTGGCCTTGCAGCCACACCAGATGGCGGATCTGTAATGGGCACCCAACTCGTTCTGGCCAGCCAGTATCAGGTGCATCGCCGCATCTGGCGGCGCCTGATCCAGACTGCGCGGCTGTGTTGCGGCATCCCCGACTACGACAATTACGTGCGCCACATGCTGGAAAAACATCCCGACAAGCCGGTGATGGACTATCCGGCGTTCTTCCGCGAGCGCCAGGACGCGCGCTACGGCGGCAAGAGCGGATTTCGCTGCTGTTGAGTCGTCAGCAACATAGCGAAACGCACCAGGGCGCGATGCTAATCGCGCCCTGGTGCGTTATGTGGCCCTGAATGACCGATCTCGGCCTTGTATGGGCGAGATGGCGCCATCGAGGACAGCGTGTTCAAGGCAAACGGCGCAGGCATGTGCCCCGTAGTGGTGTGGTTCGCGCTCAGCCGGCCTGCTTGCGGGCGATCTGTTCGAACAACCCCGGCAAGTCGCGCATGGCGTCGAACACCGCGATCACGCCGATCCGGCGCAACCTGTCGCCATGGCCGTGCGGAATATGGCTGGCTCCGGTGAATCCCAGCACCTGCATGCCGGCGGCCAGGGCGGCGGTCGCGCCGGTCGGGCTGTCTTCGATCACCAGACAACGCTCGGGTGCCACGCCGGCGGTGCGCGCCGCCAGCAGGTACACGTCCGGCGCCGGCTTGGGCCGTTCCACCATATCGGCGCTGAAGACGCGCCCGGCCGCACGCGCGGTCAGCCCGGCGCGCTCCACCGAGGCGATCACATTGTGGCGGCGGCTGTTGGATGCCACCGCCAGCGGCAACGGAATCTGTTCCAGCGCCTCGCGCACGCCCGGGATCGGCTGTACTTCGGCGGCGATCAGGGACTCGCTGCGCGCCTGGATCTGCGCCAGCAAGGTGTCCGGCAACTGCAAGGCAAAGTGCTCTTCCACACGCCGCAACACCTCCCGCGTGGTCTGCCCGAACGTGGTTTCCAGCAGCTGTTCCAGTGGCTCGCTCGGCACGAAAGAGGCGAGCGCCTCGCGCATCACCCGGTCGGCCAATATCTCGCTGTCGACAAGAACACCATCGCAGTCGCTGATCAGCAGCTCGTAACCCATTGCATCCATCTGCTTGCAAAGCGCCATTATGCCGGCCACCTTGTGACCGTTGGCTATGCCGCGGCGCCTGCGTGACGCGGAACGCATCGGACGATCCCGGGAGCTGCACAGCCCGGCAAGCAGACCCGGCCATGCATCGACGCTGCTGCAGACGCAGGTTACGAAATCTTACCGCGCCCGATTTTGACAGCTGGTAGGATCGGCCGCGCTGTGGCGGGACTTGCCGCAGCGTCACCAGGGATGCGATCAGGACAAGGAGATTTCGATGCAGACGCGATTCCCCACCCTGCTCGTTCTTGCGACCTCGTTTTTCGCGGTCTCATGCACCGCTTCAGCCGGTGCCAAGGAGCAAACCACCATGTCAGCTACGCTGCAGGACCACACCGTCGCCTTCCGCGACCCAGGCCTGACCGAAATTGCCGGCGCCATCGCACACGGCGATGTCGCACGGATCAAGGCGCTCGCCCCCACCGTCGATCTAGCCGCACACGGCGACCAGAACGTGACCCTGCTGGAATGGGCGATCTGGAACGAACAACCCCGTGCACTGGATGCGCTGCTCGATGCGGGCGCAGACCCGTCGCTGCCCGGCATGGACCAGGAAACGGTCGTGCACATGGCCGCAATGGCCAAGGACCCGCAGTATCTGAAGATCCTGCTGCAGCACAAGGCACCGATCGATGTGGTCAGCGCGCGTGCCGGCTGGACGCCGGTATTCCGCGCGGTGCAAAGCAAACGCAACGCGCAGATCGGCCTGCTGCTCGAGGCAGGCGCCGATGTGAAGCGCGTCGACCATACCGGCAACAGCCTGCTGCACGTGGCGGCACAGAGCGGCGCCGCCAGCCCGGCCGTTCTGCAACTGCTCGAAGCCGGCGTGGACCCGAGCGTGCGCAATGCGCAACAGAAGACCTTCCAGGCGTATTTCTTCACCACGCCGGATCGCCTGCTCAATGCAGCTGGCCACCAGGTCAGATCGGACGTGCGCGCGTGGTTGAGCGCGCACGACATTCCCGTGGAAAGCAGCCGCTAAGCGCGCTTTCCGTACGACGAACGCAAGGAGCCGCGCATGAGCCCGCCAGACACATCGTCTTCCAATCCCGTATCCACCCCGTTCGCAGAATCGATGCGGGGACAACACCCTCACCCGCAGGATCGGCAGTTTCCCGAATTGCTGCAGGACCTCTACGCCACCGCGAACCAGCGTCGCGAGGGTGGCGCCGAAACCTTTGCGCCCTTGGCCAACGGCTGGTCGCGCATGGACGATAGCGCGCTGCAGCAGGCCGGCATCGACCCTGCACTGCTGCACGACGCCAAGAGCGGTTTCGATGCCGCGTTCTACCGCAATGACCAGGGTCAGGTCGTCCTTGGCTTCTGCGGCACCGACGAAGGCAAGGACTGGAAACACAATATCGGCCAGGGCCTGGGGTTCGACGACGCGCAATACGCGTCGGCAATCCAGCTCGGCAGCCAGGCACGGCAGGCATTCGGCGATCAGATGGTCATTTCCGGCCATTCATTGGGCGGTGGCCTGGCCGCAGCCTCGGCCATGGTCAATGACATCCCGGCCGTGACCTACAACGCAGCCGGCGTCAACGATCGCACGCTCGAACGCCAGGGTCTGGATGCATCGGCGGCCAAGGACTACGCCAGCAGCGAGTTGATCCGCGGGTATCACGTCAAGAATGAAATCCTGACCCACCTGCAGGAAGACAGCATCCCGCTGAAGTGGACGATGCCTAACGCGGCCGGCCATCAGATCGAGTTGCCGGAGCCGGACCCGCTATCGTTCGGACAGCGCCTGGTGCCCGGCATGATGCTCAAGCATCGCCTGGATCTGCATGGCCTGGATTCGGTCATCCAGGCGCAGGACATGCAGGCCTCGGCGCAGACCCGTGGCGCCTCCCTGCAGCCCGGCAGCCAGTTGTTCAACGATGCGGTGATGCAGTTGGATGGCCAGCGCGAACGGCTCGGGCTGCGCGACGACACCGCATTCATCAACACGGCGGCCAGCGTGGCAGCACGTGCGGGCAATGACGGCCTGCAGCGGATCGATCACCTGATTCCCAACCGCAACGGCGACAGCCTGATCGCGGTGCAGGGACGCATGGACGACCCCACCCATCTGCGCAGCCATGTGCAGACCGCTGCTGCCGCCAACGAGCCTGCACAAGGCAATGTCAGCCAGCTGCAGCAGCACAATCAGCAGCAGGCCCAACTGCCTGTGCAGCGGCAGGAAGAGCAGCGCAGGGTGATCCAGCAGTAGTCCGGATCACCCATCGCGCAGGCAGACATCTTTGGCAGGATCGCGGCTGCCGGCGCGATGTCTGTAGCTTCGCACTCAACAGCAGCGTCCGCGCGTGCCTGCCGAGCCGACCGGAAGGTGGAGCCGTTCCGTCGAACAGCTCCACCGCATCGGCTGGTGTCCCACCTCAGCTACCCGGCCCCTGCCATCGCCCGCAGGGTGATGCCGACCAGATACGCCAGGTAGGTGCCGGTGGCATAGCCCATCGTGCCCAGTAACACACCCACCGGCGCCAGCGCGGGGTGGAAGGCAGCGGCAACCACCGGCGCGGACGCCGGGCCGCCGATATTGGATTGGGAGCCGATAGCGAAATAGAAGAACGGCACCCGCAGCCAGCGGCCCAGGCCCCACAGCAGGGCGATATGCACTGCGATCCAGATCAGGCCGAGCAGGAACAGCCAGGGCCGGTCCAGCAGCGCCAGCAGATCCATCTGCATGCCGATGCAGGCGATCAGGAAATACAGCAGCAGCGAGCCGATCCTGGAAGCACCGGCGCCTTCGAGAGTGCGTGCGCGGGTGAAGCTCAGCAGCAGCCCCAGGCTGGTGGCCAGCACCACCACCCAGACGAACGGCGTGTCCAGACTGAACTGGCCAGCCCAGCTCAGGTGCGCCTTGCACCACGCGGCCAACGGGTTGGCCAGCGCATGCGCCAGGCCGACACCGCCAAAGGCCACTGCCACGATCACCATCAGGTCGGTCAGGCTGGGAATCCGCGCATGCTCGGCCTGGAAGCGCGCCATGCGCTCCTGCAGCGCATCCAGCGCGCGCGTGTCGGCGCTGCTGCGCGCATCGATCGTGCGGGCACGCCCGGCCATGAAGATCAGCACCGCCATCCAGACATAACCGACCCCGACATCGACCACCGCGAACTGACCGAACGTGGTCGCGTCCACGTTGAACACCTCGCGCATCGCCAGCATGTTGGCGCCGCCGCCGATCCAGCTACCTGCCAACGCTGCCATGCCTGCCCAGGTATCGCCCGCCACGGTGGCCGGATGCAGCCAGCGCATCACCCAGAATGCGACCACGGCGCCCAGCATGATGCTCAGCGACGCCCCCAGGTACATGGCCACCAGCGTGGGGCCCAGGCCCAGGATGGCGCGCAGATCGATGCTCAAGGTGAGCAGGATCAACGCGGCCGGCAGCAGTACGTCGCGGGCGATGGGGTTGTATAGCCGGGTAGTGGCACCGTCGATCAGACCGATGGTGTTGTAGATGCCCGGCAGCAGGTAGCACAGCAACAAGGCCGGCATCACGGCGTAGAACCGCCGCCAAGGCCCCTGCTCGCGCGACGAGGTCCAGAACACGGCCCCCAGGGTGGCGGCGATCAGGCCGAAGACCACGATGTCGTTCTGAATGAGGGCGGTCACAGATGCAGTCACGACAGGCGGTGATCCGGCAGGAGGGCCGCCAATGCGGATCGAACCACGGCGGCCGATGACAGCGAATCTAACCGACGATGGCGATGGCGCAAACCCGGGACACTGCGCGCCCCCACTTTACCGGCAGCGATCGGGCTGGCGTAGTCGATCGGGCCATTGGCAGGCGCCACGAGCGGGCACCTGCCAACGACCCAACGCGACGTACTCGCCTGAGACCATGACAAGGTCGCGTGCCCCATCTGTGGCGGCTGACGACTTCACGCCCTGCACCCAGCGTCTGCAGTCGTGGGCCACGGTGGGCAAGACATCATTGCGCCCACTTCCAGGGCAGTGCCGGACCGCCGTTGCAAGCAAGGCGAGCCAGCAGTGACGGCGCTCAGCCGTAGCGACGCACCACCCGCTCGCCGTCGGCCGTATCCAGTACCACGCCGCTGGGCTGGCCGGTGGTCAGGCAGTGCAGCTTGGCCATCAGCTCGGCATTTTCCAGGGCACCCTGCTCACGCAGATAGCGCAGCGGCGACCACTGTGGGCGGGTGACCCACCAGCCGCCCTGCTCGGGATGGATGCGTACGACGTAGCGAGATTCGTCCATATGGCCTCCGGCCAGTAGGTGCCGCGCTCGAACGATGGTGCGATGCCGCGCGGGAAAAGCGCATCACACCGGGGATCTGGGAAACCAGCTCTGGCAGCCAAGCCAACTTGCCCTTGGCTCAAGGGGCCGCGGGAGAGTGGCCGAGGGCTCCGCATTGGCATACCAGCATGCATATTCCTGATTAGCCCTGACCATCAGCCGCCTGTCGCAGGATCTGCGCCGCGCTGGGTGGATGCTGCTGTCACCTGAAGCCAACGAGGTGGCG
>NZ_CM002139.1:3780477-3835048 GCF_000454545.1 Xanthomonas cassavae CFBP 4642
TGAGGGTTGGCAGGGATTCGTGTAAGAAACCTTTACTGACAGCAAGTTAGCCCACTTTTGGCTGTGTTTTACACGAATCCCTGCCAACCCTCAATTGCGATAGGCGATGCACAACCGCCGCCAGCCTTCTGCGGTGTAGAACGCATCCGGCCGCAACGGCATCGCATCTGCCAGGTGCGCACGATTGCGCGCGTGATACTCGGCAACCGCCGCCGGATCGACGCTTGCTAGATCGCACAGCAGCACGCCGTCGGCATGCCGCCGCGGCAAAAACGCCGGCAGGCTCATCGCTCACCTCCATTGCCGCAATGCCATCGCCCTGCAACGCCCAGGCGGCAGTGCCGTGCCAGGCGATGCAAGACTCGGCGGCGCCAGGTCATCTGAGAGCGTTGCACCGGTAGCCGCTGCGCCGGGAACCGGCGGCTACGCCACGGTAAGACGTCATCGGCCACATGCGCATGGCGCAACCACACTGCGATAGACCAGCGGTGATCCGGGGCTTCCCGATCAAGCAGCCGGCACTCGCCAGCCGCTCGGCATCGAACCGGATGAAGGCGGCACCGCTTTCAACCACCGTCAGCGCCTGACGGAGGAATCGACAGAAAGGTGGTTCGCCGCCATCAGGCGGCGTCGGCCGCTGCAAGCGCCTGCGCCACCTGCCACTCGATGGCATCCAGGTTCGGCAACAGCGCACTCTGCTCGCCGAGCAGCACGCGCATGTGCACGCCTTCCGGCAGCGCGTCTTCCGACGCGTCGGCCAGCAGTCCGTCGCGCGGCACCGAAATCAGCTGCGGGAACGAGGCCGTCAGCAGGGCGAAGTACGGCAGTGCGGGATTGCTGCCCAGCGCCTTCAGCACGATGACCTTGTTGTTGAGCGCGGTGGGCTCGTCGCCCAGGCCGCTGAGGCGTGCGAACGACAACAGCGGCACCTTCCAGCCGTACCAGTCGATGCGCCCGACCACCCAGCGCGGCATGTCCGGCAGCGCTTCGACCGCCACGCGCGACATCACCTCGGCCACCGTCGCATTGGGCAGCAGCACGCGCTCGTTGCCCGCCTGAATCAGGACGCCGCGGATTTCGTCGTTATTGGCGTAGCTCATCGCACTGTTCCGATCTGAGAGGGAGCGCCCGGCTTACGCCGGCCAACGCTGTGCCAACGCCTGCGCCAACTGCGCGGGGTCGCCGGTCAACATACCTTTTCGCGCCAGCCGCGCTGCCGCAGCTGGGTCGTAGCAGCCATCGGCGGACTGACCCGCCAGCCAGGCGCCCTGCTCGGCCAGCGCCAGCGAGGCCTCCACCAACGCTTCGTTGGCACCGCTGAGCATCAGCACGGCGCTGTCGGCCGGCGGCAATGCGGCGATCAACCCGGCCGGATCGCTCTGCGCCACGAAGGCCAGTGCGCCGGCGTGCTGCCGCAGGCCGATCTCGTCGGACAGCACATAGACCTTGCCCGGCGCGACGGCCTGCCCGGCTTCGCCCAGGTCCACCGGCAGCGCGGACACACGCCCCATCTGCCGCACCAGGTTGCCGTACTGGCCACCCTCGAGCGTCATGCGCACCAGGACGGCACGCGGAAATTCCGGCGGCAATGCGGCCAGCAGGCGACGGATCGCATCCGGCCCGCCGATCCCGGCCATCACCAGCACCGCGCCTGTGACCTCGCCGTTGTGCTCCAGCTCCACCAGCGACAAGCCGCCGGTGGACAACGCGGCCACATCCGGTTCGGTGCGCGGACGCACCACCACGGCGACCTCATCCACCAGGCCCCAGGTGCTGGAATCGCCCAGCGTCTGGCCGGCCGATGTCTCGGCGTGCTTGAGGGCATGGGTGAACAAGGCATCGCCCGGCACGCTTTCGAAGGCATGCGCGGCCGCTTCCAGGTGCTGGTCCAGCTGCAGGTCCGAATGCTGCTGCGGTGCCAGCGTCAGGCCGGGCTCGGGCTGCAGCGAGGGCTCGCTTTCGGTGCCCGGCGGCAATACGTCGGCATGGCCATGCAGCTTGGCGGCCAGATGGCGCACCCAGCGCTGCGCCTCCCAGCCCTCGCGGCGCACCGTGAGTTCGGCCTCGTCGAAGATCACCGTCACGCCGGGCATGTTGAAGGCCGGCTCCAGCGCTTCAAGTGCGTCTTCGATCGCCGGTTCCAGCGCGACCAGCACCGCCACCGGCTCGGCATCGCGCAGCATCTGCACGTCCACCGCCGCGGGCTCGTCTTCCAGCACCACCTGCGCGCCGGCCAGGCCAAGCGCTTCGCGCAGGCGCTCGCGCGCCTGTCCGGGCCGGCCTAGCAAGGCGACCGGAGTTCCCATCGCGCCATTAGTCTCGGACACGGGCGATCCCCAGCAGGTCATACACGTTTCGCATCAGATCCAACTCTTGGTAAGGCTTGCCCAGGTAGCGCTGCACGCCAATCTCGAAGGCGCGCTGGCGATGCTTCTCGCCACTGCGCGAAGTGATCATCACGATCGGCACCGCCTTGAAGCGCGGGTCGGCACGCATCGCGGTGGCCAGCTCGTAGCCGTCCATACGCGGCATTTCGATGTCCAGCAGCATCAGGTCGGGCACGCGCTCTTCGAGCAGTTCCAGTGCCTCGACACCGTCGCGGGCGGTGGTGACGTCCAGGTTGTGGCGTTCCAGCACGCGGCTGGTGACCTTGCGCATGGTCAGCGAGTCGTCCACCACCATCACCAACGGCACCTGACGCTGTGCCTCGGCGGGGGTGTCCAGCGCCGGACGCGCCGGCTGGCTGAGGTAACGACGTACCAACGGCGCCACGTCCAGGATCACCACCACGCGGCCATCGCCGGTGATGGTGGCGCCGTAGATGCCCGGCACCGAGGCGATCTGCAGGCCGACCGGTTTGACCACGATTTCGCGGTTGCCCAGCACCTGATCGATCGCCACCGCAGCGCGCAGGTCGCCCGCACGCACCAGCAGCAACGGCACCTGTGCCTGGCCATCGGCACGCGCGGCGGCCTGGCCGACCAGCGAGCCCAGGTCGTGCAGCACGTACTCTTCGCCGGCGTAGTGGTAACCGCCCTCGCCCGATTCGTAACGGCTGCGCGAGATGCGACCGATACCGCTGACCGACGCCACCGGCACCGCAAAGGTGGTGTCGCCGATCCGCACGAACACCGCCTGGGTGACCGCCAGCGTCTGCGGCAGGCGCAAGGTGAAAGTGACGCCCTGGCCACGCACAGAGTGGATGTCCACCGAGCCGCCGAGCTGGCGCACCTCGTTGCGCACCACGTCCATGCCCACGCCACGGCCAGCCAGCTGGCTGACCTGCTCGGAGGTGCTGAAGCCGGACGCGAAGATCAGGCCATCGAGTTCGGCCTCGCTCAGTTCCTGGCCCGGTTCGATCAGGCCGCGCTGTTCGCCACGGCGACGGATCGCGTCCCGGTCCAGCCCGGCACCGTCGTCGGCCACTTCCAGCACGATTTCCGAGCCTTCGCGGCGCAGACGGATCACGATGCTGCCTTCTTCTGCCTTGCCTGCATCGCGACGTTGCTCGGGCGTTTCCAGCCCATGCGCGACCGAGTTGCGCAGCATGTGTTCCAGCGGCGCGACCATGCGATCGAGCACGTTGCGATCCAGTTCGCCCTGGGTGCCTTCCAGCACCAGGTGTACCTGCTTGCCGGTGTCGCTGGCCGCCTGACGCACCACACGGCGCAACCGCGGCACCAGGCCATCGAACGGCACCATGCGCGCGCGCATCAGGCCGTCCTGCAGCTCGGAGCTGACGCGCGACTGCTGTTGCAGCAGGCCGTCGTACTGGCGCGAAAGATCTTCCAGCACGCCCTGCAAACCGCCCAAGTCGGCCGCCGATTCGTTCAAGGCGCGGCTGAGCTGCTGCAGGGTGGAGAAGCGGTCCAGTTCCAGCGGATCGAAGGTGCGATCGCCCTGGTCCTGTTCGCGCTGATACCGCGCCACGATCTGCGCTTCGGTTTCCAGATCCAGACGTCGCAACTGATCGCGCAGACGGGCGTTGGTGCGATCCAGTTCGCCCATGGCGCCACGGAACGCGCCCAGCTGCTGCTCCAGGCGCGAGCGGTAGATCGCCACTTCGCCGGCGTGGTTGACCAGGCGATCGAGCAGATCGGCGCGCACGCGCACCTGCTCCTGCTGCACGCGGGGCAGGAAGTCTTCTTCGGCCTGGCCTTCCACCGGAACCGGGGCGGACAGCGGCGCCGGTTCCACCGACGCCTTGGCGATCGCGCGGATATCGGCGTCGCTGGGCGGTGCGGCATTGCGGCCACGGGTACGGGTTTCAAAGGCTTCCACCAGGTCGGTCGGCATCGCCACGGCGCGGTGCATGCCGGTGCGGGTCAACAGCTGATGCAGGCGGTCAAAGCCGCGCTCGAACAGACGCACGTCGTCGCGATCGATGTCGGTGCGGTTGGCCGCCACGGCTTCGAGCAGCGATTCGATCGCGTGACCGAGATCGCCGATGGCGTTGATGCCGGCCATGCGCGCACCGCCCTTGAGCGTGTGCAGATCGCGCTGCAGTCCGTTGAGGACGTCGCGGTCTTCCGGCACTTCGCGCATGCGCGCGATCAGGCCATCGCAGTGGTCCAGCAGGTCGCGGCCTTCCTCGACGAAGATGTCGACCAGTTCGCCGTCGAGTTGATCGAAGTTGAGCGGGCCCACATCGAACGCGGCACCGACGTCATTGCTGACGGTGTCGGTACGCGCGGCGTCTTCCACCGGCGCACTGAAGGCGGCAG
The DNA here is from genome assembly GCF_000454545.1 of Xanthomonas cassavae CFBP 4642. Lineage (NCBI taxonomy): Bacteria > Pseudomonadati > Pseudomonadota > Gammaproteobacteria > Lysobacterales > Lysobacteraceae > Xanthomonas > Xanthomonas cassavae. The sequence continues at coordinate 3,785,202 of NZ_CM002139.1, forward strand.
TGTCGGCCGGCTCGGCCGCATGTTCGCTGGCAGAGGCGTCATGTTCGGCAGCATCGGCGTGCTCGGCCTGCTCCATGTACTCGACCTGGTCTGTCGTGGCCCTCGCATCGATGGATGCAGGCTCGCCATCGTGCTGCGCGTCGGTCTCGGCGACCGGCTCGGCGTGCACGTCGGGCGCGATGTCCGATTGCGGATCGCCCGCCTGTTCCACCTGATCGGCCGCATGCGCCATTTCGAACGCCTGCATCGATTCGATGGTGTGCTCGGGCAGCGCCGCATCGGCATGCACGGCGTCGTCATGCTGAGCGGACTGCGCCGCATCGGCGTGTTCGGCCTCGATCTCGGCAACGTGCTCGCCGTGCGTCGCATCCTCGACTGCCGCGTGCTCGGCCGTCTCGGCGTGCTCGCCGGACTCTGCGTGTGTCTCGGACGGCATGTCCCAGGCAGCGGGCTGCTCCAACTGCGACTGCTCCGCCTGTGCCTCGGCGTCCGCGTGCGACTGCGACTGCGACTGCGCAGCATGCTGTGCGTCGACGTCGTGCGACGGTGCGGCTTCGTCGTCGCTTGCCTGCTCGGCGACATCCTCGGAGTGGACCGGCGCGCCGGCATCGGCATCGGACGGTGCGGTGGTGTATTCCGCCTCGCCTTGATCGGTCAGCGGCAGGGCGTGATCGGTCGACACGCTGTCCAGCGCCGTGGTTTCCGGCGTCCAGTCTTCGGCGATCGCGGCAGGTGCCTCCTCGCCCACCTGAGCATCGGTGTGCACCGCTTCCAGCGCGTCGATGCTCTCGACCGTTGCGTCGTCGGCCACGGCCTGGGCGTCGTCCGCGCTGGCAAGCGTCTGCGTCTGACCAAGCGCGGCTTCCGCGTCGGCCAGCTCGTCCACCACCACGGCGTCCTGCGTGGAAACGCGGGTATCCGTGCCGTCTGCAGCCGGATCGCCCGCTGCCGCGTCGTGCGCAGCGAACGACGCATCCGCATCGGACACGGCATGCGCCTGCGTGTCAGCCGAATCGGCCGGCATCTGCGCTGCATCGTGCGCCAGCGCCGCGTCGGCGGCGGCGGCAGGCTGCGATTCGGTGGCGTCCCAGGCATCGGCGTCGACTGCCGGCTCATCGGCCAGCGTGTCGTGTGCGTCGTCGGCCTGCGCCGCAGCTGCGTGGTGGTCGGCGCCCACGGCGTCGCCCTGCACGGCTGCTGTGTCGTCCACTGCCATCTCCGCAGTGTCGGCATGCGCGGCGTGTTGATCCTGCGACAGTGCGTCGTGATCGTCCGGCGCCGGTGCCTGCAGCGCATAGGTGACGTCCTGGTCGGCCTCGGCGTCGGCCAGTTCGTCCACCGCAATCGGAGCCTCGGCAGAGACCTCGGTGCCGGGCGTGTGGTCGGCCATCTGCGTCGGCGAGGCGGAGTCGGACGGCAGTGCGCTGGCATCCAGGTACTGCGACAGGTCTTCCACGCCGGTCAGTTCGACCGTCGCGTCGCCGGCAGCAGCCTGTTCGCCTGCCCCGTCGACGTCGTCCAGCTCTTCCAGGAACGCCTGTGGCGGCCACTGCGCTTCCGGCAGGGTGTCCACCAGGGCGCGCAGGCGCTCGCTCAACGGCGCGAACGACGGAATCAATGGCGCCTCGGCACGCAATGCGGTGACCGTGATGGCGATCACCGCGGCCATGGCCGCAATCGCGTCGATCCCGTCGGGCGACGGCGTTGCCGATGCCGCGAGCAGACGCTTCACATAGCTCTCGGCCGGAGTCGTCACCAGGGTGATTTCCGGCACGTCGGTCATTGCGAACGCGCCACTCATGGTGTGCACGGCACGCAACAGTTCTTCGGTCGCCAACTGCGGCGCCGCCTGGGTGGCCTGCAGCCAGGCGTTGACGGTTTCCAGATGGGTCGCGACTTCGGCTTCGAGGATTTCGCGCAGCACGCTGTCCACCGATGCCGGGGTTCCGCCGCTGGCGGCAGATGCGCCGGCCACGGCCGCAACCGCGGACACCTCGGTGCTTACCGGCGTTGCCGCCGCAGGCACGTAATAGACCTCTTCACCGGCAGCCACGCGCTCGGCAATCGCCTGGATTTCCGGCAGATCCGCCTGGATGCGGCCCTGGTCGCGCAGCGCCGCGTTGAATTGCGGCAGCACCTCGTAGGCCAGCTCGACCATCGCCACCACCGCCGGACTGGGCGGGCGCGAGTTGTCGAGCACGCGGTTGAGCATGCTCTCGATCTTCCAGCTGAACTCGCCAAGCATGCTGGCGCCGACCAGGCGGCCGCTGCCCTTCAGGGTGTGGAAGACGCGGCGGATCGGACGCAGGTTGTCCGGGCTGTTCGGCGCAGCGCGCCAGACCGGCAGCAATTGCCCCAGGTTGACCAGTTCCTCGTCGAATTCCTCGAGGAACACCTCGCGGATGTCGTCATCGATATCGCTGTCGCCGAAGCCGCCGAAGATGCCGGCATCGGCCGCCACCGGCACCGGTTCGGCAGGCGCCTGCACCGGCGCGGTGTCGGCTGCGGTATCGGTACTGCTCGGCGAGACCTGCGGCCGCTCGGTGTCGAACTGCGCGGCAGCTGCATCGAGATCGGCCAGAAACGCTGCCGATGCCGCATCCAGCTCGAACTCGCTGACCACGGCCTGCTGCACACGCGGAGTGGCCTGCTCGGCAGTGGCCTCGGCGGGTGCGTCCGGTGCGGCGGGCACGGTATCCACGAACGGGCCGTCCGGCTCCTGCGGCAGCGCAGGCGGAGCTGGCGGCGGCGAGAACGCATCTTCGATGCTGACCTGCGCACGGCGCGTTTCGTTTTCGGCAATGAAATCCAGCGGCGCGTCGGTCTGATCGGCGTCGCCCGGCAACGTGATCTGTTCGATCTGCAGCGGCGCCTCATCGGCCACCACCGGCGCAGCGGCATGCCCCTGTTCCAGGGCGCTCAGGTCCACGGTGTAGCTGACCTGCGCGGCCTCGCTTGCAAGATGGCCATCCTGTTCGGCCGACACCGGGTCGAACGCGGAAGGTGCGATCGGTGCCACCTGCTCGGTGGTTTCCAGCTGCCAACCGCCGGGCGCCTGCGCGCCAGCGTCGGACAGCTCCAGCGGCGCCACCGTAAACGGCACGTGCGCCTGACCGGACACGGTTTCCTCGGCGGCAACCGGGTCGAACGAAAACACCGTGTCGGTCGCTGCCGCACCGATGTCGTGCACCGCACTGGCCGCGAACGGCGATTCCACCACGGTCTCGTTGGCCCACTCCAGCGCTGCGGCCGGCGCGGCATCGTTGGCCGCCGCATCTGGGCTTTCGGCAAGCTGCAGTCCGCCAACGGCGACCTGTTGCGGCTCGATAACGCTGCCCGGCTGGTCGGTACCCACCGGCAATTCTGACGGCTGCCCGGACGGCAGCGGCCAATAACGCAGCGTTTCCAGGCTGTTGCGGGTGATGTCCAGGATCTCCTCGCGGCCGGGACGGCGCTCGCGCAGGGCTTCCAGGTAGTACTCCAGGCTGGCCATCGCATCGGCCAGGGTGTCCAGCTGGCGGCCACTGGGCACGCGTTGCTTGCCGATCAATTCCAGGTCGACATACCGGCGCACGCCTTCCAGATAATCGGCCGCCTGCGGCAGTTCGAGGATGCGCAAGGCACCGCCGACTTCGCCGAGCAGATGCGGCACGTCGGCCAGACGGGCGTGGTCCCAATTGGTTTCGATGAAGGCGACGAAGTGTTCGCGCGCCGCGCCGAAATTGGCGATCGCCTCCTGCGCCAGCACGTCCACGGTGCGGCGCACCTCCGACGAGGTGGCGCTGTTGCTGGCTTCGTTGCCATCGCCGATGTCGGCGCCAAGACTGGCGACCTGGTCATCCAGCGAGGCATCCACGTACAGCAGCGCGCCGGCGATATCCAGCAGCACGCCTTCGTCCATCTGCACCTGGCCGTCGACCACCCGCGCCAGCGCATCGCGCTGTTGCACGACGACATTGCGTGCCACGCCCAGGCCCATCATGCCCAGGGTGTCGGCCACGCTGCCCAGGTCGTTGACCTGGGTCTGCAGCTCGGCGATCTCGCCGCCGGTGCGAAGATGCAGATCCAGCGCGTCCTTGACCCGCAGCAATTCTTCCTTGACCGCGCTGCCGACCGTGTCGAGCAGTTCGCGATTGCGCCCGCTCAGGCTGCCGCGGGCGTGATCCAGCTCGGCTTCGGTGGCGACACCGGCCTGCGGATCGAACGCGAACAACACGCTTTCATTCAGGCCCGGCTGGCCACGCGTGGCGCGAATCTCGTTGAGCAGCGGCAGCAGCACGATCGGAATGTCGCGATGGCCGTTCTGCAGGCGCTCCAGATAATCGGGCAGCAGCACGGTGCCGCGCATCAGCATGGCGCAGGCTTCGTCGCGGTCGGCCACCTCGCCGGCCTGCACGGCCTGGGCCAGCAGTTCCAGCTCCTCGGCGACCATTGCCGGCGCGTACAGCTCGACCATGCGCAAGGTGCCCTGCACCTGGTGCAGGTAGCCGGCGCAGAAACGCATCCGACTGGTGTCGGACGGTTCTTCGGCGAAGTACTCGATCTCGTTGCGCGCCTGGCGCAAGGTCTCGTCCAGCTCCGGCTTGACCCAGCCAAGCGCGGCGTGGCTCATCGCATCGCGAAGCGCACTCATTGCAGCCCCCTGACTACGGCCGGCACACCGCTTGCGCGGCCACCGGTCACTTCCTGCTTCGACGTAATGCGACTACGCGCCATCTGCTGATCCCTTCCCGTTCCGCGTCGTGGTCACGCCGGCAGCTTGAAGTCGGCGACCGAACGGCGCAGATCGGCAGCGAGCTGAGCCAGGTTGCCGATCGACTCGGCCGTCTGCTCCGCACCCTGCGATGTCTGGCTGGTGATCTGACGGATCACGCCCATGGTCTGTGTGATATCCGTCGCTGCGGCCGACTGCTGGTGCGCGGCGATGGAGATGTTCTTGATCAGGTTGTTCAAGGCGTTGGACACGCGCTCGATTTCGGTCAGCGCGGTACCGGCGTCTTCGGCCAGGCGCGCACCGGATACCACTTCGGAGGTAGTCTGCTCCATCGAGCTGACCGCTTCGTTGGTATCGGCCTGAATGGTCTGCACCAGGCCTTCGATGCGTCGGGTCGCACTGGAGGTGCGTTCTGCCAGGCGCTGCACTTCGTCGGCCACGACCGCGAAACCACGACCTGCCTCGCCCGCCGAGGCAGCCTGCACCGCGGCGTTGAGCGCCAGGATGTTGGTCTGCTCGGAAATGTCGTTGATCAGTTCCACGATCGAGCCGATCTCCTGCGAGGATTCGCCCAGCCGCTTGATGCGCTTGGAGGTTTCCTGGATCTGGTCGCGAATCTGGTCCATGCCCTGAATCGTTTCGCGCACCACGCCGGCACCCTCGGCGGCGATGACCACCGAGCGCTGCGCCACTTCGGCCGACTCGGTGGAGTTGCGCGACACCTGTTCGATGCTGGCAGCGATTTCGCTGATGCGCTCGGACGCGGTGGTGATCTGGTTGGCCTGCTGGCCGGCGGCTTCGGCCAGCTGCATCGCCGTGGCCTGGGTTTCCTGGGTCGACACGGCCACCTTGGCCGAGGTGTCGTTGATGGTGGTCACCAGGTGGCGCAGTTCGTCCACGGCGTAGTTGATCGCGTCTGCAATCGCGCCGGTCATGTCCTCGGTCACCGAAGCCTTGACGGTCAGGTCGCCCTCACCGAGCGAGCTGATTTCGTCCAGCAACCGCATGATCGCCTGCTGGTTGCGGCTGTTGAATTCCACCTGTGCCTGGTAGCGCACGTCCTGCTCGCGAGACCGGACCCGCACCGAGCTCCAGACGAAGCCGATGATGGCCAGCAAGGCGACCAGGCCGGACACCACGCCCAGCCAGAAGTTGGGAAACAGGCGGGTGTCGCGTACCGAACCGAATGCGGAGAACGCGTCGAACAGCTTCTTGCTGTCGTCGAGCATCTTGCCCGAGCCGGCGGTCAGCGCCGCGGCCGAGGACTGCGCCGCGAACAGGTTGCGCGAGCTGGCGAGGATGGCGTCAACGTCCTTCTTCATCGTCGCCCACTGCGTCTGCGACTGTTCCAGCGCCGCCAGGGCAGCCGGATTGCGCACCGCGGCGATGCCGAGTTCTTCGTTGCCTGCGCGCAGGCCTTCCAGCATCTGGGTGAACACCACCGAGTCGCGTGCCAGCGCGTCGCCCGAGGCCGCCGCATTGGCGCCGCCGGCGCGCATTTCGGTCACCCGGCGCGCCATGGTGCCGGCCACCACGACCTGCTGCAGGGTGTTGTAGATCTGCGCCGCGGGCGCGCCGCTGACCGTCATCGCGCGCACCACTTCGTTCAACTGCGCCTGCAGCTGCGGCACGCTGCCGGAGAAGCGTTCGGCGTTGCCGGAAAGGCCGAGCACTGCCGGTTCGCTGGCGATGACCTGGTCGGCGTTCTTGCTCAGCGGCACCCAGGTGGCCTTGAGCTGGGCCATCGCGCTGGCCACCGAGCCTTCCTGGCCGTAACGGCCATCGAGTTCGCTCACCGTGCTGTCGATGCGGGCCTTGGTCTCCTTGAACGCGGCAAAGGCCTTGGCGTCACCGGACACCGCTTCGCGGCCCTGGTTGGCCAGCTGCTGCGACAGCACCTGCAGGTCAGCCGCGCCGGTGCCGGCACCGGCCAGGCGACTGCCCTGCCAGGTCGCGACGCCGGTATTGGCGCCGAACACGATCATCGACAACACCAGCAAACCAAGCCAGAAGCTGGTGCTGACGCTGCCGAGCTTGTTGGTCTTGCGGGCGTCCGGGGCGGTACTCATGGTTCGACCTCGATCTGTATGACGTGGCGGGGTCGCGGCTTAGGCCGCGGCCTGCCGGAATTCAGGAGTGCGCGACAGCAACGCCAGGGAGAACACGCCCCAGTCCTGCGTCTCGTTGCGGAAGGCACGGTCGATGAAGTGTGCGTAGCGGCCCTGGGCCAGCTCGCCAGGCTCGACCGCCTGCACCTGTTCGAAGCTGCGCTGGCCGTAGAGCTCGTCGATGGTCAGCGCAACGTCGCCGCCGCTCTGGCGCATGATCAGCACCCGCTGGCCTTCCTGCAGCACCGTGCGCCGGCCCTCCAGGAACTGCTTCAGATCGATCACCGGGAACAGGTTGCCGCGCAGGTTGCCCACGCCCAGCAACCAGGGTTGGGCGCCCGGCACCGGCGTCACCGGCGGCATCGGCACGATTTCCGCCACTTCGCGGAAGTCCGAGACCAGTCGCCGGGTACCGACGCGATAGCCGACGCCACGCCAGATGTCTGCGGAGAACTGGCGTTCCGGCAGCGGCGTGGCGTGCGCAAGACTACGACGCTCGTAGTCTTCGAGAATGTCGAATGGAGAGCGCATCAACGCACCAGTTGTTTGATGCGTGCAATCAGATCGTCTTCGCGCGGCGGCTTGACGATGTAATCGCTGGCACCTTGTCGCAAACCCCAGGCCTTGTCGGTTTCCATGCCCTTGGTGCTGACCAGCAGCACCGGGATGTCCTTGGTGGCCTGGTCGCGTGCGAGTGCACGCGTTGCCTGGAAGCCGCTCATGCCGGGCAGCACCACATCCATCAGCACCAGATCGGGCGCCTGGCTGCGAACCAGCTCAAGTCCCTCTTCGGCGTTGTCGGTGGCGACGACCGTATGGCCAGCTTTTTCCAGCCATTGACTGAAGACTGCCCGATCGGTGGGCGAGTCCTCGATCAATATAATTCGAGCCATGTTGCCTTTCCCCCTGGTCAGGCGTGGACGTACGTGCGGATCGCGCTCAGTAGTTCTTCACGTGTGAATGGCTTGGTCAGATATTGCTCGGAGCCGACGATGCGGCCGCGTGCCTTGTCGAACAGGCCATCCTTGGACGACAACATGATCACCGGCGTCGACTTGAAGAGCTGGTTGCCCTTGATCAACGCGCAGGTCTGGTACCCATCCAGACGCGGCATCATGATGTCCACAAAGATGATCTGAGGTTGCTGGTCCGCAATTTTGGCCAGTGCCTCGAAACCATCCGTCGCTGTCACTACTTCACACCCTTCGCGCTTCAGCAGCGTTTCGGCGGTGCGGCGAATGGTTTTCGAATCATCGATCACCATCACCTTCAGTCCTGCGAGTTCCCCACCCGCAGCAATGTTTTCACTCATGCAAATATCCCCGGGCGCGCAACGCTTCATCCCTTCCGACGTCGCTACGAAACTGCATGTATATCCCAAGACCCGCATCGACTGTCAAGGGCGCGTTGCCGGGGCCCCGCCAGGCGGACGTTCCGACCGCGTCCGGGTGCGTTTCGGCCGGCAAGTCGCGCATGCGCAACCGGCCGGGCGCGCCATCGCCCGCCGCTTGAAGTTACCATCGGCAGCCTGTTCGAAAGGTTTAGCCCCATGTCGCTCGACGTCGTTGTGGTGATGGATCCCATCGCCTCCATCAAGATCGCCAAAGACACCACCTTCGCCATGCTGCTGGAAGCCCAGCGCCGTGACCACCGCCTGCATTACGTGCGCCCGGGCGGGCTGAGCCTGCGCGAAGGCCGCGCGATGGCGCAGGTCGCGCCGCTGAGCGTGCGCGAGGACAAGACCAGCTGGTTCACGCTGGGCGAGTTCGCCGAACTGGCGTTCGGACCCGGCCAGGTGGTGCTGATGCGCAAGGACCCGCCGGTGGACGCGGAGTTCATCTACGACACCCAGGTGCTGAGCGTGGCGCAGCGCGCCGGCGCGCAGATCGTCAACGACCCGCAGGGCCTGCGCGACTACAACGAGAAGCTGGCCGCGCTGCTGTTTCCGCAGTGCTGCCCGCCCACCCTGGTCAGCCGCGACGCTGCCTCGCTCAAGGCGTTCGTGCTGGAGCATGGCCAGGCGGTGCTCAAGCCGCTGGACGGCATGGGCGGGCGCTCGATCTTCCGCAGCGGCACCGGCGACCCCAATCTGAACGTGATCCTGGAAACGCTGACCGACGGCAACCGCACGCTGACCCTGGCGCAGCGCTTCATCCCCGACATCACCGCCGGCGACAAGCGCATCCTGCTGGTGGACGGCGAGCCGGTGGACTATTGCCTGGCGCGCATCCCGCAGGGCGACGAATTCCGCGGCAACCTGGCCGCCGGCGGCCGCGGCGAAGGCCGCCCGCTGTCCGAGCGCGACCGCTGGATCGCCGCGCAGGTGGGCCCGGAAATGCGCCGGCGCGGCATGCGCTTCGTCGGCCTGGACGTGATCGGCGACTACCTGACCGAGGTCAACGTCACCAGCCCGACCTGCGTGCGCGAGCTGGATGCGCAGTTCGGCCTGAACATCGCCGGGCTGCTGTTCGATGCGATCGAGGGCGGCGCCGCGCAATGAGCACGGCCGCGGCCCTGCCGGCACCGATGGACGAACGCCGGCGGCTGACCACCACGCTGGTGATCTCGCTGTTGCTGCACGGTGCGCTGATCCTGGGCGTGGGCTTTGCGGTCAGCGAGGATGCGCCGCTGGTCCCGACCCTGGACGTGATCTTCAGCCAGACCAGCACCCCGCTGACGCCCAAGCAGGCCGACTTCCTGGCCCAGGCCAACCAGCAGGGCGGCGGCAACCACGACACCGCCCAGCGCCCGCGCGACAGCCAGCCCGGCGTGGTGCCACAGGACCGCACCGGCCTGGCGCCGCAGGCGCAGCGCGCCACCAGCGTGCAGGCCCCGGCCCCCACCCAGACCCGGGTGGTGAGCAGCCGTCGCGGCGAGCAGCGCATGCCGATGCCGCAACCGAACCCGCAGACCGACCCGCTCACCCCGGCCGATGCGCAACGCATCCAGCGCGATGCGGAGATGGCCCGGCTGGCGGCCGAGGTCCACCTGCGCTCGGAACAGTACGCCAAGCGCCCGAACCGCAAGTTCGTCTCCGCCAGCACCCGCGAATACGCCTACGCCAACTACCTGCGCGCCTGGGTGGACCGCGCCGAGCGCGTGGGCAACCTGAATTATCCGGACGACGCACGCCGCCGCCGGCTGGGCGGCAAGGTGGTCATCAGCGTGGGCGTGCGCCGCGACGGCAGCGTGGAAAGCAGCCGCGTGCTGGTCTCCAGCGGGGTCCCGACGCTGGACGCTGCCGCGTTGCGGGTGGTGCAGCTGGCACAGCCGTTCCCGCCCCTGCCCAGGACCAAGGACGACGTGGACATCCTTGAGGTCACGCGCACCTGGCTGTTCCTGCCCGATGGCCAGTTGCACGACGACCGCTGAGCCCCCGCGGGCGTTCACCGCCCGATGCAAGGCACCACAGCCGAGCGGCACCGGCCTGAAAGAAGACAGAAGCGCAGGATCAACGGCGCTGCGGCGCACGCTCCTCGCACCGTGATGCCGCCGGCCCGAGCGTGGACGCCAGGCGGGCAATCCTGCGTGGCTTGGCTACCGCCTTGTATGCCCGCGTGACAGCAACTTGCCATAGCTGCACACACATGCAGCAGGCCGGCAATGACGTCTTGCGATCGGCTGGCACACCCACGTAGACCGCGCGACGGCATGGCCGCGCGTCACCTGCCGCGTGCAGCAGATGGCGCGACACATCCGCGGTGGCCGGTGTCTCAGGCCACCTGCGCCGCGGCATGCAACCGGTCGGCCACCGCCATGATCTCGGCGGCGTCCTGCACGCGTTCGCGCCAGGCGACGGGAATGCCCTCGACGCCGTAGAACGCGCCAGCGAGCTGGCCGCAGATCGCCGCGGTGGTGTCGGCGTCGTCGCCCAGGTTGGCCGCGCGCAACACCGCATCGGCGAATGTTTCGGTGGTGGCGAAGCACCACAGTGCAGCCGACAGCGCGTCGACCACGTAGCCGGTGCCGCGAATCTGCGCTGCCGGCACCGCTGCATGGTCGCGCGCGGCCAGGGCGCGCACTGCCGGGGAGACCATTCCTTCGCAAAACGTGCGCAGCACCTGCGCGCGCGTTGCACCGAGCAGAGCCGCCCGCACCTGGGCCGCGAACAACCGGCAGGCGTCCAGCGCTTCGGCGGCGGCATGGGTGGTGCGCGAGCTGTCGGCGGCGCGGTCGCCCAGCTCGTCGGGGCGATGCGCGTAATACATCGCCACCGGCGCCAACCGCATCAGCGAGCCGTTGCTGGCCGCGCGCGGATCGGCGCTGCCGCTGAAGGCGGGGCCGCCATCGAGATAGCGCTCCAGCGCCTGGCGCACGGTGTTGCCGATATCGAAACAGCCGCCGGTGCTGCTGAGGTAGCCGTGCTGATACCAGTTGCAATAGCGATTCATCTGGTCGAACGGGTCGAAGCCTTGCCGGTGCAGCAGGCTGTGCGCCAGGCACAGCGCCATCGAGGTGCCGTCGGTCCACTGCCCTGCACGCAGGGCGAACGGACCACCGCCGTGCATGTCGTCGATCGGCGTGAAGCTGCCGGGCACCTGGAATTCCAGCGTGGTGCCCAGCGCATCGCCGACCGCCAGGCCGAGCAGGCAGCCGCGAAACCGCGCGCGTTCCGGATCGCCGTGTGTCATGGCGCGGCGGCGGCCGCCTTCGCTGCGCGTGCGGCCTGTTGCTCGACCAGCGTCAGCGCGACGTTGTCGCGCAAGTACGCCGGTTCCACGCGCTCCGGCGCCAGCCCTTCGCCCCGCTGCAGCGCGGGCACGGCGAGGGTGAGCAGGTCGGCGGCATGCGGCAAGGCGCCGGCATCGACGCTGCTCAGCTGCGCGGCAAGGCGCTGCTGCAGCAGTCCGTCGGCGGCCGCAAATCCGGTTCCCACCCCGGCCACGCGCTGCGCCGTCTCGGGCACGACCACCGCATTGGGCGTGCACACGCGCTCCGGGGCAAGTTCCAGCAGCCCTTGCTCGTTGCGCGCGAACACACCGGCATAGACCTCGCCCATGCGCGCATCGATGCAGGCCAGCACCTGCCTCGCCTCGGCCGGCGCACGCAAGGCCAGTACCTGCAGCGTGGAGATCGCCAGCACCGGCAGATCCAGGGCCAGCGCGATGCCCTGCGCAATACCGATCGCCAGCCGCACGCCGGTGAAGGCCCCAGGCCCGCAGCCGACCGCGATCGCATCGAGCTGACGCCGGGTGATGCCGGCGTCGGCCAACAGCGCGTCGGCCCAGGGCAAGGCCAGTTCGGCGTGCCGACGCGGCGCCAGTTCGAAGCGCTCGATCACGCGCCCATCCACGTGCAGTGCAACGGAACAGGCTTCGGTGGAGGTTTCGAAGGCGAGGATATTCATGGGAGAGAGCCGGGACCGGGGACCCGGGACTGGGGACCCGGGAAGGCGCAAAGTTTAACGGATCGATTCGAGAGGCCGAGACGGCAAATAGACGGGACCGGAGACCCGGAAAGACGCAGTTCAACTGAGCAATTCGAGGGGCCGAGGCAGTATCCGGGATGTGCCATCTGCGCCGTTGCCGTTGCTGTTGCACAGGAGCGCGATACGCGACCGCCATGAGAACTTCGCTCTGCGCTTACCCGGGTTCCGACTCCCCGGCCCCCAGTCCCGGCTCCTCAAAAAACGCCTGTACGTCGGCAAGCTCCCGCGTGCGCGCAAACGGCGGAAGCGACTTCATGAAGGTGCGCCCGTAGCTCTTGGTGATCAGCCGCGGATCGCACAGCACCAGCACGCCACGATCGGTTTCGCTGCGGATCAGCCGGCCCACGCCCTGCTTCAGTGCGATCACGGCCTGCGGCAACTGCTCGTCGCGGAACGGGTTGCCGCCCTCGCGGCGGATCGCATCCAGCCGCGCTTCGAATACCGGGTCGTCGGGCGCGGCGAACGGCAACTTGTCGATCACCACCACGCTCAGCGCGTCGCCGACCACGTCCACGCCCTCGCGGAAACTGGCAGACCCCAGCAGCACGCCATTGCCGGAATCGCGAAAGCGCTGCAGCAGGGTCGCGCGCGGCGCCTCGCCCTGCACGAACAACGGCCACGGCGCACCGCGCAGCGCGTCGGCGGCCTCGCGCAGCGCGCGGTGCGAGGCGAACAGCAGGAATGCGCGGCCATTGGAGGCCTCCAGCACCGGCGTCAGCGCTGCGATCAAGGCGGTGCCGAAGCCGCGCGCGGCCGGGTCGGGCAGGTTCGGCGGCAGATAGCACAGCGCCTGACGTGCCCAGTCGAACGGGCTGGGCTGCAGCAAGGTCACCGGGTCGCTCAAGCCCAGCCGCAGCGCAATGTGATCGAACTCGCCGCCCACCGCCAGCGTGGCGGAGGTGAACACCCAGGCCGCCTGCGACTTTTCGCGGTGCTCGCGCAACGGCCCGGACACATCCAGCGGCGTGCGCTGGCAGCGGAATCCGCGCGGGCTCAGTTCGTACCAGAGCACGTCGTTGTCGACCACCTCTTCCGGCGGATCCTGCGCAAAATCCGCCACCGGCAGGTCTTCGCCCAGCCAGCGCGACAGCCGATTCAGGGCTTCCTGCGCACGCGCGGTGCAGCCATCGAACCCCGGCGAGGCCTCGCGCAACGGCAGCAAGGCCTCGCCCAGCCGCGCCAACGCCGACAGCACCGCATCGAAGCCTTCGCGCACTTGCGGCCTGGCCAATGCGCGCCACTGCGTGCCACGCAGCGGCAGTCCTTCCATGCCGGCACGCAGGCTGCGCAGCGCGTCGTCCAGCGCCAGGATCGGCGCCTGCAGGCTGGCCTGCGCGCCGGCGACCAGGCGCGCTTCCACCATGCAGTCGCGCGCCAGTTCCTGCCAAGGGCGCATGCCGAAACTTTCGCCGAAGAAGTTGGCCGCCAGCTCCGGCAACTGATGCGCTTCGTCGATGACGAATGCCTGCGCGCCCGGCAGGATCTCGCCGAAGCCTTCTTGCTTGAGCGCCAGATCGGCCAGCAACAGATGGTGATTGACCACCACCAGGTCGGCGGCCTGCGCACGCTGGCGTGCCTGCACCACGAAGCACTCGCTGTAGAACGGGCATTCGGTGCCCAGGCAGTTGTCGACGGTGGAGGTCACCATCGGCAGCAGCGGCGAATCGTCCGGCAGGGCATCCAGCTCGGCCATGTCGCCGTACTGGGTCCGTCCGCTCCAGGCCACGATGCGCTGGAACTGGGTGACCTGCTCGGGCGTGGCCAGGCGCGGCTCGCCGCGTGCCTGCTGAGTGCGGTACTTGCATAGGTAATTGGCGCGGCCCTTCAGCAGCGCGCTGCGCAGGCCCGCGCCGAGCGCGGCGCGCACACGCGGCAGATCGCGGTGGAACAGCTGGTCCTGCAACGCGCGCGTGCCGGTGGAGACGATGGTCTTCAAGCCAGATAGCAGCGCCGGCACCAGATACGCATAGGTCTTGCCAGTGCCGGTACCGGCCTCGGCGAGCAGCACGTCGCGTTGCTCGAACGCCTCGGCAATGGCGCCGGTCAGGCGCAGCTGCGCGGCGCGCGGCGCAAATGCATCGAGCTGGCGCGCAAGCGCCCCGCCTTCGCTGAGCGCCTCGATGCTGGCAGTGGCAAGTTGGGACATGGGATCGAACGGATGCAGGCTGGAAAGCACGACAGCCTAGCGCGTGCGCGGTGATGCTGCCTGATCACAGCGGGCGTCTTGCCGGGGCCCGCTACAGCCATGACGCGACCACGCCAACGCACCACGGTCCAACCGCACTGCCGCGCTGATGCCTGGCCTGGAGTCCAGGCCAATACCGACCCAGCAAGACGCGAGCTGTGCCCGCGTGACGCACCCGCGCGCCATGCACCCGGCGATCCCCTCAGTAGCGCTTCATGCCCGGTACGGTGCAGCCGGCGATCTGCGCCCTGGCCGAGGCGGCATTTTCTTTTTCGCCGCGTGCCAGGCGCGACTGTTCGATGGTGGCCCAATGACGGCGGCACAGCGGGCCGGTCTTGGAACCCAGGTCGATCGCCTGCTTGGCAAAGCGTTCGGCGGCCGGCCAATCGGCCTGCAGCACCGCCACTTCAGCGCGCTCCTGCAGGATCGCCGGGTCGCCGGACACCAGCCCCAACGCCTGATCCAGCGCCGCGGTCGCACCGGTCAGATCGCCGGCCTGGCGCCTGCTCTTGGCGGTGTCGCGCAGGTCGTCCACCTGCGGGTCGCGCAGCGGCTGCACCGACAGCTCGGTGTCGTCGGCGCCGGCCTCACGCTCGATCAGCAGCAACCGCTGCGTCGGCGTGGTCGGATCCACCGGAGTAGGCGGCGGCGTGGGCGGCGCGCTGACGCAGGCAGTGACTGCGGCAAGCACACCGATCAGGGCAAGACCACGGTGCAATCGGTTCATTTCATCACTCCCATCAACGTGCAGGGGGCACCGGCGCGGGCGCCGGCGCAGGTTCTTCCGGCGTCTTCTCCAGGCCGAAGAAACGCCGCCAGCCGCCGCCGCTGGATTGCTCGGCAGGCGCGGAGGACGCATCGACAGGCGCGCCTTCGATCGACGGCGCATTGCCCGCGCAGGGGGCATAGGCAGGCGTGAAACCGACCACGAACGGGAACTGGCGCGCACCAGGGCAGCCGGCATCGGTCACGCCGGTACCGGCTGCATCCACCGATTGCCAGTCCAGTCCCTTGCCGCTGACCTTCAGCGGCGCACTCGGCAGGCGGGCGAAGATGCTCGACCACACCCGCATCGCGCCGGTGGCGCCATACAGGCCGGTCTCGGCGTTCTGGTCGTTGCCCATCCAGATCACTGCCAGATGGTCGCCGGTATAGCCGGCATACCAACTGTCGCGACCATCGTTGGAGGTACCGGTCTTGCCGGCCGGCGACAGACGACCCAGGCCATCACCCAGCAGCTGTCGCGCGGTTCCGTTACTGACTACCTGCTGCAGACCGATGCTGATCAGGTTGGCAGCCACCGAATCGCCCTCCTGCGCCGGTGCCGGGGTCTTGTCGTAGCGCTTGAGCAGCTTGCCCTGCGGATCGAGCACACCGCGCACCGCATGCAGCGGCTGGATCTCGCCGCCGGCCGCCAGGAACTGGTAGAGCTGCGCCATGCCGTACGGGCTCTGGTCGGTCGCGCCCAGGATCAGCGACGGATTCGGGTCGGCCTTGATGCCGGCCAGCACCTGGATCAACTGGGCGATACGGTCGGCGCCGACCTGCATGCCCACCCGCACCGTGGCCTGGTTGTAGGAATGCGCCAGCGCATCCACCAGCCGCACCGTGCCGTGGCTGCGGTTGTCGGAATTGCCAGGCGACCAGGTCTTGCCGCGGCCGAGCTGCACCGTGACCGGCGAATCGTCGACCCAGCTGGACAGTGCCCAGCGGTCCGGCGAAGCCAGCGCCAGCATGTACACGAAGGGCTTGAGCAGCGAGCCCACCGGACGCTGCGCTTCCACGGCGCGATTGAAGCCCGGCTTGGCCACATCGCGGCTGCCGACCACGGCCAGCACATCGCCATCATGCACGTCGGTGAGCACCAGCCCGGCCTGCAGCGGCGGGCGCTTCTTGTTGTCCAGCCGCTTGATGGTGCCGGTGATGGCGCCCTCGGCATACGCTTGCGCGGACGGCGACATGCCGGTGAGCACGCTCATGCCGGCACCCTGCAGCACGCCTTCGGGGTAATCGTGCGCCAGCTGTCGCCGCACCAGGTCCACGTAAGCGGGGAAGCGGTTGGCCGCGACCAGGCCAGGCTCCTGCGGTACGCCCAGCGGGGCGGCGAGTGCGCGCTTGTACTCGGCGGCGTCGATCAGCTTGTTTTCGTGCAGCTTGCCCAGCACGAAGTTACGCCGGTCCAGCGCGCGCTCCGGGTTGCGCCGCGGGTCGTAGTACGACGGCCCCTTGACCAGCCCGATCAACAACGCGATCTGCTCGGTGGTCATCGAGTTGAGCTCGCGGCCGAACCACAGCTCGGCACCCGACGACACGCCGTGGATCGCCTGCCCGCCCCGCTGGCCCAGGTAGACCTGGTTGAGATAGGCCTCCAGGATGGTGCGCTTGTCGTAGCGCGCCTCCATGATCACCGCGTACAGGATTTCGTTGAACTTGCGGGTGACGGTCTGCTCCTTGCCGATGCCGAGCAGGCCGCTGCGGGCCAGCTGCTGGGTCAGCGTGCTGGCGCCCTGGCGCACCTGGCCGCCCGAGCGCAGCATGATCCAGGCCGCACGCACCATGCCGCTCAGGTCGATACCGTGGTGGCTGTTGAAGTCGCGGTCTTCCACCGCCTGCAGGCCGGTGACCAGCAGCTCCGGCACTTCCTCCATCCGCACCAGGCGGCGCTCTTCCTGCTTCTGCCCGTACAGCGTGGCGATCCGCGCCGGATCCAGCCGCGCGCTCTTCAGCGCCTTGCGGCTGCCGGCATCGCGCAGACTGGCCACGCGCCCGCCCGACAGGGCAAGCTCGATCCGCCGTGCAGGCACGCGCCCGTCCACATCGATATAGCCCCGGCTGGCGATGATGAAGCGGCTGCCATCCTGCTGGTAGGTGCCGGCCAGCGTGGCCTGTCCGTCGTCGCGGTAGGACGCCGCGTCCAGTTCGGTCTTGAGGGTGGCCGCATCCAGCGCGTTGCCGGGCGCCAGCACCAACGGACGCCCGTACACGCGGGTAGGAATCTGCCAGCGCAGTTCACCGAAGCGCTGGCTGACCTGCTTGTTCAGATACACCGTGTACGGGATCAGGAAACCGAGCGCCAGCGCAATGGCGGCAAATCCCCAGACAAACAGTCTGCGCTGCCAGCGGGAGCCTTGCTCGTCGGTGTCGTCCTGGAAATCGTCCGAATCGTCGTTGTCGTAGCGTCGGGGCACGGGGATGCGAGAATGTAGGGTGCGGCGAGTCTAGCGCAGCGGTGTCATGGTTGCGGTCTGCCTGCCCGTTCCGACTTAAGCGCGGCTAACAAAGTGCCGGCGCTGGACCTCGGGCCGGCATGGGCCGGGCAAGGCGGCGGGATCTCCCCCGGTACACTGCCGTGCCATGCCGCTGCGCCCGGTGGGTCATCGCCACCACGTTCCACCTGCCCTCTACGCCGGAGTTACAACGCAATGTCGATGTCCCTGGCCGATGCGCGCTATCTGTTCAATCGCGTGCTCGGCCTGATCCACCGCTCTGTGGCCAGCATGCGCACGCGCGGGTGGCGCGCCACCTGGCAGCGCATTCGCGTACACACGCAGCCACCTCCGGCCGCACTGGGCACCCTGCTGTGGTTGCCCGAAGCAACACCGTTCGCCCCCTTCGCGGTGCCGCATAGCGCCACGCCACGCGTGACGGTGGTGATTCCGGTCTACAACCACATTGCCCACACCCTGGCCTGTCTGCGCGCACTGGCGGCGCATCCGCCACTGCTGGCGATGGAGATCATCGTGGTGGACGATGGCAGCAGCGATGCCACCGCAGTGCAGCTGCCGCAAATCTCCGGCCTGCACTATCATCTGCGCGCCAGCAATGGCGGCTTCATCGCGGCCTGCAACGACGGCATCGCGCTGGCGCGCGGCGATTACGTGGTGCTGCTCAACAACGACACCATCCCCCAGCCCGGCTGGCTGGATCGGCTGATCGCCACCTTCGATCAGCATCCGGATGCCGGCCTGGTCGGCGCACAGCTGGTCTATCCGGACGGGCGGTTGCAGGAATCGGGCGGCGTGGTGTTTGCCGATGGCAGCGCCTGGAGTTACGGCCGCTTCGAATCAGCCGACGACCCGCGCTATGCGTATGTGCGTGCAATGGATTACTGCTCGGGCGCGGCGATTGCCCTGCCACATGCGCTACTGCAGACGCTGGGCGGGCTGGATCGCCGCTACATGCCCGCCTACTACGAAGATACCGACCTGGCGTTTGCGGTACGCGCCGCCGGCCGCCAGGTCCTGGTCCAGCCGGCCAGCGCGGTGGTGCACGACGAGGGCACCAGCAACGGCACCGACATCCGCACCGGGGTCAAGGCGTATCAGGTGCGCAACCAGCGTGTGTTCGCTGACAAATGGCAGCCCACCCTGGCGGCGCACTTGCCGGTCGGCACCGTCCCCGGACCTGCGCAGCTGCACCGCGGGCAATCCCAGGTGTTGATCCTGGACGAATGCGTGCCGCAGCCGGACCGCGACTCGGGGTCGCTGCGGCAATTCAATCTGATCCGGTTGCTCTGCGAGGAGGGCACGCATGTCGTGTTCGTGCCAACCCGCCGCGAGCACGCCGGGCGCCACACCCAGGCGCTGCAGCAGTTGGGCGTGGAGGTCTGGTACGCACCGTTTCTGGACGGCATCGGCAGCTGGTTGCGCACGCATGGCCCGCGCTTTGCGGTGGTACTCCTGGTGCGCCACCACGTCGCGCACGCCTGCCTGCCGCTGCTGAGACACTACGCTCCGCAAGCGCGCACGCTGTTCGACACCGTCGACCTGCATTACCTGCGCGAGCGGCGCGGCGCCGAACTGGCCGGCGATGCCAATCTGCTGCGCAGCGCAGAACGTACCCGGCTGCGCGAACTGGAGATCATGGCCGCCACCGACGTCACCGTGCTGGTGTCCGACGCGGAACAGGCGCAGTTGCACGCGGACGCGCCGCAGATCCGCACCGCCCTGCTTTCCAACCTGCACGAGGTGGCCGGCAACGGCCCCACCTTCGCGCAACGTCGCGATCTGGTCTTCGTCGGTGGCTTTCGTCACCCGCCCAATGTGGATGCGGTGCAGTGGTTCATCAGTGCGATCTTCCCGCAGGTGCGTGCCCAGTTGCCGGAGGTGGTATTCCACTGCATCGGCGCGGATCTGCCCGATGCGCTGACACTGCTGGCCGAGGAATGTCCCGGCGTGCAGTTGCATGGCCATGTGCCGGATCTGCTGCCGTTCATGGACAACGTCCGCATCGCGGTGGCGCCGCTGCGCTTCGGTGCCGGCGTCAAGGGCAAGATCAATCTCAGCATGGCACACGGGCAACCGGTGGTCGGCACCACCTGTGCGGTGGAAGGCATGCACCTGCGCGATGGTCAGGATGTGTGCGTGGCCGACGACGCCGATGCCTTCGCCAGCGCGATCGTGCACCTGTACCAGGATGCGACGCAGTGGCAGCGCCTGGCCGACAACGGCCTGCGCAACGTGGCCGAGCATTTCTCGCTGGATGCCGCGCGCAGGACAGTGCGTGCATTGTTCATCGACGATTGAGTCGGCACTGCTGAATCGGTGCATCGCCGGATGAAACGGCATGCGGCGGCTGTGGCACGTCGCCGCTGACTCGCAACGCGATTCTGAGTGCAATCGCGAGCGAACAGCGCGCATCTTGGCGCGCACCCGCTGGCAACAGCGCGCGGTTGCCATCTCCGTTCATCTGGTGGAGTAACAACCCGCTTGGCCCCCTCTGCTGCGGGAAAGGGGCTGAGAGAAAAGGGACGAACGCAGGCCGGGCACTGCGCTGCCACGCTCGCTCCCATCAGCGCTGCTCGGTCACTGCCCTGACCCGCCGCGTGAACTCGGCCAGTTCCGGCAGTCCCGGATCCAGCTGGTGTGCCTCGTCCTGCGCACGCCGCGCGAACGCGGCATCTTCCTGGCCCAGGCGTTCGCTGCCAACAGCAATCCAGCGCTGCGCCAGGCGCCGGCGTGCGGCGGCCAGCGCCTCGTCCGTCGGCGTCAATGCCTGCCAGGCATCCAGGCAGCCACGTGCCGCGCGCAAGCGGTTATCGCGAAGCTCGTCTTCGAAACAGCGTCGACTGGCCGGCGCCACGCGCGCAGCAGCCTGCAGCACGCGCGCATCGCGCGCCGCCAGCGCCTGTGCGGCGCGCACGGCGTCGTAGGCGCTGGCGCCCGGCGGGGTCATCCATTGCTGTCGCGCCTCGGCATCGGTTACGCGTTGCAGCAGCACGCGCAACCGGCGTTCGCGTACGCCGCGCGACAAGCCGGTGTCGGGCCCACGCTGGGCATCGCGCGCGCGCGCGATCGCCTGCTCGGCCTGGGCGATGGAGGCGGCGCCCGGCACCAGCACCCGCGCCTGCTGCAGCGACTGTATGGCGTCGTCAAAATGGAAATCCGCGGCCTGGCGCCCCGCCTGGGCAGCATATTCGCTGGCCACCTGCTCGAGCCCGCGACGTGCGCCGGCATCTTCCGGCTCGGCTGCCAGCACCGCCATGAAATCACGCGCCGCCGGTGCCAGGCGACCACGTCGCAGCAAGGTGTCGGCACGCTGCCGCCGCTGTTCGAGCGCACGGTGGTAATGGCCTTCGGTCGACGGCACATCGGCGTGGCCGGCGTCGTAGCGCTTGGCCGCCACCAACAGCGCGGCGGTCTCGCCAAGCGCATCGCGCGCCAAGGCGTGGCGCGCCTGCGCCAGCAGATCGGTCAGGGCATCTTCGCGCCCTTCCAGCGCGTCGGTACGGTCCGGTGCCAGGCTGAGGACGCGTTGGTACAGCGGCAATGCACTGTCGGGCGTGCCATCCAGGCGGCCCTGTTGCTGGGCGGCGACTGCTTGGGCGACCAGGGCATCCAGGCCGGCGCGGCGCGCCTGCAGGTCGCGCAGACGCAGGGCGACCGGGGCGATCTGCGCCTGCGGCACCTCCAACGCGGTTGCCAGCGCCAGCGCACGTTGCGCATCAGCCGCATCGCCGGCCGCGATCGCTGCACGCGCCTGCACCACCGCAGCCGCACCGGTACGCGCCAGCCCGGCGCGGGCCTCGCTGCGGTCGCCATCCAGCGCAAGTGCGGCGGCAAACAGTTCGCGTGCCCCGTTGCCGTCGGCAGCACTGAGCTTGCCGCGTGCCAATGCGGCATTGCCACGCTGCAGCAGTTGCTGGATCCGGGTGTCCGGCCACAGCCAGTCGGCGAGCGGCTGGCGCAACACGATCACACCCATCAGCAGGCAGAGCGATAGCGCCAGCACCACGCGCCAGAGCGCGCGGCTGCGCAACGGCGCCCAGAGGCGGGGCGACCTGGCCCAGCGCGGCAGCGGAAACATGCGGTTGCGTCCATCCTTGGCGCGACCTGACGGGGACGCGTTCACCCCGCCATGGTAGCGGGGTGGCGCGAAGGTGGCGTGGGTTGTTTGGGAATCGGGAATCGGGAATCGGGAATCGTTGAGGCGAGCACGTGCGAACGGCTGGAGGCGACTCGAACTCCGTAGGCGAGTTTTCAAGGCGCCTGCAGTGGGGGCAGGCGCATCGGCAGCGTGAGAGGCTGCCCGTATCGCGAGCAAGCCGGACGGATGAGCGGTGGGAGCTGCGCACGTATTGGCAGCATCGGCAGGAAGGGGCACCTTGACGCAGAACGCTGCGGTCTTGCCGGCCGCTCAGCCCAGTCGCCGCACTTCGCTGACGCCGGGCAAGGCATCCAGCTTGCCCAGCAGCGCAGACAACTGGTCGTAGTCGCTGACCTTCAGCCGCAGTCGCAGCTGCGCCCTGCCGGTGTCGCGCACGTTGTCGCTGTTGATCTCCAGCACGTGGGCGTCTTCCTGCGCGATCAGGTTGGTGATGTCCTTGAGCAGCCAGCGCCGGTCCACCGCACGCACCTGCACATCCACCTCGTAGCCGCTGCCCGCCTTGCCCCACTCCACCGGCAACACGCGCTGCGGGTGGGCGGCGGCCAGCCGCGCCAGGGCCACGCAGTCGGTGCGGTGCACGGTGATGCCGCGGCCGCGGGTGAGGTAGCCGGCAATCGGCTCGCCGGCCACCGGCTGGCAGCACCGCGCCAGTTGCACCAGCAGGTTGCCCACGCCCTGTACGGTGAACTTGGACTTGCCCAGGCCCTCGCGGCGCGCGGTCGGACGCGGCGGCGCAGGCACCGCCGGCTGCGAGGCGGCGCGCTCGGCCTCCAGCAGCGCACGGCTGATCTGGTTCGGCCCGGTATCGCCCAGCGCCACCTGGATGTAGAGATCGTCCACGCTGTCGGCGTGAAACTTGCGCGTCGCCACGCCCAGGTCGGCGTGCTGCAGGCCCAGCCGCTTGAGTTCGCGGTCCAGCAACTCCTTGCCGGCCTGCACATTGCGTGCGCGGTCGAGCTTGTGGAACCAGGCGCGCACCTTGTCGCGCGAACGCCCGCTGGCCAAGAAGCCGTTGGCGGCCAGCAGCCAGTCGCGGCGCGGGTCCGCTTCCTTGGCGGTCATGATCTCCACGCGGTCGCCACTGCGCAGCCGGTAGGTCAGCGGCACGATGCGGTCGTTGACCCGCGCGCCGCGGCAGCGGTGCCCCACCATGGTGTGCACGTGGTAGGCAAAATCCAGCGGGGTGGCACCCTGCGGCAGATCGATGACCTCGCCCTTGGGGGTCAACGCATACACGCGGTCCTCGATCAGCTCGGCATCCAGCGCGCCGGCCAGTTCGCCATGGTCGCCCTCCTGCACCTGCTCCAGCAGCTGGCGCATCCACAGGATCTTGCGGTCGAAGGCCTTTTCGGCGCCCTTGCCGCCTTCCTTGTACTTCCAGTGCGCGGCCACGCCGAGCTCGGCCTGGGCATGCATCTCAAAGGTGCGGATCTGGATTTCGATGGTGCGCCCTTCCGGGCCGACCACCGCGGTGTGCAGCGAGCGATAGTCGTTGGCCTTGGGCCGGGCGATGTAATCGTCGAACTCGCTGGGCACCGGCGTCCACAGCGAATGCACCGCACCCAGCGCTGCATAGCAGGCCGCCACGTCGTCCACCATCACCCGCACCGCGCGCACGTCGTACAACTGGTCGAACGACAGGCGTTTTTTCTGCATCTTCCGCCAGATGCTGTAGATGTGCTTCGGCCGCCCGCTCACCTCGGCGCGCAGGCCCTGATCGGCCAGCGCGCTCGAGAGGGTGCGCTTGACCGCCTCGATATAGCGTTCGCGGGCGATGCGGGTCTCGTCCACTTCGCGGGCGATGCGGCGGTAGGTGTCCGGCTCCAGATGCCGGAACGCCAGGTCTTCCAGCTCCCACTTCACCTGCCAGATGCCCAGCCGGTTGGCCAGCGGCGCATGGATGTCGCGGGTGAGCTGGGCCAGCGCACGGCGCTGCTCTTCGCTGAGGCGGTCGGCCACGCGCATCCGCGCCAGTTGCCGTGCCAGCAGGATCGGCACCACGCGCAGGTCGTGGATGATGGACAGCAGCAGCCGCCGCAGCCCTTCGCTGTTGCGCCCGGCCTCGCGCCCGGCATGCAGCGCCCACACCTGATCGGCCGCGTCCAGTCCGTCGAGCAGCCCTTCCACTGCCACCCGGCGTTCGGCCGGCTGCCAGGGCAGGCCGGCCATCGCAGCGCGTAGTGTCGGCAGGTCGAACAGCAATGCCGCGATCAACGTGGCCTCGTCGGCAGCCAGCAGTGCCAGCGCATCCAGCGTGTCGCCAAGCAGCGACCACGCCACGCTGTCGGCTAGCGCAGGCGGCGCGTCCTGCCAGGCGCGCGCCAGCGCTTCGCGCAACACGGGGGCAACCGATGCCAGCGCGGGGCGCTGCAGCACTGCCTGCAGGCGATCAAATGAGGAACTGGTCACAACGGTGGACACGGCGGCAGGCGATGACTGGGGTCTGCAGCTACGGTAACGTGCGCGTCACCATCTCCACAACGCGCAATTTCCAGCCTGGCGTTGGCAGCTTATCTGGGCGCACTTATGGTCGATTCACCCGCCAAAGGCTTGATTCGCAACCGCTGCGCGCCATGACGCGTGCGATAGCGCACACGCAGCGGTGCACGGAGTGGACTTTTTACGTGCTCTTTACAACTCGGCCAGACCGGCTGCCTATGCTCCCTGCACGTCATCGCCGCAGTGCGCAGCGACGGCGTTTTCCACCCACTGCTTTCCACCCACTGCGAGGTAGCCGATGAAGACCTGGAAGAAGCCTGTCGTTCGTGAAGTGAATTGTGGCGCCGAAATCAACTGCTACGTCTCCGGCGAGTTTTGATCCGGCCGTTTCTTGGCTCACCTGCTGCCCTTCCCCTTGGTGCATGACCGGCCGCGGCCGGCAGATTAGGTAACAGCTCTCCATGCGCATCATCGTCTTGGGATCGGCGGCCGGCGGTGGGCACCCGCAGTGGAATTGCCATACCCCCGCAAGCCAGCGGGCGTGGCAACAAGCAGACGGTGCCCAGCGTCGTACCCAGGCCAGCATCGCCGTCAGTGCGGATGGCCAGCGATGGGTCCTGATCAATGCCTCACCCGATGTTCGGCAACAGCTACTTGCGACGCCTGCGCTCTGGCCGCAGCATGGCCTGCGGCATTCGCCGATCGAGGCGGTGCTGCTGACCAGCGGCGAGATCGACCATATCGCCGGGCTGCTGTCGATGCGCGAGAGCCAGGCGTTCTCGTTGCATGCCAGCAGCCGCGTGCTGGACCTGCTTGCGCAGAACCCGATCTTCGACGCCCTCAATCCGCACTACGTGTCGCGGCAGCCATTCACGCTGGACACGCCGTTGTCACTACTGGGACTGCAACTGACGCCATTTTCGGTGCCGGGCAAGGTCCCGCTGTTCATGGAATCGCGCAGTGGCGGCGACCTGGCCGGCTCCAATGAAGAGACGTTGGGCCTGACCATCGACGATGGCCGCCACCGCGTGCACTACATTCCCGGCTGCGCGGCCATGACCGACGCACTGCGCGAGCGCCTGCGCGGCGCCGAGCTGGTGTTCTTCGACGGCACGCTGTGGCGCGACGACGAGATGGTGCAGCTGGGCGTCAGCCAGAAAACCGGCCAGCGCATGGGCCATCTCAGCATCGATGGCCCGGAAGGCACCATGGCCGCATTCGCCCCGCTCGATGTGGCGCGCAAGATCTTCATCCACATCAACACCACCAATCCCGTGCTCGATCTCCATTCGCCCGAATACGCCAGCGCGCGCGCCAACGGCTGGGAGATTGCACACGACGGCCTGGAGATCACCCTGTGACCGCCCTGCTCACCCCGGACCAACTGGAAGCGGACCTGCGCACCATCGGCGCACGTCTGTATCACGACCGGCACCCGTTCCATGCGCTGCTGCACGATGGCAAGCTCGATCGCGGCCAGGTGCAGGCCTGGGCGCTCAACCGCTTCGAATATCAACGCTGCATTCCCTTGAAGGACGCGGCGATCCTGGCGCGCATGGAAGACCCCGCGCTGCGCCGCATCTGGCGCCAGCGCATCCTCGACCATGACGGCAACAGCGCCGCCGACGGCGGCATCGCGCGCTGGCTGCATCTGACCGACGCACTGGGCCTGGACCGCCACCTGGTGGAATCCGGACGTGCATTGCTGCCGGGCACGCGCTTCGCGGTGCAGGCGTATCTGCAGTTCGTGCGCGAAAAGAGCCTGCTCGAAGCGATTGCCTCGTCGCTCACCGAGTTGTTCGCCCCCAACATCATCGGCCGGCGCGTGGCCGGCATGCTGAAGCACTACGACTTCGTCTCGCCCGAGGCGCTGGCCTACTTCGAGCATCGCCTGACCGAGGCGCCGCGCGATTCGGATTTTGCGCTGGATTACGTCAAGCAACATGCCAACACCGCAGAGAAGCAGGCGCTGGTCAAGGCTGCGCTGCACTTCAAGTGCTCGGTGCTGTGGGCGCAACTGGACGCCTTGCACGTGGCCTATGTCTCACCGGGGATCGTCTGGCCGGACGCCTTCGTACCCGACCGCGCTGGCAGCCGGGTCGCCGCGTGAGCAACATCGGCCGCGACAGCCAGCCGGCCCTGCGCGCAGGCGTGCGCCTGCAATACGACCGTGCACGTGACCAATGGGTGCTGCTCGCACCCGAGCGCGTGGTCGAACTGGACGAGATCGCCGTCGTGGTGGCGCAACGTTTCGACGGGATGCGCTCGCTGGCGCAGATTGCGCTGGAGCTGGCGGCGGAATTCGATGCCGACCCTGCGCAGATCGAGGCGGATGTGATCGAACTCACCGGCACCCTGCATCAAAAGCGTTTGCTGCGACTATGAGCAATGCCGTGCCGCCACCGCCGCTGTCCGTGCTGCTGGAGCTGACCCACCGCTGCCCATTGGCGTGCCCGTACTGCTCCAACCCGATTGCGCTGGCGGCGCTGCGCGAAGAGATGGATACCGAGGGTTGGCGTTCGCTGCTGCAGCAGGCCGCCGACATGGGCGTGCTGCAAGCGCACTTTTCCGGTGGCGAGCCGATGCTGCGCAAAGATCTGCCCGAGCTGGTGGCGCACGCGCGCGCACTTGGCCTGTACAGCAACCTGATCACCTCCGGCGTGGCCGGCGGCGAGCCGATGCTGGACCAGTTGCAGGCCGCCGGGCTGGAGCACGTGCAGTTGAGCGTGCAGGACGTGGACCCGGCCGGTGCCGATCGCATTGCCGGGTATCGCAACAGCCTGTCCAAGAAGCGCGAATTCGCAGCCGCCGTGCGTGCGCGCGGCCTGCCACTGACGCTCAACGCGGTGCTGCACCGGCATAACGCCGAACGGGTGCCGCAGATGATTGCGCTGGCGCTGGAATGGCAGGCCGAACGCATCGAAGTGGCCCATACCCAGTACTACGGCTGGGGGCTGCGCAACCGTGCTGCACTGATGCCCAGCCGTGAACAATTGATGGGCACGATTGATGCGGTAGAAACGGCACGCCGCGAACTTGGCGACCGCCTGGCGATCGACTTCGTGACCCCCGACTATTACGCACGCCAGCCCAAGCCCTGCATGGGCGGCTGGGGACAGCGCTTCGTCAATATCTCTCCGCGCGGCGACGTGCTGCCCTGCCATGCTGCCGAAACCATCGAGGGCATGCGCTTCGACAATCTGCGCGATCGCACGCTGGCGCAGATCTGGAACCACGGCGACGCATTCGCGCGTTTCCGGGGCACCGCATGGATGCCCGAGGTGTGCCAGGGCTGCCCCAAACGCGAGATCGACTGGGGCGGCTGCCGCTGCCAGGCGCTGGCGCTCAGTGGCGATGCCGCCACGCTGGACCCGGTGTGCGAGCGCTCGCCGGCGCATGCGCAGATGCGCGCCACTGCCGAACACGAAGCTGCCGCGCCTGCACCGGAATTCGTCTACCGCCGCCCGGCGCGTGCCGAACGCGCGCCTTCCACCGCCAACGTCATGCCGGACTAGCCGCTACACAACCGCGCCTGCGCGTTGGTACCGCACTCGGATTCTGCGCAGCAGACAGCGACACGGTCACTATCTGGCTCGGCATGACCATCCTGCTGACCACTCACCGTGCCTGCTCGTCAAGCGGCTGCGCTGGGCAGGACCCGGCAGCCGCCAGATGGTCTGCCAGCCGCCGGGCATCCGCAGCCGCCTGCCCGCCCAGCGTCTACACTAGCGGCCTCTCATTGACGGATGGCTCCCATGTCGCTCGCGCGCCGCATTCCACTGCTGGTCTGCCTGACCCTTGCATTGACCGCCACACCGGCGCTGGCCCAGCGCGCCGTGCAGGGCGACCTGCAGTCGCAGATGAGCGCCGAGCAGTTCAAGGCCGCCGGCCTGGACAAGCTCACCGCCAGCGAACTGACCGCGCTCAACGACTGGTTGCAGGGCAAGGTTGCCAAGGAAGCCGCGGTGGTGGTCGAACAGGCCAAGGAAGCCGGTCGTCAGGAGGTCATCGTCAAGAACCGCGGCTTCTTGGACTTCGGCAGCAAGGAGCCGATCGAAAGCAATCTCGTGGGCGAGTTCAAGGGGTTCTCCAAGGGCCGTATTTATACCCTGGCCAACGGTCAGGAGTGGGAACAGACCGATGCGGCCAGCCTGTCGGGCGTGCGCAAGGACGCGCCGAAGGTGAAGATCAAACCCGGCCTGGTCGGCGTGTGGTATCTGCAGATCGAGGGCTATAACACCCCAGCCAAGGTGCGGCGGATCAAGTAAGCGCCGCTGACCATACGACTGCGCGGCCGTCAGGCAGGCGCGGCGGCCGCCCGGAATCGGCGTGTACCGCACTCGTACACTCCGGTTCTAAGTGTACCCTCCATACCACCTGACGATTGCTCGCTAGGTTCCGTTGGCCGCTCTCAGGCGCATGGTGACGCCGCCGCCCGCTGGCCATACAGGAGGCTTGGCGCGCCAGCGCGCCGACCTCGGTCACGACCACGCCAGCCATCGCCACCGCGATATGCGCGCCGGTGCTGCTGGCGTGCACTATCAACCGAAAGATCAAGACCACCGGCAGACGGCATAACCGGCGCCTGCGCACATCGGATGCGCCATCGCGGTCGCACTCTGTGCATTTGATTGGTGGTGGCTTCGCGTGCGCCGCCACCATGCAGCCCTCGATCACCGGGGCATGCACGCCTCTGCCAGACTTCAGCACAGCCGTCCGTTGCCCTGCCGCACACCTCTGGTGGCTGCCTGCCTGCTGACAATCGCAGCGCCCTACGCTGTATTCGGAGAACGCCGATGCCCCTGACGACACGTTGTGCCCTCGCACTGCTGCTGTTCACTACCGGATCGGCGCTGGCCGACACCGCTGCCGAGCAATGCACGCGACCGGAGGTCGGATTCGACCAGGCGCTGGTCTGCTATCACGACGCAGTGGAGCGACAGCCGCTGGTGTATGCCCGCGTTGCCACCAGCACGTTGAACGGGGTGGAGCGGCGCGACTATCTGTTGACCTCGCAGACCTGGTCGCCCGAATCGCTGGTCACCCCGGCCGTGTGGCAGCACGCTGTGGCGATCTACGTGCCTGCCGATGCGCTACCCACCCGCGCCGTGCTGCTGTCCACCAATGGCCTCCGCAATGCGGCTGCGGGCAGCGCGGCGCAACCGGCCAGCGAGCTGCAACCCGACGCGCTGGCTGCCCTGGCGCAGCGCAGCCGCACCGTGGTGATCGCGCTGAGCGACATTCCCAATCAGGCGCTGACCTATCGAGGAGACGACACGCCACGCCGCGAGGATGACAGTGTTGCCTATACCTGGTCGCAGTTCCTGCAAGCGCCGCAGCAGCGCAAGACCCTGCTGCTGCATGTACCGATGGCGGCGGCGATCGCACGCACCATGTCGCTGGCCGAGCGCGAGCTGGCGCCGCTGCGGATCCATCGTTTCATTCTCACCGGTGCCTCCAAGCGCGGCTGGGCGAGCTGGCATGCCACCATCGCCGACCGACGCGTGGAGGCGGTGGTGCCGTTGGTGATCGACATCCTCAACATGCCGGCCGTGCTGAACCATATGTACCGGACCTATGGCGGCAATTGGCCGATCGCATTCGCCCCCTACGCCAGGCAGGGAATCACCGCGCAGCTGCAGACGCCGGAGTTCGCGCAGCTGGTGCAGGTGCAGGATCCGCTCAGCTACCTGCGCACGCCGTACCGCAAGCGCCTGTCGGTGCCCAAGTACATCGTCAACGCCAGTGGCGACGATTTCTTCCTGCCAGATAACACGCGGTTCTTTTACGACGCATTGCCTGGCAGCAAGGCCCTGCGCATGGTGCCCAACAGCGCGCATAACGGCATCCGCGCATCGGTGGTCGACAGCCTGGTGCCCTTTGTCACGCGCTTGCAGCAGCGGCGCGCGCTCCCGCAGCTCAGCGATGCACTGCAGGCAGGAACGGCGCCAAGGATCCGCCTGCGCTCCTCCGAGCGCCCTACCCAACTGCGGCTCTGGAGTGCCAGCAATCCCCAGGCGCGCGATTTCCGCTATGCCTGCGGCATCCGTTACAGCGCGACCCCGCTGCCGCTACCACGCGGCCGAAAGGTGGCGGTGCCGGTACAGGTTCCGGCAGCTGGCTGGAGCGCGTACTTCGTCGAAGCCACCTACGCCGATGGCTTCGTCGCCACCAGCCAGACCTATGTGCTTGGTCAGCAGCATTACCCGACCCAGGCACCGCCCCCCGACAACGCCGCCTGCAGCACGCTACCGGGCGTTGCCAGCCGTGCCGCAGCAGGCTGAAAAGCGGAACGCGCCGTGCGCTGACGCGACGACAGACGCGCCGCGCCTTCCGGCGCGTAAGCGCGATCGTTGTCCCTAGTATGTAGGGCATGTCTACACCTTGGTCATCGAGCACTACCGCCCGCCTGCGGACATAGCCCCGACGACAGCGCGGCCACCACTGCTTCGGGCTTGAGTCTGCCAGCCAGCTGACTCGCCGATGCGCAGCATCGCACCCATGGGCAATCCACCAACTCGACGATGTTGACCGGCCTGCGCAACGAAGTCCGCACACAACCGGGCAACAGGGCTGATCTTGCACTTGAGTCCGCCGGCAAGATCGATCCAACCCGACTGGACCATTGACATCGTTGTCACCAACTCCTACACAGGCCCCTACTCACTGACGGCACGGGCCGATCAGATGGATCAAAGGACAGCATGTGGCTGCGACCTCGCACTCTGCTCAGGCGTCTGGCTTGCCCGCCATTCCCGCCGCAACCGGCTTCATCGCCGCCGATGTCGGTGGCACGCATGTGCGTCTTGGTCATGCGCTGCAGACAGACGGCGGCGCGGTCGAGCTGGCGCATTACCGCACCTATCGCTGTGCCGACTACCCCAGCCTGGACGCCATCCTGGCCGACTTCCTGCAACAGGTGAGCGGCGTGGATGCGGTGGTCATCGCCAGTGCCGGGATTGCACTGGACGAAGACACCTTCATCAGCAACAACCTGCCGTGGAGCATTTCGCCCAAGCGCCTGCGCAACGTGCTCGACCTGCGTCGCGTGCAAGTGGTCAACGATTTCGAAGCGGTCGCCTATGCCGCACCGCTCATGAAGCCGCGTGCGGTGCTGCAGCTGAGCGGGCCCACACCGCGGCATGCACGCGCCGCCGGTCCCATCCTGGTGGTCGGGCCGGGCACCGGGCTCGGGGCAGCGGTGTGGATCGATGCCAGGCCGCGCCCGATCGTGCTGGCCACCGAAGCCGGCCAGGTCGCGCTGGCCAGCACGCACGCGCACGAAGCGCAGCTGCTGCACATCCTGCTGCGCGATCGGCACTACCTGCCACTCGAACATGTCCTGTCCGGCCCCGGCCTGCTGCGGCTCTACACCGCCGCCTGCCAATTGCATGGCACCGCACCGCGGCTCGTATTGCCCGCGGCGATCACCCACGCCGCCCTGCATGAAGACGATGCGCTGGCACGCGAAACGCTGCAGGTGTTCTGCGCCCTGCTCGGCCATGCCGTGGGCGACATGGCCCTGGCTTACGGCGCGGCCGGCGGCATCTATCTGGCGGGCGGCATCCTGCCGACCATCGGCAGCTTCCTGGCAGCCAGCGCGTTTCGTGCGCGCTTCCTCGACAAGGGCGGCATGCGCGAGGTGCTCGAACGCATCCCGGTCAAATTGGTCGAGCACGGGCAATTGGGCGTGTTCGGCGCAGCCAATTGGTATCTGCAGCACCACGCTGACGTGTCGTAAGCGATTGGCCGGGCGTTTCCCGAACGCGTGGCGGCAAGACCCCGCATCCGGCGAGCAGCGGCCCGCCGTCCATCCCTGTGCGTGATGAGGAGAGACATCATGAAATACAGCACCACCCTGCTGTCCAGCGCGATTGCGTTGTCGTTGGCATTCACCGTGCAAGCCCAGGACGCTGCAGGCCAGCAAGCCACCGACCTGGATGCTGTCCAGGTGGTCGGCATCCGTGCCAGCCTGGAAAGATCGCTCGACACCAAACGCAACAACGCAGGCATCTCCGAGGCGATCACCGCCGAGGACATCGGCAAATTCCCCAGCACCAACGTGGCCGAAGCGTTGTCGCAGATTCCCGGCGTCACGCTGGACAGGCGCTTCGGCCAGGGCGAGCGGGTCAGCATCGACGGCACCGACCCCAGCCTGAGCCTGTCGTTCCTGGACGGCCACCCAGTGGCGCAGGCGATCTGGCTGTACGGCGAACAACCCAACCGCGGCTTCGACTACACCTTGCTGGCGCCGCAGATCCTGGGCCGTGCGGAAATCCTCAAATCCTCCGAGGCGCGGCTGACCGAAGGCAGCCTGGGCGGCACCGTACTGATGCATACCCGTCAGCCGCTGGATCTGGAGGTCCACGAGGCGGCCGCCTCGATCGGCTACAGCTACAGCGACCAGGCCAGCCAGGGCAAGCCCAACGCGGCATTGCTCTACAGCTGGAAGAACCGCGCGCAGACCTTCGGTATCGCGGTGTCGGCGCAGCATTACGAAGAGCGCGTGGACCGCCGCGGCATGGAAGTGTTCGGCTACGCACCGGCCAGCAGTTTCGCCAATGCCACAGGCACGGTGCCGCCCGATGCCGATGTGCCCAACTCGATCAATGCCGCCTGGTTCCAGCAGGACCGCGAGCGCGACAGCGCCGTGGTCAACCTGCAGCTCAAGCCCAGCGAGGCGCTGGAGTTCAATCTGAGCGGCCTGTACATCAACGAGAGGTTCGACAACTACAACCAGTCGATGTACAGCTTTCTGACCTGGAATCCCGGCACCGTTGCCGCGGTGGATCGCTTGGGCGATGTGCGCAATGGCGTGGTGACCAGCGGCCATTCCAGCGCCAATGCCGACCCGCTCGGCGGCACGGTGATCTACGACAACAACGTGCGCGAGTCGGAAGTCGCCACCAAGGGCCTGGACCTGCGCGGCGCATTTCGCGGCGAGGGCTGGGGCCTGAATGGACAGATCGGCCAAAGCAAGTCCGAGAACACCGACCTGTCGCAATACTTCATCGAGCCGTTCTACAACGGCGGTTTCAGCTGGGACACGCGCCGCGGTATCCGCTTCGACGACGCGGCCGGGGCACGCGACCCGGCCAACTGGGGCTCGGCCGGCGGCTGGTTCGGCAACAACGGCATCTTCTCCACCGAAAGCAAGGACACCTACGGCCAGCTGGATCTCAACCTGCAGTTCGACAGCGTATTCAATCAACTGCTGCTGGGCGTGCGCCACGGCAAACACGACGAGCGCTTCGAACTCAATGTCTATGGCGGCGTCACACCCGGCACGCTGGCCGACGTGGGCACCATCGGCCTGACCGATCTGGACGGTTTCTATCCCGACCATGGCCGGCATGTGCAGGCGGGCCGCAACAATGTACTGAACTGGATCGGCAACAGTCCGGTGGATTACGCCGCACCCGATCCGGCCAGCTATCTCAACAACACCTGGGCGCTGCAGCAGACCAACAATGCCGCCTACGCGCAGTTGAATTTTTCCGGCGGCGGTCTACGCGGCAATCTTGGCGTGCGCTATGTCGATTCCAAGACCGAGGGCAGCGGCTTCGTCTACAGCGGCACGCCCTCGCTGGCCAACGCCGACAGCCTGTGGCAGACCCGCACCCGCAAGGAGGATTTCCTACTGCCCTCGCTGACCCTGTCGTATGACACCAACGCCGATTGGGTGTTCCGCTTCGCCGCGGCCAAGGTGATCGCCTGGGCGCCGTACAACCAGATGGTCAACAACACCTTCCTCAACGACACCACGCTGACCGGCAGTGGCGGTAACGCGGAGTTGTCGCCATACGAGTCGTGGAATTTCAACCTCTCGGCCGAGTACTACTTCGCCCAGCAATCGGTGGTGGCCTGGTCGGTGTTCTACAAGAAGATCGAGAACTACATCGACACCAGTGCCAGCGTGGAGCGCCAGTACAACGCACTGCGCGATACCGCGCCGCAGAGCTGGGCGCAGTTGGTGGGCAGCAATGGCTGCACCGCAGACGGCTATTGCGACTACAGCATCCAGCGGCCGCGCAACGCCGGCCAGGGCAAGGTCAAGGGCTTCAATCTCTCGTTCCAGCAACCCTTCGGCGACAGCGGTTTCGGCCTGACCGGCAACTACACCTACGCCAACGGCGAGAACAACACCGGCGATGCCCTGCCCTACCAGTCGCGCAACAGCGTGGCGTTCAGCCCGTACTTCGAGAAAGGCCCGCTCAACGCACGGCTGACCTACAACTGGCGCGACAGCTATCTGGCCGGCGGTTACGTGGCCGGCGCTGCCCCGGCCAGCGTGGACGACTATGCCGAGCTCGGTGCCAGTATCGGGTTTGCGTTCAGCCCGAACTGGTCGCTGCAGCTGGATGCACAGAACCTGCTGGACGAAGAGTACCTGCAGTATCTTGGCGACAAGGACCACCTGGCCGGCCGCTACAAGAGCGGGCGACGCTACATGGCCACCTTGCATCTGAAGTTCTGATACACGTCTGCGACGACCGCATCGCGCCATCCGCCTGGATGGCCGATGCCCGACACGCCTGCGCAGCGGCGCATGCCGGGGGCGCAGACGGTCCGCGGCATCAGCCGCGCAATGCGGCAACCCGCTGCGCCAGTTTCTTCGCCGAGACGCCGGATCTGGCGCCCAGCTCCTGCGCGAACACCGACACCCGCAGTTCTTCCAGATCCCAGCGCAACGCCTGCCAGTCAGTGCGCTGCTGCAACCCACGCGCGGCCGCATCGTCCAGTGCGTCCACAAAGGGCTTGAGCTCCAGCATGCGTGCCTGGTCGCGCGCCGGGTCGCGCTTGGCGCGTTCGGTCCGAAGGATCATCGCCTTGAGATAGCGCGGGTAGTTGGCCAGTGCCTCGGCCGGGGTCTGGCGCAGGAAGCCGGCATGCACCAGACCGCGCAACTGTT
Organism: Xanthomonas cassavae CFBP 4642; assembly: GCF_000454545.1. Classification (NCBI taxonomy): domain Bacteria; kingdom Pseudomonadati; phylum Pseudomonadota; class Gammaproteobacteria; order Lysobacterales; family Lysobacteraceae; genus Xanthomonas; species Xanthomonas cassavae. Next base: position 3,820,374 of record NZ_CM002139.1, read on the forward strand.
GTTCCATATCGTCCAGATTGCCGCGCGCCCAGCCCATCAGCGGCGCCTCCAGCAGTGGCTTGAGTTCGGCCACCGCAGCCAGGATGCTTTCGGCCAGTTTCAGGCGTTCCATCGCCTCGCCGAACAGACGCTTGCCGGCATCGTCGCGCCGATGCGCGAACGCGCCCGGGTCGCGGATTGCGCCCATGCCCTCGGCCAGCACCGCATTGAGCGCGGCATCGGCCAGATCGCCGCGCAGGCGCTCCTGCGATTCGATCGCCGCATACAGCAGGCCGGTCTTGGGCGACACCGGCAGCTGCTTGCGCGCCTGCTTGATCTTGTCGGCCAGGGCGATTTCCAGCAGCCGCCGCACGCCGCGCGGATGCGCCTGCGCTGCTTCGTTGCGGTCGGCAAAGATGCGTAGCGCTGCATCCTCGCCCTGCTCCACCAGCGCCGGATACGCCGGCACACCGGCTTCCCCAGCCACCTGTTCGGGAATCGGCGCAGCCGGAAACTCGCGCAGGCCTTCGGCGGCCAGCGCACGCCCCGCACGCGCAGCGAACGCCTGGCCGGCACGATCGCCGAAACGCGCACGCAGCGCGTCCAGATCGCGCGATTCGGCCAGGACCTTGCCGTCGTCATCGCGCAGCCGCAGGTTCATCAACAGGTGCGAATCCAGCGCGTGCTCATCGAAATCCAGCGCCGACACCTGCACGCCGGTAGCCTTGGACAGGAAGCGCGCCAGTTCGCCACGCATGTCGTCGGCCGACGGCAGGCTATAGGCCTCGTAGAACGCCCGGCCGAAATCCGGCGCCGGCACGAAGTTGCGCCGTTGCGCCTTGGGCAGGCTGCGGATCAGCGCCGATGCCTTGTCGGCAACGAAGCCCGGCGCCAGCCACGACAGCCGCGCCGGATCCAGCGCGTTGAGCAGGTGCAGCGGCACCTCCAGCGTCACGCCGTCGTCGATGGCGCCCGGCTCGAAGCGGTAATGCAGCGGCAACCGCGCATCGCCCAGCGCGAAATACTTCGGGAAACGATCGGCCTCGCTGCCTTCGCCCGGCAGTAGATCGTTCAAGCTCCAGTGCAGGCTGCGGCGCTTGTCGGCCGGCAGCGTCTTCCACCAGGCGTCCAGCCCGCTGGCCGAATGCAGCTCGGCCGGAATGCGGTCGAGATACCAGCGCGCCTGCCAGTCCTCGTCGGCCACGATACCGGCGCGACGCAGCTTGGCTTCTTCCTCGCGCGCCTGTTCCAGCACCCGCAGGTTGTCGGCCACGAACGCCGCACGCGTGGTGATCTCGCCGCTCACCAGGCCCTGGCGCACGAACAGGTCATGCGAGGCCACTGGATCGATCTTACCGAAGTGCACCGGCTTCTTCGGCGCCAGCACCAGCCCGAACAGACTGATCTGCTCGGACGCCACCACCTGCCCCTGCGCACGCGACCAATGCGCATCGAAATGCTTGCGCGCCAGCAGATGCCCCAATTCGGCGATGGCCCAGTCCGGCTCGATCGCCGCATTGGTCATGCCCCAGACTTTTTGTGTGTCCAGCAGCGTGGCCGCCAGGATCCACGGCGGCGGCTTGCGTGCCAACGCAGAGCCCGGAAACGGCACGAAACGGCGTTGCCGCGCGGCCAGATAGTCGCCCTTTTCAGTGCGATGGCCGATCTGCGTCGGCAGGCCGGCCAGCAGCGCGCGGTGCAGCGCCTGATACGCAGCAGCACGTTCACGCTCACTGGTGCGTGCCGACGCATCGGTGGCCTCGGCCTGCCGATTGGGCGCAACCGCTGCAGGCTGCACGGATGGCGCGGCCGGATCGGCCTTGCCTTCGCGTGCCAGCCGCGCGGCCCGGTGCAGCTGTCCGCGCGTGGGCCGGTTGGCGTTGTGGCCATCGGCCCGCGGCGGTGCGCTGGCGCCGGCAAGCAGCGGCGCCAGCATTGCCGTGGCCGGCTCCTCGCTCCAGCCCAGTTCCTCGCACAGCAGACGCAACTGCCGATGCAGTTCGCGCCACTCGCGCATGCGCAAAAAGCCCAGGAAATGCCGGCCACACCAGTCGCGCAACTTGGACTGGGTGAGGTCTTCATGCACCTGCCGGTACGCCTCCCACAGCCGCAGGATGCCGACGAATTCCGAGCGCGCATCGGCAAACAGCGCATGCGCGTTGTCCGCGGCTTCGCGCGCCTCGGGCGGACGCTCGCGCGGGTCCTGGATGCCCAGGAACGATGCAATGATGATCATCTCGCGCAGGCAGCCATGCTGCTGCGCGGCCACCAGCATGCGGGCCAGCTTGACGTCCACCGGCAGGCGCGCCATCTGCCGGCCGGTCGCGGTCAGGCGGCGGTTGCCGTCGATCGCGCCCAGCTCCAGCAATTGCTGCCAGCCATCGGCCACCGCGCGCTCGTCCGGCGCTTCCAGGAACGGGAAGTCCTCGATCCGCCCCAGCCCGAGTTGCAGCATGCGCAGGATCACGCCCGACAGCGACGAACGCCGGATCTCCGGGTCGGTGAATGCCGGGCGCACGGCAAAGTCCGCTTCCGCATACAGCCGGTAGCAGATGCCCTCGGCAATCCGCCCGCAACGGCCCATGCGCTGGTTGGCGCTGGCCTGCGAGATCGGCTCGATATGCAGGCGGTCCAGCTTCTGGCGCGGGCTGTAGCGCTTGATCCGCGCAAACCCCGGGTCCACCACGTAGCGGATGCGCGGCACCGTCAGTGAGGTCTCCGCCACGTTGGTGGCCAGCACCAGGCGCCGACGCGGGCCGGGGTTGAACACCCGGTCCTGGTCGGCGGCAGAGAGCCGCGCATACAGCGGCACCACTTCGGTATCGCGGTACTTGCGGCGCTCCAACGCATGGTGCGCATCGCGAATCTCGCGCTCGCCGGGCAGGAACATCAGCACATCGCCGCGTGGATCGAGGCGGGTGATGTCGTCGATCGCCGCCACGATGGCGTCGTTGACGGTACGTTCGCCGTCGCGGCCACCATCGTCGTCATCGCCGCCTGCCTCGCCTTCGAGCGGCCGGTAACGCACTTCCACCGGAAAGGTGCGGCCTTCCACGCTGATCACCGGCGCATTGTCGAAATGCTGCGCGAAGCGCTCGGTATCGATGGTGGCCGAGGTCACGATCAACTTCAGGTCGGGGCGCTTTTTCAGCAGCTGCTTGAGATAGCCCAGCAGGAAATCGATGTTGAGGCTGCGTTCGTGCGCCTCGTCCACGATGATGGTGTCGTACGCCGACAACCAGCGGTCGCTGGCGATCTCGGCCAGCAGGATGCCGTCGGTCATGAACTTGATGCGCGATTGCTCGCCCACCCGGTCGGTGAAGCGCACCTGGAAGCCCACCGTGGTGCCGAGCGGGCTCTTCAGTTCGTCGGCCACGCGTGCGGCCACCGCGCGCGCGGCAATCCGGCGCGGCTGGGTGCAGCCGATCATGCCGGCGGCGCCGCGCCCGGCAGCCAGGCATAGCTTGGGCAGCTGGGTGGTCTTGCCCGAACCGGTCTCGCCGGCGATGACCACGACCTGCTGCTCGCGGATCAGCGCGATGATGCGCTCGGCTTCGCGCGCGATCGGCAACTGCTCGTCCAGGGTGATAGCAGGCTGCTGCTCGGCACGCGCCTGGCGCTGCCCCTGCGATGTCGCCAGTGCTTGCTCGAATGCCTCGCGCGCCTGCACATTACCCGGCTTGCCCTGCCAGCGCGACCACAGGCCCAGCAAGCGGCCGCGGTCGCGGCTCATCGCGCCATCGACCGCGCGGCGGCGCTCGCGCAAGGTGTTGGCAAGCTCGGTGTCGATAGCGCTCATTGATTGAGGAGTGTGAAAGATTGAATGACGTTTGATCCTTTAGCCTGTCCATTGTGACGCCATATCCATTCCATCAGACATCCATCCCTCGGTAAGGACCATCCCATGTCCAAGAAAAAGAACGCCAACAAGCCTGTCGTCGTCAACGATGCCCTGCCGGTCGCTGCCGCCTCCGCGCCGCATATCGATATCGGGATCAAGGACGCCGATCGCAAGCAGATCTCCGACGGCCTGGCTCGCTACATGGCTGACGCCTTCACCCTGTATCTGAAGACCCACAACTTCCATTGGAATGTCACCGGGTCGATGTTCAACTCGCTGCACACCATGTTCGAAACCCAGTACACCGAGCAGTGGGCGGCGCTGGACGAAGTGGCCGAGCGCATCCGCGCCCTGGGCTACAACGCACCGGGCTCGTACCGCGAATTCGTCGCACTGACCTCGATCCCGGAAGAGCCGGGTCTGAGCGACAGCGCCGACTGGCGCGAGATGGTGCGCCAGCTGGTCAGCGGCAACGAAGCGGTCTGCCGCACCGCGCGCAAGGTGCTGGGCACCGCCGACGACGCCGGCGACGACCCGACCGTGGACCTGCTGACCCAGCGCCTGCAGACCCACGAAAAGTACGCCTGGATGCTGCGCTCGCTGCTGCAGTAAACCCCAAGGGATTCGCTCCTTCGGGGCTGCCCATGGTTCGCTGAGGCGAAACCATAGGTTCCTGCTCGGTCTCCTGCCGTACCTGCGTGTGGCCGCGTACCCTCATCCGGCGCTGCGCGCCACCTTCTCCTCCATAAAGGAGGACAATGTCCCGGTGGGAGAAGGGATCAAAGCCTCTTTATCAAAGCCCCTCTCCCGCCGGGGGAGGGGTTGGGGTGAGGGCCCCGGGGCGACGCCTTGTGCAACTCGCCCCTGCCGGCATCTCACGCACCGCTGGCCAATCCACCAACTGCCTCACGGCAATTCCTCAGGCCTCCACGCGCACTATCGCTACGCTGCAGACCAGCCAGGGCTTGACCCGCGCGGTATCCTAGGTCGATGTCTTCTCCCGCACACGAATTGCTCAGCCGCGTCTTCGGTTACGATGCCTTCCGCGGCCCGCAGCAGGCCATTGTCGAACACGTCGCTGCCGGCAACGACGCGCTGGTGCTGATGCCCACCGGCGGCGGCAAGTCGCTGTGCTACCAAGTCCCGGCGCTGCTGCGCGACGGCATCGGCATCGTGGTCTCGCCGCTGATCGCATTGATGCAGGATCAGGTCGAGGCGCTGCGCCAGCTTGGGGTGCGCGCCGAATTCCTCAATTCCACCCTGGATGCGGAGAACGCGCAGCGGGTGGAGCGCGCCCTGCTCGCCGGCGATCTGGACCTGCTGTACGTGGCGCCGGAACGGCTGCTGACCCAGCGCTTCCTGTCGCTGCTGGAGCGCAGCCGCATCGCCCTGTTTGCCATCGACGAGGCCCACTGCGTCTCGCAATGGGGGCACGACTTCCGCCCGGAATACCGCCAGCTCACCGTGCTGCACGAACGCTGGCCGCACATCCCGCGCATGGCGCTGACCGCCACCGCCGACCCACCCACGCAGCGCGAGATCGCCGAGCGCCTGGACCTGGTGGACGCGCGCCACTTCGTCAGCTCCTTCGACCGCCCCAACATCCGCTACACCGTGGTGCAGAAGGACAACGCGCGCAAGCAGCTGCAGGAGTTCCTGGGCCGCCATCGCGGCTGTGCCGGCATCGTCTATGCGATGTCGCGGCGCAAGGTGGAAGAAACCGCCCAGCAGCTGTGCGCGCAGGGCTTCAATGCCCTGCCCTATCACGCTGGCCTGCCGGCGGAGGTGCGCGCCGAAAACCAGCGCCGCTTCCTGCGCGAGGACGGCATCATCATGGCCGCCACCATTGCCTTCGGCATGGGCATCGACAAGCCCGACGTGCGCTTCGTGGCACATGTGGACCTGCCCAAATCGCTGGAGGGCTACTACCAGGAGACCGGCCGCGCCGGCCGCGACGGCGAGGCCGCCGAGGCCTGGCTTTGCTACGGTCTTGGCGATGTGGTGTTGCTCAAGCAGATGATCGAACAGGGCGAGGCGGCCGAGGAGCGCAAGCGCCTGGAGCGCGCCAAGCTCGACCACCTGCTGGGCTACTGCGAATCCATGCAATGCCGCCGCCAGGTGCTGCTGGCCGGCTTCGGCGAGACCTATCCCAAGCCCTGCGGCAATTGCGACAACTGCCTGACCCCGGCCGCCGCCTGGGACGCCACCGTGGCGGCGCAGAAGGCGCTCAGCTGCGTGTACCGCAGCGGCCAGCGCTTCGGCGTGGGCCACCTGATCGACATCCTGCGTGGCAGCGAGAACGAGCGCATCAAGCAGCTGGGCCACGACCAGCTGAGCACCTACGGCATCGGCCGCGATCTGGATGAGCGCACCTGGCGCAGCGTGTTTCGCCAGTTGGTTGCCGCCAGCCTGCTGGAAGTCGACAGCGAGGGCCACGGCGGTCTGCGCCTGACCGATGCCAGCCGCCAGGTGCTCAAGGGCGAGCGCCAGGTGATGATGCGACGGGAAAACCCGTCCGCCGGCCGCGAGCGCGATCGCAGCACCCAGCGCACCGGCCTGCCGGTACAGCCGCAGGATCTGATGCTGTTCAACGCCTTGCGCGGATTGCGCGCGGAGCTGGCCAAGGAGCAGAACGTGCCGGCCTTCGTCATCTTCCACGACAGCACGCTGCGCAATATCGCCGAGCAGCGCCCCACCAGTATCGATGCGCTGTCGCGCGTGGGCGGCATCGGTGGCGGCAAGCTGGCCCGTTATGGCGCGCAGCTGATCGACATCGTGCGCAAGCAAGGCTGATGCAACAGCCTGTGCCAGCGGACGCCACGCGCCGGCACACCATTCGCCTGAATCGACAGCGGGCATTCAATCAGCCGTTGCTAGTTTCACAGGGCGAGCTGGCACGCGCTGCCAGTCACTTGAGTAGAGTCGAACCGATGAAACGCAGCCTGCTTCTCCTGGCCACTCTATTCGCCGCCGGTGGCGCACTCGCCCAGAACGGCGACGGTAGTGCCGAGCCGGCATCCGCCCGTGCACTGGACCTCAGCGTCCCGCAGGCACCGGTGCAGTACCGTTCGGACCCGGAATACAGCACCGATCCGCCGGGCACGTTCTACGGCGACAAGAGCGGCCCCCGGCCTGCGCTGGCACGCCCGAGCGCGGCGTCGATCGCTGCCGAGCGCGCCGAACAATGCCAGGGCAAGCTGCACGGCGCCGTCGAGACCGGCATGGGCTATTCCAGTCGCGGCGGCAACAGCAACTGGCAGGCCGCCAACCTGAATTCCTGCAAGACCTATTACGACGACGACGGCAAGGCACACCAGATCGGCGTCAGCATCAGCGTCGGTCGCGGCGAAGGCCCGGTATTCGGCCCGCGCTACGCGCCTGGCGGCTATGGTCCCGGCCCCTTCGGTTGGTGACCATACGGCTGCGTCCTGCATTGACGAAGGGTTCACTGCTGCATCGCCCAGAATGTGGCCTGCCTTACGAGACGTGCTCATGTCACAGAACAAGGAACGGCCGGTTGTATTCGTTGTCGAAGACGGCGACGGCACCCGACAACTCAGCTGCCTTGTGCTGGAAAGTTACGGCTTTACCTGTCGCAGCGCCGGTTCGGTCGAAGAAGCGCTGACATTGATCGAAAGCGACCCGCGCGTGGATGTGCTGTTTTCCGATATCCACTTTCCCGGCGGGTTGACCGGCGTGGACCTTGCTTTGAAGACCGCACACGCGCCGTACAACCTGCCGGTATTGCTGACCTCCGGGCTGGCGGTCGAATACGTCGAAGAAATCCTGCCCGACGGCGTGGCCTTCCTGGAAAAGCCCTACACTCCCGAGCAACTGCTCACCGCCATCCGCAGCGTGATGGCGAAACGCCGCGTGCTCGCCGCGCCGGGCGTCTGACGCGCACGACCGCAACTGGATGGCGGCCCACACTCCCGGCATGAAATGCCACCCCGTCGCGCGATGTGGCGGCAACGGGGATTGATCACGACACAGCTGTGCCATGGCCGCGGCGCAATGCCCGCCTGGTGCCGCTGTGCCTTACGCCAGGGGACAGCATGAACTAGTTAGTGACCGCAGCTATTGCCATGGCTGCGTTGAGCGGGTGCGCAACGGTGATGAACGACGCGACCCAGCCGATTCGCGTCGATACCAAGACCGCCGACGGCCAAACCATCACCGGCGCCGATTGCGCCATCCGCAACGAGAAGGGGCGCGTCACCCTGGAGTCCGGCCAGACCGCCCAGGTGCGCCGGTCCGCACGCGATCTGGATCTCGCCTGCGCGCTGCCCGGTCAGCGCGGTGCGGCAGGCCGCTCCATCTCGCGCGCCAACATGGGCATCTGGGGCAACATCCTGATCGGCGGCGCCATCGTCAGTACCCACCGCCGCTGCGGCTCCGACAGCGCCTGCAGGCCCGGCGATGTCTAGCAAATCATCGATGGAACGCGCCCAAAGCATCAGCAGCGGCTTGCACTGCGGCACGGCGCAGGCGGCCGGCCCTACCCGCATCGCCGCGACCTGCCAGAGCGGCAGCACGGTACGGATCGACTGCGCCGGCTTGCGCTGTACGTCCAGCATTCAGTAGTCTCCCGCAGCTACGCTCGGCGACACGCGCAGTCGAGGACGGCGCGCTTGTCGGGAGTATCCCGATAACCTGTCAGCGCGCCCCCGATTTACGTGATGCACGTCTCACCTAAACTGCAGCCACCGGACGCGAGGCCTGTTGGGCCGCTCAACTCGCGGGGCGCTGAGCACGCCCCTGCCGGGACACTGCCGACGCAGACCTGTGAGGCCTCGTGCTGTGCGGGCTGGCCGATGCGTTGATCGGACCGCCGCAACGCGACGACCCGCTCGGCTGGGTCTATCTGATTGCCGCACGTGTTCTTTTCCGTGCGAGAGCAACCGCACCTGCTGATCGAAACGCGCACGTTGCCAGAATGTTGCGAAGTTCGCCGGGCGATGCGAGCGATATCCACGGCGACAGCCACCGCGTTTGGCGACCATTGTCGATCTGTTGCCCATGCAATCGATCTCTTCTACAGGCTGACTTCAGCGTGTCACGCGGTGGCCAAGCGCGTATTTGCCCGCATGCGTCTTGCGCTGCCTGACTGTCACTTGATGCAACATCGCGGTAGTTGCCGTACATCGGGCGACGTGCATTGGCGTAGTGGCGCTGACGGCACGCACCATATCCGCTCTATTCGCATCAAACGCCGCAAAGCAGGCGGCTCGTACTGCATTGAAGCGCTGAGCTGCGCGCTGGTGCTGCTGGCCTTCAAGCGATGCGAAAGCACGTTGATGCAAGAACGCAGCGCATTTCACGCGATCAAGCAGGCCGCTCGCTAGGCTAACGTCAGTACAGCGCTTCGCTGCAGATGACTTCCAGGAGACTTTCATGGGCGACAACACGTTTCTGACACCGGCATTCGCCATCTTGGTCATCGGGATCATCGCCGTGGTGTTCTGGCTGGTGACACGCGCCAAGAAAAAGCGCAACAAGAAGTAAGCAGGCCGGGCGATCGCCCGCAACAAGACGCGTTGCACGCGACCGTGCGATGCAGCGGCGTAGGTACCGGTCGACGGCATAGGTACCGGTCGACTTCCGTCGGCCCTTGCTTGATTCACGATCGACGATTCACGTGGCGAATCGCGGAGCCTCGAAAAGAGCAACCCGCAGCGTCAGCTAACGCCGCGTCTTTCCAAGCACACAGCCGCGTCGATGCAGCCGATACCTCAAGTGCGCTGCATGAGGAAGCTGTGCGCACACGTATCAAGCTGCATCTCAGAAGCGCTCGCCTGTCGGCAGATAGCGCCACTGGCCGATGGCCAGTTTGCCCAGCGACACACGGCCCACGCGCAGCCGGCGGATGCTGACCACGTCCAGCCCCACTTCGCCGCACATGTAGCGGAGCTGGCCCGGCTGTACATGCTTGATCGCAAAGCGCAGCCGTTCTTCGTTCTGCCAGCTCACCTTGCACGGCGGCAGGCTGCGCCGTTGATAGACCAGGCCCTGCGCCAGGCGCGCCATGCCATACGGGTGCACCTGGCCCCGCACCTCCACCAGAAACTCCTGCTCGATCGAGCAGGCATCGGCCCTCAGCCTGCGCAGTACCCGGCCATCCTGGCTCAGCACCAGCAGGCCGGTGGCGTCGTCCTCCAGTGGCAGCGGCGCATTGAGACGCAGAAAATGCCGCTTGAGAACGCGTACCTCGGCGTTGTCCAGCTCGCTGCGGCTTGCCAGGTTGGCCAGTGCCACTGCGGCGTCGGCGGTCATTCCTGCCAGCTTGTGCAACAACAAGGTCGCTGGCTCGGCGGGTTCCAGTACCGCATCCGGCGCCAGCGTTACCTGCGCAGCGGTTGCCAGGGCCTGCGGCTCTTCGACAACCGCCCCGTCCACGCTGACCCAGCCACCCTCGATGTACTGCTGCGCCTCGCCACGCGAACAACCGAACTGCGCGGCAACGCATTTATCGAGACGGATGGGATCGGACATCAGGCAAGCTCAGCATCAGGGCCTGGCAGTGTACGTGCTGGCTCGCCGCATGCGCGAGGCGGCGCTTCTCCCATCGCATGCTGCACGGCAGGGCCAAGCCACCAGATCCGCAGCACGTTGTGGCCCAACCCTGCGCCACCGCGGCGGCTGCATCGCCCCCGCTTCTGCCCTGCACCGCAAAGTGGGAAACTCAGCGCTCACACAGGAGCTCGCAGATGTTCATCAAGTTCGGCACCACCCGGGTCCGCCTCACCCATATCTCGGTCATCAGCGATCCGTTCAACGCTGGCGAAAGCTTCGGCTCGTACTGCCACTCCGTGCGGGTCGGCCTGCTCTCCGGCGAAGAGGTCTTTGCGCGTTTCAACAGCGAATCCGGCGCACAACAGCTGCACGCCGACGTGCTGGCTGCGCTGGAAGGCTGATGTCCGTCCACAGCGCGACGCGCGCTCCGCTGCCGAGGGTCTCTAGGCCACCAGATGCAGTGCGCGCGGCCAAGATTGCTTGACGCGCGCACCGCTCTGTGCGGCGCGGCACTGGCGCGCCGTTGCCCTTGCAGGTTGACAGCGCCACCGCTGGTCCCGATGACGCTACGCGTGTCACATGTCAGGCCTGGGCAAGAAGCAATCGGACGCGCGTACCAGCGTGTCATGTGCAGCACGCCACGCGTTGTGCAGGTGACGCTGCCGATGATCTCACCGCGCGCATGAGCGGCGAATTCCGCGGCGTGTTCGCGTAAATGCGCGACGATGCCAGTGCCACCGCCAGCCAGCTGGCGCAGATCGTCGGCAGCATCCGCACGGACTACCACTACGGCCTTGCTGACGACAGCGTCAGTCGGCGCTGGCCCTGCGCTCCAGCGCCGACAAGGCGTTTTGCAGGTCGCGAAACTGAAACGGTTTCTGCAACCCATGCCGATGGCGAAACTTCTCCGGAATCCCGCTCTGCGCATAACCGGTGACAAACAGGTAGGGCACGCCGCGCGCGTCCAACGCTTCTGCGATCGGAAACGAGAGCGTGCCTCCCAGATTGACATCCAGCACCGCCAGATCCAGATTGCCTTGCTGCACCACCTTGAGCGCGGCATCGACATCGCCAACGGTCGCGGCGATGTCATAGCCCAGTTCGACCAGGCAATCCTCGAGCAGCATCGCCACCAAGGATTCGTCTTCGACCAGCAACACCCGCATGCTCACGGCTGCACCTCGGCGGGAAGAACCGGTAACGGGATGGAAACCCGGTACCGTACACCGGTGGGGTCGAAGGCAAGCTCCACCTCGCCCTTGAGGTCGTGCTTCAAGCCGCGCTCCAGCAGCCGCGACCCGAACCCCTTGCGTGCAGGAGGCAGCACGGTGGGGCCTCCGAGCTCCTGCCAGGTGAGTTCCAGCATCGCCTGGCCATCGCGCGTGCAGCGCTCCCAGACGATCTGCACATTGCCTTCAGACGAGGACAGTGCCCCGTGTTTGAGCGCATTGGTGCACAGCTCGTGCAGCGCCATCGACAGCGCCAGCGCGCGTCGTGGATCCAGACGACAGGACTCACCTTGCAGGATGAATCGCCGGCTGTCGCGCGACTCGTAAAGCGCTGCAGCATCGCGCGTCAGCTCCAGGATATCGGCGCTGACCCAGTTCTCCCGGGTCAAGGTGTCGTGCGCACGCGACAGCGCAAGCAGGCGCGCATCGATCTTCTCCTGTGCATCGGCGAGGTTGTCGGCGTTGTTGAACGACTGACGCGCCAACGACTGCACCATCACCAGCGAATTCTTGACCCGATGGTTGAGCTCGTTGATCAGCAACTGCAGATGTTGCGCGTGCTGCTTGTGCTCGGTGATATCGCGCGTTGCACCGGCAATCGCCTCGACATCGCCATCGGGTCCGAACACTGGCGTAAAGATGTAGTCATAGATGCGCAGGCCCTTGACCGTATGCGGAAACGGCACCTCGCCGCGTATCGGCTCACCGGTTGCGATCACCCGTTCGATCTCCTCGTCGTGCATCGCCGCGTGCCAGGGCTCGTACCCCAGCTCAAGACACGTCTTTCCGGCTGCGTCGTCCCAGCACATACCCCACATCGTCAGTAGTGCCTGGTTGGCGTAAACGAAGCGGTGCTGGGTGTCGAACACATATAAAAGGTCCGGCGTCGCCTGTAACAAGGCCTCGTAAATCCGCGACCTTGCGGCGTCTTCCTGATGCGCAGCCATTCACGTCGTAGCCCTGAAGTTGGTGCAGACAATAGAGCGGTAGCCGTGAACGCACGATCATGCCGCCGCGGACGCAAGGATTGCCTGAGAAGGCATATCTCTCAGAATTTTTGCGACTCGGGTTCAGGTCGGCACGTCTTGAATGTCCGCAGGCTTCCTGATTCGTCCTCTTGCAAAGAGCGTTCACCGATAATGGAACATGCGGCACTGCGGCGGGAATGGGGNGGCCTCCCCCCCGGATCCCCCCCCCCCCCCCCCCCCGCACACGCACACGCAATGTGTTGAACAGTGAAGAGCTGCATGGCCGCCTACGTGATGGAGTCGCAATGGCGCGCCTGCTGATCAATCAGAACATCGCACAACCTGCTCTTTTGCCGAGAGTTGTGGCGTCCACACCACCACGACGATCAGTACCGCTGAACGCAGCAATAACCCATCCGTGACGCAAACCCACGGTCACGCCGGCGTCTTATCCGCGTCGTAGCCTCGCGACGATTTCACACCAGCACCCTTCCCTCACCCGGATCGACTCTGATGAAAACGCCGACTTGCTCGTTTGAAAAAACCCTTCAGCGCAGCATTTTACTGTTTGGAACCATCGTGTTTTCCACGCTCGCCACCGCAGCCTCGGCAAAGACACTTCACGTCGTCTCCCGTACCGAGCAGATGACCTCGTTCAATAACGGCGGCCCGAGCAGGATCGAAGTCTTCAATCACCAGTGGGCCGATGGCGCCGCGCAGTGCCGGGACGCATTTCCGCAGACCAGGAGCGTGCAGCTCGGGCAGGTCAACACGCGTGCGATCAACGCGAAGACCTTCAAGGTCACCGGCAAGTGGATCTGCCGCGGCTGATTGGTCCAATCCCGTACGCCAAGCGCTGCAATGGTCGACAGATGGCGCCCTTGCCGTCGTCGCGCGGGCGATCCGGTCGCAAAGCGCTAGGGCTTTGACGAGACCGTGGGGTGCACGACGGACATCCGGCTGTAGCAGGATCAACGCAGGCGGCGTGCCGATGCCATGGGCGGCACGCGCCATCGCGTAAAAAGCCAGAAGGCACCACGACATGGTTCGCCCAAGTCGTCACGGCCTCGGCACTCGGCTCGCGTCCAGCGCTCGACGGGAGGGCTGAGCTGGATCGTCTTTGCCCGCATTAGCCCTCGCCAGTGTCCAGGTCACCCGCAACCCCAGGACGGAGGTTTTCGTATTGGCCGCACGGTAGAGATGGACATCGCCAACGCAGCGCGCAAACTGCAACCGCACAAAAAAAGCGCCATCGGCGCCAGCTGCACTGCGGATTGAATTGGTGGGCCGTGATGGATTCGAACCATCGACCAAAAGATTAAAAGTTAGCATTACTGAGCTTAAAAATCAGTAGCTTGCATAGCTTATTTTTCCCGGCAGCCAGCGCCGGAGGCCTAGCGCGCGCTCAAAGGTCCTGCCAATTTTCCCGGCCCTTCCGGCCAGCGACCTCTCCCTGGATGGCGTAGGAACGCGCCCTCCGGGCTGTCACCTCAGCTCGGATCCTGGCCTCATGGCGCACTGCCCACATGACGGTGCAACGTCGCCCTTGATCGAAGCTGCTGCAGGCGCGCTCGACAAAGGGCGCGAAGGGCTGGCCAGGTGGCACCGGCCGTTGGCGCTCGAGCAGCACGAACCACTCGCCTGTGAGCTTCTGGACCAACCGGGCCACCTCTTCACCCTCGAAGAAAAGCGCTGTCGGTGGCCCCATCGCGCCCTGCCAAGGCCTGTCCCAGCGGAAGCCAGGCGGCAGCACAGGCTCGTCGCAGGCAACGATCGCGCTCATGCGGTGGTGACCACCATATAAAAGGTGCGCTGCTGGCCACCGTGCTTGTTGGTCAACTGGCTGCCGCACTTGAGCATGACCATGGCTTGGTCCATCACACGCCAGCACTTCCCGGCCGCTGAGTCGACGGGATCGAGGTTCGTCTCCAGGGCAGCGTGGGGCAGCGACATTGCGGGGGAACCGGTAGTAGCGGGTGCTGCGGCAACCCGCTCTGGCGCGCCCCAATCTCAATTTTTCAGATGACCACGGGAATAAAGTAACCTGATTAGCCCTGACCATCAGCCGCCTGTCGCAGGATCTGCGCCGCGCTGGGTGGATGCTGCTGTCACCTGAAGCCAACGAGGTGGCGTGATGAGTATCAA
>NZ_CM002139.1:3835057-3836078 GCF_000454545.1 Xanthomonas cassavae CFBP 4642
CCTGATTAGCCCTGACCATCAGCCGCCTGTCGCAGGATCTGCGCCGCGCTGGGTGGATGCTGCTGTCACCTGAAGCCAACGAGGTGGCGTGATGAGTATCAATGCCGTGCAGTTCCAAGCGGGATTGTCGATGCCTGAGTTCTTCGCGTCCTACGGCACCGAAGCCAAGTGCTATCGCGCGCTTTACAAGTGGCGCTGGCCGCAAGGCTTTCGTTGCCCTGTTTGTGCCGGACGCGTGCGCTCGCGTTTCAAGCGGGGTGCTGCGATCTACTACCAATGCAGCGCGTGCCGGCATCAGACCAGCCTGATTGCAGGCACGATGTTCGAAGGCACCAAGCTGCCGCTGCGCACCTGGATGCTGGCGTTGCACCTGCTGACCTCGACCAAAACCAACATGGCCGCGCTGGAGTTGATGCGGCATCTGGGCGTCAACTACAAGACGGCCTGGCGGATGAAACACAAGATCATGCAGGTTATGGCCGAGCGCGAATCCATGCGGAAACTGGCGGGTTTCGTGCAGATCGACGATGCCTATCTCGGCGGCGAGCGTAACGGTGGCAAGGCCGGACGCGGATCGGAGAACAAACAAGCGTTCCTGATTGCGGTGCAGACCGATGCCACCTTCACCGCGCCGCGCTTTGTGGTGATCGAGCCGGTGCGCAGCTTCGACAACACCTCGCTGCAGGACTGGATTGCCCGTCGCTTGGCGCCCGAATGCGAGGTCTACACCGATGGGCTGGCCTGCTTCCGCCGGCTAGAAGACGCCGGCCACGCGCACACCACGCTGGACACTGGCGGTGGTCGTGCCGCGACCGAAACGGCCGGTGCACGTTGGCTCAACGTGGTGCTGGGCAATCTCAAACGCGCCATCAGTGGCGTGTATCACGCCATCGCGCAAGGCAAATACGCAAGGCGTTACCTGGGAGAAGCGGCCTATCGTTTTAATCGTCGATTCCGCTTGCGCGAGATGCTGCCACGACTTGCCACGGCCATGATGCAATCCACACCATGCCCAGAGCCG
>NZ_CM002139.1:3836085-3840748 GCF_000454545.1 Xanthomonas cassavae CFBP 4642
GCCACGACTTGCCACGGCCATGATGCAATCCACACCATGCCCAGAGCCGGTTTTACGTGCAGCGAGCAATTTTCATGGCTGAGAGTCGGGGCTAATCAGGTAAAGTAATCAAGGTAATCCGCCCTCAAAAATAACAATATCTCCATATATATCAATTACTTACATTGATTTATCAAAGGTAATTAAAGGGTAATTGAGAGGTAATGGGATTACCTTTTGGGAAGGTAATCGATACCCCAAAAAATAGCTTTATATTTCAATCACATAACCTTTCTATGGGAGCCTGATTACCCCAAATCACCCCAAAAGGTAATCCCAAACTTCCCAAAGAGATCAGCCGCTTAGGCCCTGTTTCAGGTCCCGGATTACCAATTACCCGATTCCGATGGTCACTTGCCGAAATGCGCCGGGAGGCCCAGCTATGGGAACTCAGCCGTTCCCACCCCGCAAAGCCCCCAGGCGCGCAGGGATTTGCAGGGACGAGAGACCCCCTTGAACCCCAAGGAGCGGTAGCAGCAGCGCGGCCTAGGCCCACCCTGCGGGGGTGCAGCGAAAGCCATGCATAAAGACCGCAGGCGTGGCGGGGCGACGATTGCGCGCGCCGGGGCCAGCGCTGTCGTAGGCGTCGGGGTTTTCCTACTGCGTCGGTCGCTGAAGACGGGCAACATAGGAGGCTGCATCCCGTTACAACGGCGCCTACAGCATGCCCAACACCCGCCGCCGCCCCGCCTCCATTACTGGCGATCAAGCGCAAAGGTGGGCATCTGATCGGGAGGCAGCGAAGCGACTCACTTGTGGTCACCTGTTCGACGCATGCTGGATTGTTGAGAGAAAGCACCTATGAACGAAGCAAAAGAAGCCCGCGCAACACACGACAACGCACCTCAGAAAGGTGCGTTCTACATCCTCAGGTCCGATATGGGGGGGGGCGGTCGTGGGCATGGCGTGGAGTTCGAAAATGAAAAGGCTGTGCCGTTCTCCATTGCCTACAGCCGGCCAGGCGAGGACGCGGGCCTGGCTGCATTGAAGGTAATCCCGCGCCTGCGCTACGACAGCCGCATCGGCGATATGCCCGATGATCTTGATAGTGGATTCAAGGACTACTGGCTGGTCTCCGAGCCGCTGAAGCAGGTTCTTGAAGCTGCGGACCCGGAGGGCTTTGCCTTCGCGCTATGCGACTTCCGACTGGAAGACGGTACCCCTGCGGCACCGCACTATCTATGCGAGGTGGTGCGAATCGTCGACGCCATCGACGAAGAAGCATCCACCGTCAAGGTGCTGACCGGGTATCCAAATGGCAAGTACTACAGCCTTTTGGGGGGGGCAAAGTTGGCATTCAGGAAAGACGTAGTCGGGGCCGCGCATGTCTTCAGAACACCTTATACGGCAGATGCATTTTGCGATCGGTTCTTGCGAGACACTTTAATTTCCCAGGGGTTCGGCAAATCACCCAGGAATCGTGGCGTTCGGCTAATCGACGCCGCAAATTATGGATAAAAATTTCTCTGCATGGATTTTGGAGTAAAGACAGATGCCGGCCAGTAACGTCATCCTTGAAAGTCATCATGTCATTGAAAACACCATCTTTCGCAAGCATGACTTGCTCAAAAAGTTGGCCGAGCATGGCATGATCGAAAAGGATGTCTCGACCAATCGTCTCTATCTTCCGGTAGAGGGCAAGCTGGCTGACGAAATCGAAACTTCGCCACACCGAGGACGCACCCGCAGGTCATATACGGATGCAGTTGTGGATTATCTTAACGATCTCCGTAACTCCTCCGATGGCCGCGCCGCTATGGGTGATGACGTTGCCGCAGTGAAGCGCGTAGCCGCCCAAGTCCACGACCTGCAAGACACCCTTAAGGTCGCTCTGATCAATCGCGATATGTTCGCAACGACACCGGAGCACTTGACCAAGGCCCAAACGAACGCGCAGAACCACAGCACTATTTCCGAATACGAGCAATACCGCGCCACCCATGCCGACCAGTTGAAAACGCTGCGTTCGATGAGCAACGTCGAAGCAGAATGGACCGCCATTACTCATTCGGAGCAGCGCATTGCCACGGTGATCGAAGCCGCACGCACGACGGGCAAGAATCTGGTCGCTGTGCCGGGTGAACGCGATGCCGTCATCCGCGAGATCGCCGGCCGCGAGGAATTGCGCATGGCCATCCGGCACGCCGAAGAGGCCGGGCGTGTCACGTTGTCCGAGTCCAATGCCGCGCTGATCCAACAGGTACTGGATGACACGCCGACAACCATCGGCGGTGTTGCGCGCAGCATTCGCCAAGGCGCGGGCGCCACACCGCATGCGCCGTATACCCCAGTATCTCAACGCGGCTTCACCACCGCAGAGCTCCTCGCAGGCGATCTATCAGCAGGCCAGGCGTTACGCACTGCCGGCCTGCTCGCCACCGCCGCCGACACGGTAATGACCGGCCAACGCGCCACGCAGCTTCTGGGCCAGGACAACCCGCTCGCCGCACAATCGGANTGGAGGCGCAGGCATCGCACGACGTCCGGGCGAAGGCTGCGCAGGCGCTACAGGCGCATGCCGCGCTGGAGCTGCTGCAGCGGGACGCGCAGCGACTGGAAGAGCTAGAAGGTCAGACGCAGGACGCGCAGCAACGCGAAAACGTCCAGCAGCAGACACAGCACACCCAACAGCGCGAACAAGCGCAGCAGCAGGCCCAGGAGACACAGCAGCGCGAGCAGGAAACACGCCAGGCACAGGACGCCCAGCAGAGCCAGCAGGAACGCCTGCAGGCGCAGACTGTGCAACATCCCGAGCAACAGCCGCTGCACGCCCAAGCGGCTCCACAGCGCGAGCAGAAGCCGGAGAATGAGGCCGTCTCTCGCGAGCCGTCGTCGCTGCAGGCGCAGGACACATCGCCGCGCCAACCCGAGCAGCGGTCTACCCGGGATGACGTCGCCCAACGGCCCCAGGAGCAGCTGGCAGAGCCCGTGCAAGCACATGCAGCCGACGTAGCGCAGCAGCGGCTGCAAAGCCAACACGCGCAGGAAGAACATCCGCTGGAAGCTCGGCAGCCAGCGCAGAGCGCGGCGATCATGCAGACAGCACCGGCAGATCAGCAGCAGGTTGCGGACCTGCACGGCGGCCAACGGCCGATGACGGCGCACGCCTCGGATGCGCTCCAAGATGCACCAGCGCAGCAACCCGAGCAGTCGGCGGATGCGCGCCTGGCCCAAGCGGCGACCGCGTCATCGCTTGCCACCTCGGTGGCCGCAGAACACCGCGACGATCGACAGGCGCTCACTCCACAGGCTCAAGCACCGGAAGCACCAGATCCCCCTGCAGCGTTGCCCTTGTCCGGGTACCTCGCGCAAGCGGCAGAGCCATCGCGGGACGTACCGACTGCCGGCCGCTCTGCCGACGCACCCGAGGGCGCGGCCGCTGCGCACGAGCCGCTTTCCGCGTCCCTGGCAGATCAGCACGACCGTCCTGCCGCTGTGCCCACCGATCCGGACTCCTGGGAGGAAATAGAGCGCTCCATGCGTGAGCTGCGCATCCAACTCGAACAGGAGCTCGAAACAGAAAACCGCGTCGCAGAAGCGCGGCAGGCGCGCGTGGACCGTGGTGAGCGGCCGTTTACCGAGTTGGAATTGCGTGATGGGTACGATCCCGATGGCCCCTCTGGACTGAGACCACCACGCGCCCCGCCGGCAGACGCCGCGCCACAGTCGCTTGCCGCGGGCAAGCAGGAAGATCGGCCGCAGCCCCAGCGCAAAACCATCACCGGCGATCCGGATGTGGACGAGTTGCTGTACGCCATCGACTGCAAGAACGAACTGGCGATCGAACAGGCCTTGAAACGTGTCGCCAATAGTCCATACAGCCAAGCGCTTGCCAAACAAGGGCATGAATTTCTGGATGCCCAGGCGATGCAGGAGGCTCAGGAACAGGCCAGTCTGCGCCAGACACTGAACATGGACGTCTCGGCAGAGGTGCAGACCAGCCGTGGTCCGGTGATGGTGCTGACGCTGCCGCAATTCGCCAACGGACCGGCGATGCAAGGCGGTCCGCAGGGTGATGGTGGCGGAGACGGCGGTGGCGGCGGTGGCGGTGGAGGCGGTGGAGGCGGTGGAGGCGGTGGAGGCGGTGGAGGCGGCGGTGGTGGTGGTGGTGGTGGTGGTGGTGGTGGATGATCGCAACACGTGCAGCGCGTTGAATCATCGAGAGAACACTATGGACATGCAGGACACCTCCGCGCTGCCCGATGTCAACGGGTCGGAACGCACACTGAAAGAATCGATCCAGGCCCTGGCGGCGATGATCGGGACGCTTCAGCGGCGCGAGCACGCCTTGGATGATCTGGTCCGGGAGCAGCTGCAGCTTCTGCAGCGCGCCGTCAACAGTGCCGATCAGCGTGTCAATCGCGTGGTGGAGAGCGCACTTCCCCGGCTAACGCAATTGAGCAATCAGGCGCTGACGCAAACGCTGGAACCGGCGGCCGAGCGATTCAACAAGAAGATGGCAACTGCGGAGCAGGCCGTCCAGCAGGCCGCCCAGCGCTATGTACACGCACAGCATTCCCTGGAAACGATGACAACGCGGCGCATGTGGATCGCATCGATTGCGCTGCTGGCTGCGGGTGTCATGAGCATGGTCGTCGCTGGCTATGCGCTCTACAGCACCAAA
>NZ_CM002139.1:3840848-3904953 GCF_000454545.1 Xanthomonas cassavae CFBP 4642
GCGCGTTCTTCGGAACCCAGGTGCCTGTACTGTGTGCCCATGCCGCTACCCTACGTCAAGGCGGGGTGTTGCACTTGGAAGTTGAGTCTAAGGGTTGTCGTCGGTTGCCGAAAGAAATGCGAAGGGCCTGGTGGTCTGCACATCTTTCGGAGCGTCATCATCGCTGGCGACATGACAGTAGATGGATGGCTTGCCGATCACATTGGCCACGAAGTCCTCAGGAATCAACACCTGCTTGAAGCATCGCTTGCCGATCAGCGGTAGCAATCTTGAGAGCGCAGTGTCGCGTCCGGGGGCGGGACCGTGTGGCGGCATGGATGCCGCCACCGAGCCTCCATGGACGGATTCACGGCGTGTCCCGACACCGGACGCGGCGCCGCGCCACCGACCGCCCCTGCGTGCCGACCAGTCCTGCGCAGGACATCCGTCGATTTCATGCAAGCGCCTCGGTCGAATGGTGTGATCACGAATCGGTCAGCCAAACGAAAGTGGCTATCGACCGAAGAACGATAGCCACCGGTACAGCCACGACGCCTCGGGGAAGCGAGCGCTGTTACAGCGCGGCCACCACTGCATCGCCCATTGCCACGGTGCCGACCTTGGTGGTGCCTTCGGACCAGATGTCGGCAGTGCGCAGGCCCTGGTCGAGGACCTTGCCGACTGCACGCTCGATTGCGTCCGCTGCATCGGCCTGCGCAAACGTATAGCGCAGCATCATCGCCACCGACAGGATGGTGGCCAGCGGATTGGCGATGCCCTTGCCTGCGATATCCGGCGCCGAGCCATGGCACGGCTCGTACATGCCCTTGCTGTTGGCATCCAGCGAGGCCGACGGCAGCATGCCGATCGAGCCGGTGAGCATCGAGGCCTGGTCGGACAGGATGTCGCCGAACATGTTGTCGGTCACGATCACGTCGAACTGCTTGGGCGCGCGCACCAGCTGCATCGCGGCGTTGTCGACGTACATATGCGACAGCGCGATATCCGGATAGTCCTTGGCCAGCTCTTCCACCACCGCGCGCCACAGCTGGCTCGATGCCAGCACGTTGGCCTTGTCGACCGAGCACAGCTTCTTGCCGCGCAGGCGCGCCATCTCGAAGCCGGCCTTGGCGATACGGCGGATCTCGCTTTCGCTATACGGCAAGGTGTCATAGGCCTGGCGCTCGCCGTTGTCCAGGGTGCGATTTCCGCGCGGCTGGCCGAAGTAGATGCCGCCGGTCAACTCGCGCAGGATCAGCAGATCCAGACCCGAAACCACCTCCGGCTTGAGCGTGGATGCCTCGGCCAGTTGCGGATACAGCAAGGCCGGGCGCAAGTTGGCGAACAGGCCCAGCTGCGAGCGGATCTTGAGCAGGCCGCGCTCCGGGCGCAATGCCGGGTCGATGGTGTCCCACTGCGGGCCACCCACCGCGCCCAGCAGCACCGCATCGGCGGCGCGCGCGCGCTCCAGCGTTTCATCAGCCAGCGGGCTGCCATATTTGTCGTAGGCGGCACCGCCGAGTTCGTCGTACACCAGGCTATAGCCAAGACCGTGCTGCGCGTCGATCCGCGTCAGCACCCTGACCGCTTCGGCCATGATTTCCGGGCCGATGCCGTCACCGGGAAGAATCAGAATCTGCCTGCTCATGCAATCCTCGTGGGTTGGCGCCACCGCGCCATGGGAATCACCGTGCCGCCCACAGCACCAGCACGTCGGTGCTGAAAGAGCCGTCGGCGGCAATCTGGAAATAGTCGCGAACATCGTCCACCGCCGCGTCCTGCAGCGCGCGGATTGCCGCGCGGAGCACCGCGGGAGTGCGCATGCGGTCCACCCAGCTCAGGTAGTCCAGCTGCAGACGTTGGCAATGATGGCGCTGCACCTGCAGGCCGGCCTCGCCCAGCATCTGCAGCCACTGCGCCACGCTGTAGTCGCGCACGTGACTGGTATCGCGTAGCAGTTCGATTGCCTGCAGATGCGTGTCCAGCAGGGGCAATCCCGGCGCCACCACGTCGATGAACGCCGCCACGCCGCCCGGCCGCAGGACCCGCCGCACTTCGCGCAATGCCTGCCCCAGGTCGCTCCAGTGGTGCGCCGAATATCGGCTGACCACCACATCCAGGCTGCCGGTCTCGAACGGCAGGCGCTCGGCGACACCGCGCACGGTGCGCACCTGGGCCAGGCCGCGCTCGGCCGCCGTGGCCGCCACGACCTCCAGCATCTCGGCCGAGAGATCGTAGGCCACGACATCGGCCATCAGTGGCGCCAACTGGAAACTCACATGCCCGGCCCCACAGCCCAGGTCGAGCAGGCGGCCATTGCGATGTCCCTCCAGGCCAGCGCGCAGTGCGGCGAACTCGCTGCCCTGTGCATGCACCTCGCTCTGCAGATAGGCCTGCGCCTGCGCACCGAACTGCGCGGCGACATGCGCGCCCAGGGTGTCCGCGCGCGGGGATGCCGCCGCCGCGATCACTGCAGGGCGCCGAACAGCCACGGCTGCCGCACGCGATGGGCGTGTTCGAACCGACCGATCGCGTCGGCGTCCTGCAAGGTCAGGCCGATGTCGTCCAGTCCATTGCGCAGGCAGTGCTTGCGGAATGCATCGACCTCGAAGGCGTATTCCACACCATCGGGCCGGCGCACGCGCTGCGCGTCCAGATCCACGGTGAGTTGATAGCCTTCGGTGGCCAGGCACTGCTCGAACAGGGCGTCCACGTCTGCTTCGGCCAGCACGATCGGCAGCAGGCCGTTCTTGAAGCTGTTGTTGTAGAAGATGTCGGCAAAACTCGGCGCGATCACCGCGCGGAACCCGTACTCGTCCAGCGCCCATGGCGCATGTTCGCGCGAGGAACCGCAGCCAAAGTTCTCGCGTGCCAGCAGCACGCTGGCGCCCTGGTAACGCGGAAAATTGAGCACGAACTCTGGATTGAGCGGACGTGTACTGTTGTCGCGCCCCGGCTCGCCGATATCCAGATAGCGCCATTCGTCGAACAGGTTCGGCCCGAAGCCGGTGCGCTTGATCGACTTCAGGAACTGCTTGGGAATGATCTGGTCGGTATCGACGTTGGCGCGATCCAGCGGCGCCACCAGTCCGGTGTGTTGGGTGAAAGGAGTCATTGAGAGGGGCCGGGATTTGGGATTGGGGATTCGAAAAGGCTGGGGATGACGGAGCGCTTTTTACGAATCCCGAATCCCTATTGCCGAATCTCCAAGTTCACGCACATCGACGAAGTGCCCGCTCACCGCCGCCGCGGCGGCCATCGCCGGGCTGACCAGGTGGGTGCAGCCACCGGCGCCCTGGCGACCTTCGAAGTTGCGGTTGGAGGTGGACGCGCAATGTTCGCCGCTGCCCAGCTTGTCCGGGTTCATGGCCAGGCACATCGAACAGCCCGGCTCGCGCCATTCGAAGCCGGCGTCCAGAAACACCTTGTCCAGACCTTCGGCTTCGGCCTGCGCCTTGACCAGGCCCGAGCCGGGGACAACCAGCGCCTGCTTGATGGTAGAGGCTACCTTGCGGCCCTTGGCCACTGCGGCGGCCGCGCGCAGGTCTTCGATACGCGAGTTGGTGCAAGAGCCGATGAACACGCGATCCAGGCGGATGGCGGTGATCGGCTGGTTGGCGCGCAGGCCCATGTACTTGAGCGCGCGTTCGATCGAATCGCGCTTGGTCGGATCCTGCTCGACTGCCGGGTCCGGCACGCGCTGGTCCACCGCCAGCACCATCTCCGGCGAGGTTCCCCAGCTGACCTGCGGCTTGATGTCTTCGGCACGCAGTTCCACCACCGTATCGAAGTGCGCGCCCGGATCGGAGACCAGGGTGCGCCACAACGCAACCGCCGCCTCCCAGTCGGTGCCCTTGGGCGCGAACGGGCGGCCCTGCACGTAGGCAATGGTCTTTTCGTCCACCGCCACCATGCCCACGCGCGCGCCGGCCTCGATGGACATGTTGCAGATGGTCATGCGGCCTTCCATCGACAGGTCGGCGATGGCGCTGCCGGCAAATTCCAGCGCGTGGCCGTTGCCGCCGGCGGTACCGATCCTGCCGATCACCGCCAGCACAATGTCCTTGGCAGTCACGCCGAACGGCAACGTGCCTTCGACACGTACCTGCAGGTTCTTCATCTTTTTGGCGATCAGGCATTGCGTGGCGAGCACATGCTCGACCTCGGAGGTGCCGATGCCGTGCGCCAGCGCGCCGAATGCGCCGTGCGTGGAGGTGTGCGAATCGCCACAGACCACCGTCATGCCGGGCAGCGTGGCGCCCTGCTCGGGGCCGACCACGTGCACGATGCCCTGGCGGGTGTCGTTCATCTTGAACTCGAGGATGCCGAAATCGTCGCAGTTCTCGTCCAGGGTCTGCACCTGCAGGCGCGAGACTTCGTCGGAGATCGACTCGAGCCCGCCCTGCCGCTCGGCACGGGTGGTGGGCACGTTGTGGTCGGGGGTGGCGATGTTGGCGTCGATGCGCCACGGCGTGCGCCCGGCCAGGCGCAGACCCTCGAAGGCTTGCGGCGAGGTCACTTCATGCAGGATGTGGCGGTCGATATAGATCAGCGACGAGCCGTCGTTACGGCGGGTGACCTCGTGCATTTCCCACAATTTGTCGTACAGCGTCTTGGCGGTCATTGCGGCGATCCGAAAGCGGGTGGCGGATGGTGGGTGCGCCCACCTGGCTGTTTTCGATGCTAGGAGCTTGCCGCGGATAACGCAAATTCATATATTTTATTCAAAAAATGAATTTCAGGAATAGCAATGGATCTGGCCAGTCTCAGTGCCTTCGTGGCCATTGCCGAGAGCGGCAGCTTTTCCGCAGCCGGCGAGGCCTTGCATCTGACCCAGCCGGCGGTGAGCAAACGCATCGCCCTGCTGGAGAGGCAACTGTCCGCGCGGCTGTTCGATCGCCTGGGCCGCCAGGTGGTGCTGACCGAGGCCGGGCACGCCTTGTTGCCGCGCGCCCAACGCATCCTTGCCGAACTGCAGGACACCCACCGCGTACTGGAACATCTGGGCGCGGCGGTCGGCGGACGGCTCAGCCTAGCCACCAGCCACCATGTCGGCCTGCATCGGCTTCCTGCACTGCTACGCAACTTCGCCACGCAGCACCCGCAGGCGGCGCTGGACATCCAGTTCCTGGATTCGGAACTGGCCTACGCGGCGGTGCTGCGTGGCGAGGTGGAACTGGCGGTGACCACGCTGGCGCCGGAGACGCGTGCGCCGCTGCGCGCGCAGGCGATCTGGCACGATCGCCTGCAGTTCGTGGGGGCGCCGGATCACCCGTTGGCCGCCCTGCGCGAGGTGGCGCTGGAGGATGTCGTGGCGCATCCGGCGGTGCTGCCGGACCCGGGCACCTTCACTCACCGTATCGTGGCCAGGCTGTTCGCCGAGCGCGGTCTGGTGCCGCAGTTGCGCATGACCACCAACTACCTGGAGACGATCAAGATGCTGGTGTCGGTAGGGCTGGCCTGGAGCGTGCTGCCCGAGCGCATGATCGACCATCAGATCGTGGCGCTGCCGCTGGCCGATGTCGCGCTATCGCGCGAGCTGGGCTGCGTGACGCATGGCGGGCGCACTTTGTCGCGTGCCGCGCAAGCGTTCGTTGCGTTGTTGCATGCGCAGGCGGAGCGGCCGTGAGGTGACGCGATCAACGTGACAGCGCTGGTGATTTCCCTATCGCACCGCTACTGATCGACCAGGCGATCGCGCCCCTGCCGCTTGGCCTGGTACAGCCGGCGGTCTGCCAACGCAAGCAGTTCGCGCCGGGTGGGCGCTTCGTCGCTCATCGCCATGCCCATGCTGGCGGTACACCGCACTACGATGCCCTGGGCCTGCACCTCGATCGCTGCCAATCGCTGCCGCATCTGCTCGAACAGCGCGCGCGCCTGCGCCGCGTCCAGCCCGGTGGCGGCCAGCAGGAACTCCTCACCGCCATGGCGCGCTGCAAAACACTGCGCCTGATCCTGCTCGCTCAACGCCTCGCCCAGCGCGCTGAGTACCGCATCGCCCACGTCATGCCCGTACTCGTCGTTGATGCGCTTGAAGTGATCGATATCCATCAACGCCAGCGCCAGCGTGGCGCCGCCGCTGCGCGCCTGCTGGAACCACTGCTGCAGCACGCGCTCGGCTTCGCGCCGGTTCGGCAGCGCGGTCAGCACGTCGTGGCTGGCGCGGTATTCCAGCTGGCGCATCAACGCTTCGCGTTCCTGGCTGGCCTGCTGCAGGGCGACATTCTTGTCGCTCAATTCGCGGGTGCGCCGGTCGATCACGGTATTGAGCTCGCGCTGACGGCGCCGGTAGCTGGCCGTGCGCCAGAGGTAGAAGCCGTAGATCAGGCTGCCCAGCGCAAGCACGCCCACCGCGATCACCTCGCGACGGCGCCACCACGGCGGTGCCAGCGTGATGACCAGGCTCGATTCGCCGAGCAAGGCAGTCTGCCGCCAATCCACCGGCAACGACATCGCCTGCACGCGGAAGCGAAAGCGGCCCGGCGGCAGGTTGGTATACACCGCCTCGGTGGCGTTGTCGGCATCCACCCAGTCCGGATCGAAGCCTTCCAGCCGATAGCGGTAACGCACCTTGTCCGGCCCGCGGAAATTCAGGCCCGCATAGCCGATGGCGATACGCCGGGTTTCCGCCCCCAGCAGATGCTGGCCGCTCAGCGGCTGCACCATGCCATCGACCAGCAGGCGCTCGAACACGATCGGCACGCGATGGCCTTGCAAGGTGCCGACCCGCGCCGGATCGATCACGCCAAGACCGGCCGAGGTGGGGAACAGCAATTGTCCGGACAGCGTCAGCCAGCCGGCCGGTGCGCTGCTGCCATTGCCCTGGTTGCTGGGCATGCCATCGCTGCGATCCACCACCTCCACGCTCAGTTGCTCGCGGGTGCCGGCATCGATCTGGTCGAAGTCGCTGCGGGCGATGCGGAACACGCCATGGTTGCTCGACAGCCACAGATAGCCGCGGCCGTCGTCGATCACGCGAAACACCTTGTCGCGTGGCAGCCCGACACGGTGGTCGTAGACCTGGAAGCGCTCGCCGCGCAAGCGCAGCAGGCCGCGATCGCTGGCAATCCACAGATCGCCGCTCGCATCACGCAGGAAGTCGAAGGCGTTCTGACCGGGGAAATCCTGCTCGCCCAGCCACACACGGGTGCTGCCGCCCGGCGACAGCCCGGTCATGCCGCGGTCGGTACCGATCCAGACGATGCCCTGCGCATCGCGATACAACGCCTGCACCGATCCGTCGGGCACGCCATCGGCTACGGTGTAGCGGCGCGCCTTGCCGTCGCGCCAACGCACCAACCCGCCGGTGGTGCCGATCCACAGATCCTCGCCATCGGGCAGCACCGCACGCACCGACAGCGAAGGCAGCCCATCGCCCGCACCGATGCGCACCACCACCTTGCCTTGCGCATCCAGCCGCAGCACGCCCTGGCTATAGGTGCCGGCCCACACCCCGCCATCGCCGGCATCGGCCAGCGACAGCACCGACTGCTCCAGCACGCGGCCCCCTTCGTTTTTCGGCAGCAGCGACACGCGGCTGATCTGGCCGTCGCGCCAGCGATCCAGCCCCACCGCGCTCCCCACCCACACGGTGCCGTCGCTGGTCTGCAATACCGTGCGCACGTAGTCCGAGGCAAGCCCGTCGTCCTGGGTGATGCCATGCGCGGCGCCTTCGGCGATGCGGAACAGGCCATGCGTGCTGCCGACCCAGATCAGCCCCTCGGCATCTTCCAGCAACGCCGGGCTGGCGACCCCGGAGATCGACACCTGCTCATCGGGCACGCCCGCGCCGCTGTGCACCACCAGCGTACCGCTCGGCATGCTCATCCACAGATGCCCGCGCCGATCCAGCAACAAGGCGTCCACCCGCTGGCCCTGGCGAAACCGTTGCAACCCACCACCGCGGCTCCACCACCACACGCCGTCGTCGCCGGCGGCCAGCAAGCCGCCCTGGCGGTCGCTGGCAAGCCGGCGCACCGGCACATTCCGCATGCCGTGCGCCTCGCCCCAGACGACCGCCGGGCCACCGGCACGCGGCAGCAGGAACAACCCGGCTTCGGTGCCCACCCATAGATCGCCACTGTCGTCGGTGGACAAGGCGGTGATGCGCGCGCGAGGCAAACCGGACTGACGGCCGACATCGACCAGCCGCCCGTCCGCCTCGATCCGGTACAGCGTCTGCGGCGTGCCCACCCACAGCGCGCCATCGGCACGGCGCAACAGGGCACTCACCGCCAGGTGGCGTGCCGAGGCATCGCCCAGCTGCTGCCAGTCGCCGTCCTTGTAGCGGTACACACCGTCGAAGGCGGTGCCGAACAACATGCCGCCCGCGCTGTCACGCACCACCACGAACACGCCGCCCAGTTCCACGCCCGGCGTGTTCTGGCGGTCGTACACGGTGAAATCGCGGCCGTTGAACCGCGCCACGCCTTCCCAGGTTCCCGACCAGATCAACCCGTCTTCGCCCTGAGCCACCGCATGCACCAGGTTGTGCGGCAGGCCGTCGTCCATGTTCCAGCGCGCGACGGTGTGGTAGGTGGTGTGCTCCAGCGGCTGCGCGGCGGCCGGCTGCATGCCGGGCAGGCCGCAGCAGGCCACGCACCAAAGCCATGCAATCGCCATCCGCAGCACGCGCGTGCCGCGGAGGCTTAATGCCTGCGGTTGCCCCCCACCCTGTCCACGCTCCCCGTTCCCTCGTCCGTGCTGTTGGAGATGCCTGCCGGTATGCACGGGCAGGCGCCGGGCCAATCTAGCACCGGGGTTTTATTGTCGCCCTAGGTACATCCCCCACAGCTGCCGGGCGCACCATGACACCGGGCGTATCCGAACAGACAAGTGATAGGCAATCGCTATGACCGGCACAGGGATCGGCCTGAAGACAGCGCGGCTTGCGGCATTTTGCCGGGTTGCCAAGCGTGCCCGACATCACACGGCCGGCGGCGAGCGCCCGCCCGGCCGGGCAGCGGCGCTGATGCATTCAGCAGGCCGAGTGTAAATATAGAACCCGATGGTCTAGTATTAAGTGCATGTCCAGCTCGCCCCCACTCAAGTCCAAGGCCAGGAGCAACGGCCCTGGACGTCCCAAGGATCTTGGGAAACGCGCCGCCATTCTTGGGGCGGCCCGTACGCTGTTCATGGAGCAAGGCTATGCCGGGGTAAGCATGGATGGGATCGCCGCGCTGGCTGGCGTCTCCAAGCTCACCGTCTATAGCCACTTCGGCGACAAGGAAAGCCTGTTTGCCAAGGCGATCCGCGCGCAGTGCCAGGAGATGATGCCCGACGACCTGTTCGACCATGCGCCCAAGGGCGCGCTGCGCGACCAGTTGATCGAGATCGCCCATGCGTTCTTCGCCATGGTCAGCACCGAGTCGGCCATCTCCACCCACCGCATGATGATGGTGCCGGGTACCGGCGACGTGCATGTGCGCGAGATGTTCTGGGATGCCGGCCCCAAGCGGACCCAGCAGGCGCTGGCGGCGTTCCTGGCCGCGCGGGTGGCCGATGGCCAGCTGGACATTGCCGATTTGCCGCGCGCCGCCTCGCAATTCTTCTGCCTGCTCAAGGGCGAGCTGTACGCCCTGATGATGTGCGGCCTGCACGGCCAGCCCACGCGCGCGCAGGTGAACGAGCACATCGAGTCCAGCGTGGACTTCTTCCTGAGGGCATATGGGCCGCGCTGATTGCCCCCGGCCTTTGGTGGCGATGACTTCCGGCACTGCGCCGGTGGTCGGCGCGCGGCGATGCTAGATGCACCAGTTGCCCCGTGCACCGGTAAAATGCTCGCCCCACCGCATTGGATAACCGCACCATGACGATCGATTTCACCCAGGCCCGCGAAAAAATGGTCGAACAGCAGATCCGGCCGTGGGACGTGCTGGACCTGCGCGTGCTCGACGTGCTGGCGCGCCTGCCGCGCGAAGTCTTCGTGCCGGAGGCCTACAAGACCCTGGCCTATGTCGATGTGGAGATTCCGCTGTCGACCGGCCACAAGATGATGAAGCCGGTGGTCGAAGGCCGCATGTTGCAGGCGCTGGACCTGCAGCCGGGCGAAGACGTGCTGGAAATCGGCACCGGCAGCGGGTTTTCCACCGCCTGCCTGGCCGCACTGGCTCGCGAAGTGGTCAGTCTGGAGATCGACCCGGCGCTAGCCGCGGCGGCACGCGCCAATCTCGACAATGCCGGCCTCGGCAGCAACGTGCGCATCGAAACCGCCGATGTCTTCGGTTGGCAGAGCGAGCGCCGCTTCGATGCCATCTGCGTGACCGGCGCGGTCGATACGCTGCCTGCCCAGTGGCTGCAGTGGCTGCGCCCGAATGGCCGGCTGTTCGTCGTCCGCGGTCACGATCCGGTCATGGAAGCGGTCCTGGTTCGCGGCGAGGTCAACGCCCCGCGCATTGAATCGTTGTTCGAAACCGACCTCGCCTATCTCCAGGGCGCCGCACCGACGCCCCGATTCCAATTCTGATTCCCAAGGAAGCCCCCCCGATGATCCGCCGATCCCTCGCCCTGGCCCTGGCCACCGTCCTGTCACCGATGGCAGCGCATGCCACCGATCTGCTGCAGGTCTACGAAATGGCCCGCAATGGCGATCCGCAGCTGGCCGTGGCCGAGTCCACCCGGCTGGTGAATCGGGAGGGACAGGTGCAGGCGCGCGCGGCATTGTTGCCACAGATCAACGGTGCCTACGACTACAGTAAGTCGCACCGCGAAATCGAAGGCCAGGATGGCCGTCTCACGACCTCGTCTCGCTCGACCCAGTTGCAAGGCTCGCAGACGATCTTCAACTGGTCGCAGTTCGCCACCTTGCGTGCGCAACGCGAAGTGGCCAAGGCGGCAGATTTCACGCTGGCGTCCGCCAACAACGACTTGATCACCCGCACCTCGGCGGCGTATTTCCAGGTGCTGGTCGGCATCGAGTCGCTCGCGGCGGCGGAGACTAACGAAGCGGCGGCCAAGAAGCAGTTCGACTATGCCGACAAGCGCCTTGAAGTTGGCCTGGCGCCGATCACCGACGTACACGAAGCCCGCGCGCAGTATGACCAGGCACGCGCCGACACGATCAACGCGCGCAACACGCTGAAGGATTACTACCAGGCACTGACCGAACTCACCGGCCAGCCGGTGGTGGGCCTGCGCTCACTGCCGGAAGATTTCCGTCCCGAAGTGCCCGCCGCCTATAGCAACGTGGATCAGCTGGTCGCCAGCGCGATCGCCGACAACCCGGCATTGAAGGCGCAGCAGCTGCAGGTCAGCGCAGCAGAGGCACAGGTCAATGCCGCGCGTGCAGGTCACCTGCCCACGGTCAGCCTGACCGGCAGCATTGGCCGCAGCAACAGCTGGGGTACCGGTGCCGCTGAAAGCGGCGTGTTCACCACTCAGGGCCGAGACATCGATACCGACTCCGTCGGCATCAGCGTGTCGATTCCGATCTTCGCTGGCGGTGCCACGCAATCGGCCGTGCGTCAGGCGCTGTCACAGCGCGATATCCAGCAGGACACCTACGAGCAGCAGAAGCGCGCGCTGGACCGCAATACGCGCAATGCCTACCAAACCGTGGTCGCCGGCATCAGCGAAGTGGAAGCGCGTCGCCTGGCCGTGGTCTCCGCGCAGGCTGCCTACGATGCATCGCAGGTCGGCCTGGAAGTCGGTACCCGCACCGTGCTGGACGTGGTGCAGAACCAGCGCACGCTGTTCCAGGCGCAGTTGAACTACGCGCAGTCGCGCTACACCTTCCTGCAGAACCGTCTGTTGCTGGGTCAGGCCATCGGCAAGCTGGATATCACCGATCTGCAGGACGTCAATCGTCTGCTGTCGCAGGATGCCGAATCGAAGCTGCAAGGCAGCGGTTCGCTGCAGTAAGAGTGGATTGCACCTCATGAAAAGGCGGGCGAAAGCCCGCTTTTTCATGGGCGCTGCGCTCTGGTGCAGGCCGCAGCGCGGCGAGTGCGCTACATACGCCAGCGCCTGGCGCGATGACATGTACTCGATAAAGCGCCGCGTCGATTCACGCCACGGCGTCGTCAACACTGCATCTTGAACCCTGCCGGTCAGCGTACCTGGCTCGATACAGCCCTGGCGCGCAGAGGCAGCAGATCTCAGCCCACCACGCCCTCGGTGGCCACCGGCGGCAAATCCTGCGCAATCTGCACCAGCGTACGCGCCACCGCACCCTTGCCATTGGCCACCAGCGCCAGGCCCGCGGCCGCCATCGCCTTACGCTGTGCGGGATCGCCCAGCAACCGGGCCAGATCGCGATACACGCAATCGGCGTCCTCGCAGATGGCAACCGCATCGGCCTCGCGCATGCGCCGCGAGATTTCCGAAAAGTTATGCAGATGCGGGCCGGTCACCGCCGGCGTGCCCACTGCTGCCGGCTCCAGCAGGTTGTGCCCACCGATCAGCTGCAGGCTGCCGCCGACGAAGGCGACCTGCGCGCATGCATAGAAACTCATCAGCTCGCCCAGGGTGTCGAGTACGAAGACCTTGTCGCGCGCCTGCGGCCACTGCTGCACCTTGCGTGTGGCCACGCTCCAGCCGCGCTCGCGCGCCAACGCCTCGACCTTGGGAAACCGCTCGGGATGGCGTGGCGCCCAGAGCAGCAGCAGATCGGGAAACTCGGCCAGCAACCGCGCATGGATATCGGCCACCGCAGCCTCCTCGCCCTCATGCGTGCTGGCGGCGATCCATACCGGCCGTGTTGCCGGCACATGGGTGCGGAACTGCGTGACCAGGGCCTGCAATTGGTCGGGCGCGGCGATA
Source organism: Xanthomonas cassavae CFBP 4642 (assembly GCF_000454545.1). Taxonomy (NCBI): domain Bacteria; kingdom Pseudomonadati; phylum Pseudomonadota; class Gammaproteobacteria; order Lysobacterales; family Lysobacteraceae; genus Xanthomonas; species Xanthomonas cassavae. The sequence continues at coordinate 3,853,587 of NZ_CM002139.1, forward strand.
TCGAATTTGAGATTACCCAGCGCCACCACCTGCTCCGGCCGCGCACCCAGGGTGAGGAAGCGTTCGGCATCGTCTTGCGATTGTGCTGCCACGCAGGTCACCGTACGCAGCGCGCGGCTGATCAACGGTGCCAGCACGCGATAGCCGCGCAACGAGCGCGCCGACAGCCGCGCGTTGAGGATGTACAGCGGAATCCTGCGGTCGCGGCAACCGAACAACATGTTCGGCCACAACTCGGTTTCCAGGATCAGCGCCAGCCGCGGGCGGAAGTGCTCAAGAAACCGCCCCACGCTGCCGGGCACGTCGTACGGCAGATAGACGTGATCCACCGCATCGCCCCACACCGCACGCACGCGTTCGGAGCCGGTGGGCGTGATGGTGGTGATGACCCAACGGATATCCGGCCGCTGCGCGCGCAAGGCGTTGACCAGCGGCGCGGCCGCGTTGACCTCGCCCACCGATACCGCATGTACCCACACGCGCGGGCGGCCGCAGGCATGCGTATACGACGCATAGCGCTCGTTCCAGCGATTGAAGTATTCGCGCACGCGGAAACCGCGCCACACCAGGTGGTACACCGTGATCGGCAGCAACAGATACAACAGCGCCGAGTACAGCCCACGCAACAGCCATTCGATCGGGTCTTTCCGCATCCGTGCAGGATACGGGAGCGCTCCTGCGTGCGCATGTGCACGCTGCCGCGCGCACGCGATCCCTTAGAATTGGCGCATGTCCGAGTCCGCCAACGTCGCCGTCCGCCCTTCCCTGCGCAACCCCAGGCACTGGCCCATGTTCCTTGGCCTGGCCGTGATGGTGCTGGCCGGGCGTTTGCCCTGGACGCTGCAGCGCGCGTTGGGCCGCGGCGTGGGCTGGATCGCGATGCGCATGGCCGGCACGCGCCGGCGCGCTGCCGAGGTCAACCTCAAACTCTGCTTTCCCGAGCAGGACGACGCCTGGCGGGCACGACTGTTGCGCGACAGCTTCGATGCGCTGGGCGTGGGCCTGTTCGAATTTGCGCGCGCCTGGTGGGGCAGCATCGACGCCATTCGCCCCGGGGTACAGATCGAAGGCCTGGAACATCTGCAACAGCTGCAGGAACAACAGCGTGGCGTGCTGCTGGTATCGGGCCATTTCATGACGCTGGAGATGTGCGGGCGCCTGCTCTGCGACCACGTGCCGCTGGCCGGAATGTACCGCAAGCACCGCAACCCGGTGTTCGAATGGGCGGTCAAGCGTGGGCGTCTGCGCTATGCCACGCACATGTTTGCCAACGAAGACCTGCGCGCCACCCTCAAGCATCTCAAGCGCGGCGGTTTCCTGTGGTACGCGCCGGACCAGGACATGCGCGGCAAGGACACCGTGTTCGTGCCGTTCTTTGGCCACCCGGCGTCCACCATCACCGCCACCCATCAGCTGGCGCGGCTGACCGGCTGCGCGGTGGTGCCGTACTTCCATCGCCGCGAAGGCGGCCGCTACATCCTCAAGATCGCCCCGCCGCTGGCGGGCATTCCATCAGAGGATGTGATCGCCGATACCACGCAGGTCAATGCGGCGATCGAGGACATGGTGCGCGAGGCACCGGATCAATACCTGTGGATCCATCGCCGTTTCAAGCGTCAGCCCGGCGGGCGCAGCGCGTTCTATCGGTGAGGTGGATTGGTCCGAAGCATGTTGTAAGCGCATCCACAGTGCGCGTCTTCAAGTGGGTACTCGACTTTGACCGCTGACGGAATTCAGAAATGGAGCGATATCGAAGCGGCGTTCCAGCAGACATGCATGCGAGACGGCCTATAGGTAAAGCAAACGAGCCCGGTGTTCGCCGACCACCGCTAGCATATGGATAGGCAATCCATAGGCGTAGGCGTACAGCTCGATCCAACCAGGATTCAGCGTTTCGACAAGTCGCCGCTGCCAGGCATGTGGCCAGGTGCGGAGTTGCTTCGCCCGCGCCTGTGCCGTTGCCATGTCGGCATACGCTTGCAACCACACCAGCAAGGCCGGTCTTACGCAACGCTCTGGCACGACCTGTCTCTGGTCCCGCGCGAAGCGCTTAGTGATCTTTTCGATCGCGCTCATACTGTCTGCCACGTCGATATAGAACGTTTCGCATCGTGCATGCGCAAGCAAATAGACCAGCGCCGGCCCATGTTGGAGACTGTGCCAGTCGACGCGCTCCAGAGCCGAGAACTCAGGACCCAGTACCGACACTTCAGGTCGCATCCAAGATGTGCTGTCAGCCACTGGCATGGGCTCCTTGCTTGCCAGCATTGCAAACCTTGCCGAGCACATTGGCCGATACCGGTTGGCGTGCGCGCATGCTCGGCTGCATCTGCATACCACTGAGGGGAGTGCCGCACTTTCGATGTGGCGCAGGGATCGCGCAACCAGCGTCCATGCTCGGCAGCGATGCAAGGGCTGACCTCAATATCACCCGGCTACCAAGTACCGGCCCTGGCGGTGCCGGGTCCTGCCTGGCTTGGGCAATCGCTTCCTGCTGCCGCACGGTCTCCAGCGTGTGGGCCTGCGCCTGTTGCATCGATTCCTGGATCGACGGCGTAGGCTCGGCGAGCGAGAGGTTCATCCGCTTGGTGGGGTCGGTGGCGTGTTGCGCATAAAAAGTGTCGTTGACCACATCCACGCGCCCGTGCCAGTCCGGCTTGAAGCCGATGGTGTACATCTCTGTAGCGACCTGGTGCAGGCGATCCTCCGGCAGCGGCGTGCCCTTGGCCTCCAGGCGATCTTTCACATCTGCATACAACGCATGGCCGGGGTGCGCGGGATCACTCATGGGCCGCAGTGCGGGCGAGGTCTGGCTGCGCTGGGGGCTGTCGATGCTGCTTGCCACCGGTGCCTGGTTGGGTTGATCTTCGATTTTCTCCTGCTCCTTCAGTCGCCCGCGCTCCTGTTGCAGCGTTTGCTCCTGCTGCAGCTGCCACTGGCGTTGCTGATCCAGCGCTTGTTGCTGGTGCTGCGCGTGCAGGTCGGGTTGGCTGCGGTCGGGAGATGCGACGGCTGCGGTTGGTGCGGCCATGGCGGCGTGCGGCGCGTCCTGCAGCCCGGGAGCGGCAGGTTGCCGCGTCACGTCGCGCTGGGCAATGGCAATGCCCGCCTGCTGCTGCACCGCCGCCAGGGTACTGCGGTCGGCAATGCCGTTGACCTCGTCCATGCCGTGCATCAACTGAAACGCCTGCACCCCGCGCAGGGTGGGCTGGTCGTAAACGCCATTGAGTTCCACCGGGGTCTTGATCCGATCGTTGATGCCCAACTGGATCAGGCTGGCCTGCAGCGCCTGTACCTCGGTGCCACGATCGCCGGGTTGCAAGCGTCCCTGATCGCTGGGCGCCAAGCTGGCAGAGACTCCGGCGGTGTTGGACACATGGGTGTCAGTGCTTAGCGCCGGCGATGCAACCGAAGGTCCGGCAGCCTGGATGGCTGGCGCAGGCGCGACGTCGATCCCGGGTGCACGCACGTTGACGGTGGCGAGCGTGGCGATCTCGGGCGCTGCGTGTGGCGCAATGCGCTGGCCATTGGGCTGCGACGGCGGCGCGGGGCCTGCGGCAACGTGTGGCATCGACGCTTCAGCGGTGGGTGCGAGGTTTTGTCCGCGCATCTGCACCTCGCGCAGGGCTTGCCGAATGTCCTCACTGCTGGTCACGGCGGCCACGCGGTCCACGCCATCGGCATCGCGTTGAAAATGCGCGATGGGGCTATCGGCACCAAATGCACCGGTGGGGCCGCGTTGCAGTTTCATCGAGCCATCGCCGGCAAGGCCGTGCGCTGCGCGCGTGCGCGTGGTCGCCAGATCGATCGCCTCGCGCCACTCCGGCTTCAGTTCGGTGCCGACGATGCGATAGCGGTAGAGCGTTTCTTCGCGCTGCTGATCCTGCAGCGATGGCGGCGACTGCCGGATGGCCGCCACCGCCTGCGCATGCTCAGCCAGTGCCGGCCGCAGGATCGCGCGGGTGGCGTCCAGTTCCAACGCGACATTGCCTGTTGCTGGGCCAGCGGCGCCGGTCCAGCGGCCGTCGGCAGCGCGGCGATACTGCTGGCCGTCCGATGCGGTCAACGCGTCTGCATTGGGTAATGCCTGTTGTACTGTCTCCGACAACGGCAATCCAGCCGCCGCCCAGCCGCTGCGCTGATACGCCAGCTCATAGCGCGCGGCAATCGCGCCGGGGCTGTTGGCGATGTTGCCGGCGATCACGGCTTGCGCTTGTGCGTCCAGTTCCGCCGCGCGCAGTGGCGGTGCGATATCGGTGCGGTAGACAGCGCTGTCGGCGTCTGCAACCACACCGCTCTGCACCGTGCGTCGCCATTGCCCATCGTTGGGATCGCGCGACCAGTCGGCGGTGCTCAAGCTGGGCGGATCGATGTCGCTGGCCGGCAGGCGATACGGATTTTGCGGTGCGGGTGCATCTCTGAGTGCCAGCGCGGCGGCGGCGTTGGTGGCCTGGTAATTCAGTTCGCGGGCTTTTTCGTAGCTGGCGACGATGGGCGTGGCGGTGGGATTGTCCACGCCATCATTGGTGGTGTCGGCCTTGCCCTCGCGCGCCCACGCGGTGCCGTTGAACGACCATTGCGTCCCGTCGCGATCGGTCAGGGTGTAGATGGCGCGGTTGTCGAGCAACTCGGCGGCCTTCTCGCCGGCCTTGCTCATGAAATACGCATCGGCGGCGATCAGCGCCATCGGGCCGGCGCCGGATGCGCCCAGCGCATACGCCGCTGCGGTGCCACCGGCCCAGCCGCCGACGTTGCGGCCGGCGAAATGCGCCAGTTCCGATTGAGCGGCCAGCGGGTTGCTTTGCGAAAGCAACGTGGCGATTTTTTCGCCGGACTGCTGTGCCTCGTACAGCGTGGCGGCCACGCCCAGCGCGCCAGCGGCGCGTGCGCCAGGATGGTCGAGCAGCGTCGGTGCATAAGGCCGGAACGCGACATTGCCACTGCGCTCAAGGCGTGCAGCCAATGCATCGCCTTCGGTCAACGCGGCATCGGCGACCTGCGCGGTACGTTGTACCGGTCGTGCGGCCTCTGCCATCGGTGCCAATGCGCCGTGCAACGGCTCGGGCGCTTGGGCGGGGATCGTGACCACTTCGCCTGGTGGCACGTAACGCGCGTTATCGGCTGTGAGTTGATGCACCTGGCCGGCGAGCGTGGCACGCTCGACCTTGGATGCCACGCGAAACAAGGCATTCCCTTCTTCTGAGCTGTGCAGCACATTCATCCGCGCATCGGTCGGCTCGTGCATGCGCGGCAACAACGGCTCGCTGAGCACCCCATTGTGATAATCGGTCATCAGGTTGAGGCTGCGCACGCCCAGCCCGCCGCGCAGGTAACTGCCGCCGATGTCCGAGTGCGCGCCGGCGACGGTGACATGCAGAAAACGGCCATCTTCCGAAACGCCCTGCGGAAGGATCTGATCCACCGGAAACAAACCGCGCCGCTCATCGGCAGCGGTGACCTGAAAGCCGGACACCACCGACGGCGGCAGGCGCCGGTCGAACAGCTCCATGTACCCGGTGGGCACCGGGTCGTACAGGCCCACGCTCATCGGGGTGCGGCCGGGGGATTGGTGGTAGCGGTTGTAGATGGGATGGCCGTCTTCACTGAACCCACGAATGCCGCCGTCGGGATCGGGAATGCCGCGACCATCGATCATGCGCGCCAGCAACGGCACCTGGCTGGCGCCGCGGCTGAAGCCTTCCAGATGGAAGGTAATTTTTGCTTGCGGGTCGGCTTGAAAGATTTCCTGCGACTGCGTCCTCAGACGCTCATACATTTCCTCTGCACGCGCCAGGCTGGTCCGGCCAGTGGCGCCGTCCACCGTGCGGGTCAGAACTTCGTCCTGGGTGCCGGCACCTTCGATGTATTCGAAGTCGATGCGTTCTATACCAGCTTTCTTTAAATCTTTAACTTGCTCTCTAAACTTGGCGACATTGGTGGCATGCAATGGATCCTTGTCGGCATCGTTGCCGGTGCCATCCATCAGGCCAACGATCAGATACGAGTGCGGGTCGGCACGGTCGAACAGCTGCGGCGTCTTGAAGCGATACAAGTCTTGTGCAGCTTGCTCGTAGGTTTGCAGATGCTCCGGCGTGGCGGCGTAATGCGACACATCGTCGAGTGGCAGGCCATCTGCGCCCAGTTGCAGCACGGTCTTCTTGTCCATGGTGCATGCTCCGTCAGTAGGTCTTGGTCCAGGCCAGGATCAGTTCCCCTCGGCTTATCTTCAAATTGGGATCGTGCTCTGGATCAGCCAAATGTTTCGTCAGAATCCTGTTACGCATATATACATTGATCGTGCGATCGTTGACTTCCAGCAAGATGTAGACGTGATGACGCCCGTTTCCCGAGTAACCATGGACCAAGAAGAACTCATCGATATCTTCTCTTGCAACGTTGTGCAGGATGAGATGACCCGGAAAGATCTTCTCGAAATCGATCTCGACGTAGCGCTCCACGCCATCCATCGCGGTCCAGCGGATATCGACCGTCGACGGGAATCCGCGTGTCTCGAACTCTTCGGTGCTGCCGAAGCCGCCCCTCCAGTCATCTTTCCAGTTAGCCTTGTGAGGCTCGCCAGAAAATCTATCCAAGTCACTGGATGAATGCTGCTGCCGATCAAAAATGATGCTGCACCGCAGGGTGTGATAGCAGCGCGCATCGAACGAATAACTATCGAACCGCAGCGGCCACGGCTCGCGCGGCTTCTTCTTGAACGGATTGCGGAAATGGAACATGTCGGGGGCGCCAGGATCGGGGAGAGAGTCATGCAGCGCCACCGGCGCTTGGTTATCCAGTGTAGGACCCTGTTGCACCGGCTGCACCCAGGGTGCAGGTTTGGGCTTGCGCCTGACCTGCGCCGGTAGTCCATTGCGGGGCAGCGCACCAAGCTCGCGTACCGTGCGTTCGTTGATCAGTTGCAGGTCGCGCGGCAGCTGCGCGGCGTGCGCCTCCACAACACGGCGCGCCAAGGCGGCGTAACGGGATTCGGGGATATCGCCCATATGCGTTTCCTCGTGCAGATGTCGCGCGGGTAGCGGCTGGAACGGATGTTATCGCAACACTGCGAGCAGGGGGCTTGTGAGCATAGAGCGCCGCTGCTGGTGACGACTCCGCTGCAAGCCATGCCATAGAGGATGTGATCGCCGACGCCACGCAGGTCAATGCGGCGATCGGGGACATGGTGCGCGAGGCACCGGATCGATCCCTGTGGATCCATCGCCGCTTCAAGCGTCGGCCCGGCGGGCGCAGCGCGTTCTATCACTGAGCCGTCGCCGCAGGGCGAGCGGCTGATGACGCAGTGCGCGGACGCCATCGATCGCCGACAAGCGCAATCCGCAGGCAAACGCATCAACCCGGCGGCGGCTGGTCTGCGTAGTCGTTGAGCAACGCGCCGGCATACAGGCCGGCCAACATCAGGCTCAGCCCGCCCCAGAAGCTGGAATAGAACGCCAGATGCGTGTTGAGCGGGAAGACAGTGGCCACCAACGCAATCATCGCCGGGCGCGCCTGCTCGCGCGCAGCAGCGCTCGAATAGCGCCACGCACGCCAGGCCTGCGCCGCGCCGGCCAGCCAGAGCAGCAGCCCGATCACCCCGGTTTCGGCCAGGATTTCCAGCACGATCTGATGCGCGTGGAACGCCGGGCCGTCGCCCCATGCCGGCGCCTGGGTCGGCGCCGGATTGCAGGCCGGATAGGCCTGCCGGAAGCCGCGCGCGCCCACACCATTGAGCGGATGCTCGCCAATCATGCACAGCGCCGCGCTCCAGATCTGCGCACGCCCGGACAAGGCCTGATCCACGCCCTGCTCGCCACCGCCGAACGCCAGCGCGGTGCGTTGGAGACGCTCACGCGCCTGCGGCGCCACCGCCACCACGCCGCCGGCCAGCAATACCCCGACCACCGCCGCCGCCAGCAGGCGGCGACCGCCCAGCAACTGCCAGCCGGACAGCACGACGATCACCGCATAGGTGATCCACGAGGCGCGCGACCCGGCCAGCACCAGTACCACCCCGACGGCCGCCGCCCCGCCCACCCAGGCCCAGACAGTGCGTCGCCCCAGCGCCAGCAACAGGAACGGCGACAGGCTGGCCAGGGTCTGCCCGAACTTGAGATTGCACGGCCCCAGCACGCCGCTGAGGCGGTCCACCAGCGCCAGCTCCTGCGGCGTGCATAGCCCGTGCCCGCTGATCAGCTGCTTGAGTTGATCCAGCCCGAAGAACAGCGGGCTGCTGCCGATTACGGCCTGCATCAGCGCATCCAGCGTCCATACCCCGCCGATCACGGCCAGGCCGGTGAAGGTGCGGCGGCGCCGCTGCGCATTGGCCACCGCAATCGCGCACAGCCACATGAAAGGCAGGTAGCGCAGGTCGGTAGCAGACTTGCGCAGTGCACGCCCGGCATCCACCGCATCGAAGGCCGACAGCATCTGCGGCAGCCAGTACGCGAAGAACAGCACGCTGGTCAGCGCCCAGGCCGCACCGCTGAGCAGGCCGGTGCCGCCGCGAAAACGCGCGTGCAACAAGCGGTACGCCGCGAATACCGCGCCCAGCGACAGCACCGTTTCGGCCAGGCCCGGCGTAGGCCACAGCGCAACGAACAGGATCACCCACAGCGGCGCCCAGCGGCCTGCGTCGGGGCTCAACATGGGCGCGCGCGCCGTGGCGTCAGCGGCAGAGTTCGTCATAGACCTTCAAGGTGGCCACTTGCATGGCCGGCAATGTATAGGGAATCACCGCAGGCGCAGCGGGCGCCTGCTGCAGCAGGGCCAGCGCCTGCGCGCACAGGGCCTGGGCATCGAAGGGCGTCACCGCGCCGCCGGGCTGCAGCTCGGCCAGCAGTTCGCCCACCCCGCCATGCGCCCAGCCCAGCACCGGCCGCCCGACAGCCAGGGCCTCGACCACGGTGCGGCCGAAGGCCTCCGGCTTGCGCGACAGCTGCAGCACCAGATCGCTGGCGGCGTAGGCGTCGGCGATGCGCGCCGTCGGCTCGGTGAACGCGACGGCCTCGGCCACGCCCAACCGGACCGCCTCGGCCTCCAGTTCGCGTAGATACGCCTCGCGTCCGGGCTCGCGCGCCCCGGGCAGCCATAGCCAGGCCGGCACGCCGGCAGCGCGGACATCGGCCAGCAGGTGCAGGCCGTCGGCATGCCCTTTCAGGCGGGTACCGCGGCCAGGCAGCAACAGCAGCGGCGCCTCGGCCGGCAAGCCGGGCAACAGGGTCTGGACCCAGGCACGTGCACGTCGATCCGGCTGCAGACATCGCGGAAACTGGGCGATGTCCACGCCGCGCGGAATCGTGCGCAGGCGCGCCGGATCGGTGTGCGGATAGTGCGTACCCACGTAGTCGCACACCGTGCGCGACACGCAGATGACCCGCTCGCCATAAGTCATCACCGCGCTGTAGCGGCTGGGCGAGTTGAGCCCGTGCACGGTGGTGACCAGGCGCGGACGCATTGCGGCATCCATTCCGCGCAGCGCGTACCAGCCCAGCCAGGCCGGCAGCCGCGAGCGTGCATGCACGATATCGGCCCCCAGCTCGGCGAACAGCCGGCGCAGGCCAACCACATGCCGCAGCGTCAGCAGCGACTTGCGGCCGATGTCCAGAGTGAGATGTTCGCCACCGGCGTCCAGCAGCGGCTGGACCAGGCGCCCGCCGGCCGACACGACCACGGCGCGATGGCCGGCGCGCACCAGCGCAGCGGCGATTTCCAGGGTGGAGCGCTCGACGCCACCGGACTGCAGCGCCGGCAGCAGTTGCACCACGGTCAGGCGGTGCATCGGCCAGTAATCAGTCGGCCAGCACGAACAACGCGCCGCAATACGGGCACTTGGCTTCGCAGTTGGGCTCGTCCTCGATCGGCAGGTACACGCGCGGATGCGAATTCCACAGCGCCATCTGCGGCGTCGGGCAGCTCAGCGGCAGATCGCCGCGGTGCACGGTGTAACGCGTTTGCGCATTGGCGGGCGCGGTGGCGGTCTGGCTCATGGCGGTGCTGACAAAAAGGTTGACCGGCCAATTCTAGCAGTACCGCGCCGCGGCCTCGCGCTAAACCAGCGCCGGCGCGGGGGCTGCGAACGCCTCGCAGGGCGATTGCTGCCGCAGTTCCTGCACGATGCGCCCCTGCTCCATCACTAGCACCCGATCCGCGCTGGCGATCGTTTCCGGGCGATGGGCCACGATCACCTTGGTCAGCGCCAGCTGCTGGATCGCAGCATTGACCAGTCGCTCGCGCATCACGTCCAGGTGGCTGGTCGCCTCGTCCAGGATCAGCAACTGCGGCTGGCGATACAGCGCACGCGCCAGGATCAGCCGTTGCTTCTGCCCTCCAGACAAGGAACTGCCCATGTCGCCGATCAGGCCGTGGTAGCCCATCGGCATCGCGGCGATGTCGTCGTGCACGGCCGCCAACCGCGCCGCCGCCTCGATCCGCGCAAGATCGAACTCCGGATCGAAGAAGCTGATGTTGTCGGCGATGCTGCCGGCAAACAGTTGGTCGTCCTGCATCACCGCACCGACCATCGCGCGCATATTGCGCGGACCGAGCTTGTGCAGGTCGTGGCCACCGATGCGGATCACGCCCTCAGTCGGGAGGAGCAGACCCAGCAGCAGTTTCAACAACGTGGTCTTGCCGCATCCTGACGGACCAATGATTGCCACCGACTCGCCCGCCTCGATCGCAAAGCTGCAATCCTTGAGCACCCACGGTTCACTTTCGGCATAACGGAAGGAGAGTCCTTCCACCGCAATGCGCGGCTGGGCAGGCGGCGAAGCCTCCGGAAGCGCGTGGTCGGTTTCCGGCGCGGCCAGCACGATGTCGGCCAGGCGCTCGCCGTGCAGGCGCAGCATGCGGAATTCGATCCACTTGTCGATCAGGCCGCTCACCCGCGTGGCGAATTGGTCCTTATAGGCCAGATAGGCGACCAGCATGCCGACCGAGAACACGTTGTCCAGTGCCAGCATGGCACCGATCCAGATCACCGCGATGCGTTCCAGGCCGAACACTAGTTGGCTGGCAGTACTGAATCCCAGACCCATGCGGGCCAGCCCGACTTCCTGGTTGACGGTGTCGTTGAGCAGGTTGTCGTAGCGCGCGCGGCGCTGCGACTCCTCACCGGCCACTTTCAGGCTCTGCATGCCGCGCAGCGATTCCAGCAGATGTGTCTGCTGCCTGGCCGCGGCAACCAATTGCTGCTCGGTGCGATCGCGCACCGGACGATAGGCGATCGCGCGGATGCCCAAGTACAGCGCGACCGCCAGCAGCGTCACCAGCGCGAGCTTCCAGCTGTAGACCAGCATCAATGCCAGGGTGACCAGCGCCATCATTCCGTCGATGATGGCCTCGACGAAACTGGTGGTCAGCGTCCGCTGGATCGTCTGCACCGATGCCATCCGCGATGTCACATCGCCCAGATGCCGTTTCTCGAAGAAATCCAGCGGCAACTTCATCAGATGGGCGAATACGTTGCCCATCCACTGCAGGCCCAACCTGGAGGACAGATACACTACCGACCAGCCACGAAGCAGTCCGATGCCGATCTGCAGCAGCAACGCCAAACCGAATCCCAGGCCGACCACCACCAGTAGGTCGCGGTCGCCCGAGACCAGCACCTGGTCCACCACCCACTGTATGTAGAACGGCGTCAGGATGACGAATACCTGCAACGCACAGGACAGCAGCAGTATCTGCGCAAGCGCGCTCCAGAGTCCTCGGATCGGTCCGGTGAGTTGGTGCGCTGACACCGACGCTGCCGCCCTCTGCGGCTTGAATTCGGCAGTTGGCGTCAGTTCCAGCGCCACGCCGGTGAAGTGCTGGGACACCTCATCCAGCAACAGCGTGCGCTCGCCGACGGCCGGATCAAGGACCGTCGCTTTGGACTTGCCGACCTTGGCCAGCACCACGAAATGATTGAGATCCCAGTGCAGGATGCACGGCAGCTTGAGCTGACCCAGATGCTCCATGTCCAGACGCAGCGGACGGGTGGCAAAGCCCAGTTGCTGCGCGATATGAAGAAGCTGATTTAACTTCACCCCTTTAAGAGAGGATGGGTAGCAGCGCCGAATCTCGGAAAGGCCGATCTTTTTTCCATGAACATCTGCAATCATGGCAAGCGACGCCAAGCCGCATTCCGTTGCCTCGGATTGCAATATCACATTCATGTATTTTATAATCCGCCAATTCAAAATTAATAAAAATTCTAAAATTTTTACAGTTTTTGAAAAAATAGATAAAATTTCTCGCGCCCTTCAGCGCCTTGCCGCAATGTTCTTAATAACATTTAAATTTTATTTTTACGCTCCAGAATTTTTTGCCTCGCATCCACCAATCGAGCAATAGTAATTACAATGGCCGCGAAACATGCAACTAGCAAAATAGAATTATTTCCCGTAGCGGCTAGAATCGCCAGACTAGCAAGGCAGATTGCGAATTTTTTTTGGTCAATGCCGTGGATCTTCATTTCCCACCACCATTTAATTGAATTAATCTTAAATACAAAATCCATTCATAGAACCAGGCTCCATCCCTTATAGGAAGAGGCGGCGAATCCCGCCTCTTCCCTAAGCACACCCAGTTAGGTCGCTTGCATAAAGTGCCCAATGATCGCGCCATGGATTCCGCCACTCACGGCGCCAGCGAAAGCGCCGACAGGGCCACCTACTAAGAACCCGATAGCAGCACCAGCGGTAACGCCAGCAGCGAACCCGTTTGAGGCGCCCTCACCTGCACCATCGACGTTGATAACCTCAGCAGCATCAAGTTCACGCATTTTTAATGTCCCTTGTAAAATATTGAATTTAATCTTACATCACAAAAGATACAGAGCAACGCCGATTGCGCCACCAACTATCGCACCACCAGCTGCTCCTGCTGGGCCGAAAGCGAGGCCACCTGCGAAACCACCTGCACCAGCACCTGTAAGAAAAGCTGTTGTTGCGCCACCTTCGCCGTCAACATCAAAAGTTTCCTCGACAGTCAATTCACGCATACTTATCCCCTTAAATTAAGCGCACACAGCCTGTGTGCCTGGAGCTGGACGTTACCAGCAATTCACTGTCCCATCCAATGCTGCAGTCATCGGCCGAACACAGTTCCCCTGATTGAGTAGACAGGTTCAAGTACCCACTCAAAAAATGATCTCGACTCACCAAGAATGTCCGCATCCACAAGCATTCCTGGCTTTAATTGCTCAGAATTTCCGTACGCATCAACAGTTTGCTTCTTTAAGGCAACCGTTATTCTGTACATCGGTTCACGCGCCTCCGTCGCTTGATTCGTTTCAAATGTACTGCGACTGATCCGAGAAACGCGACCTTCATGGTGGCCAAATTTCTGATACGGATACGCTTGATATCTCAACAATACCTTATCCATTGGCTCAATGAAGCCAATTGCTTTGCTTGGAACCAGCAATTCAGCTTCCAAAACGCCATCCCCCGGCAATACACTCATCAGGGATTGACCGTTCTGTACAGCTTGTCCGGATTTTACTTGCTGGACCGACACTACCCCAGCCGCAGGAGCAATTACCGCAAGTTCGCCGCGTGCGATATTCTCAACTTTCTCTTGTTCAAGCGATGCAAGATCCCGCTGGAAATTTGCATAATCTGCTTGACTTTCACTCGGCAACTCTTCAAGCGCCTGCATTATCTGGTCAATCAATCTACGCGTAGATATTGCTTGCCTCTGCAGAGATTGCATCTCACTTTGCTGTGTTAACGCCACTGATTGCTGCTGCTTTATTTGTAGAATACTGACATATCTGTCATCCTCAAGCAGACGCAAGCGATCAACCGTCTCCTGAGCAATCCTGATTTGGTCTTTGCGGGTCGATATTTCGCGTCCTATTTGACGAAGCTCGCTTCGAGCATTCGCCAACTGATCAGTTAGTCCGTTATGCTTTGCTTCGAACTGCCTTCGCCTGGCTGTCCGAGCATCCTCCAAACTCAAGACCTTCCGTCCCAAGCGCGATTCAATTGCTGCGAGCGTGTCGCCATCGGTGGTTGTGGCGCGAGGCATCGTCAGTACAGCCACGACCTGACCTGCTTGCACCCGATCGCCCTCGGCTGCATAGATTCGCGAAATGAAGCCGCTTGTAGGCGCCACCACTATTGCCATTCCGTTTACAGGAACTAGCTGGCCGCCGACATGCGAGCGACGCGTGTATTTACCAAATACGAGCAGAAGAACCACAACAAGAGCTAGCATAGCAGCGCTTATTGCAAGCACCCAAAGCTTTGTAGGCTGAACCAGGGAAATGGAGCCCAGCCACCCTGCGCGCTTAGCCTCCAATACTTCATTACGGAAAAGATCTGACGGCATTTTCTACAACACTTCCCCTGTTGTGGCGAAACTGGCGACCTACCAACATTCGAGGTACTCCGAACGTCGTCACCTTATGCTCGTATTAGCATCTTGAATGCGCGTCAGATCAAGAGTCTTGCTGTGCCAGACTCAACAGTCGCCATCTTCAATGTTGTGCAGAACCAACATCGGATTGCGATCGCAGCCTTACCACACATCATTCCATATGGACGGACGCGCTCTCCAGCATGGCAACCAGCGTTGCGAGAAACGACACAGGCACATGCCGAGAAAGTTGCAGCATCCGCGACTCTAGATGGCGCCGGGAATCGGGCAAGGCGACATGGGCGACCGGCCTGGACACGGGCTCGCCGACCGCCAGCCACTCAAAACCGACTTGCAACTCCTGACTCAGGGTGCGCAGGTTGTCGACACTAGGAACGAAGCCACCATTGCGTTCCCAATGCGCAATGGTGGCGCGATGCACGCCCAGACGGGCAGCCAGTGCGCCTTGCGAAAGACCAAACGCCAAGCGTGCTGCCCTAATACGGCCAGCGACCAAATTATCATCCACACAGCAACTCTTCACCCGTCAAGCCCCCTGCAGCAAACGAACGCTGCCTTGCAGCATCCGATTCTGCCCGAACCGGCGGGCCTGTCAATCGTTCCGCAGAGCAAGCCGACGGCGCTTACCGACTTGGTTCGAATCCAGATCATGCTCCCGGCCTGCGCAGGCCGGGCGTTATAGGTTGGGGGCCAATCCTGCGGCCAACTACCGTCAGCCGACCTTTTCGGCCTCGCGCTGCCGGCGGATCTGCGCATCCACCGCGGCGATCGCGGTCATGTTCATGACCCGCCGCGAGGTGGCGCTGGTGGTGAGGATGTGCACCGGCTTGGAGATGCCCATCAGGATCGGGCCGATCGCCACGCCGTCGGTGAACACGCGCACCAGGTTGTAGGCGATGTTGGCCGCCTCCAGGTTCGGCAGCACGAACAGGTTGGCGCGGCCCTTCAAGGTGCTGTTGGGCATGATCTGCTTGCGCAGCGCTTCGTCCCAGGCGGTGTCGCCCTGCATCTCGCCGTCGATGTTGAGCTCGGGCTTGCGCTTGAGCAGCGCCTCGCGCACCTGGCGCATCTTCAGCGCATCGCGCGAGTCGTGGCTGCCGAAGTTGGAATGCGACAGCAGCGCGATGTTGGGCTCGATGCCGAACAGCTTGAGGCGGTACGCGGCCTGCAACGTGGCTTCGACCACCTGCTCCACCGTGGGGTCTTCCTGCACGTGCGTGTCCAGGAAGAAGAACACGCCTTGCTGGTTGATCACGCCGGTCATCGCCGAGGTGGAACTCACGCGCGGTTCCAGCGGGATCACGCTGCGCGCGTAGCCCAGCTTCTTGTGGAAGCGGCCGACCACGCCGGACAGCATCGCGTCGGCCTCGCCGCGCGCCACCATCACCGCGGCGATCAGCGTCGGACGCGAGCGCATCAGCTCCTTGGCCGCGGTCACGGTCACGCCGCGGCGCTCGGTGAGCGCGTGGTAGTACTGCCAGTAATCGTTGAAGCGGGGGTCGTCGAGGATGTTGGTGATCTCGAAGTCCACGCCGGCGGTCAGGCGCAGGCCCATGCGTTCGATGCGTGCTTCGATGACGTCCGGGCGGCCGATCAGGATCGGGAAGGCCAGGCCTTCGTCGACCACGTTCTGCACCGCGCGCAGCACCACTTCTTCTTCGCCTTCGGCATACACCACGCGCTGCTTGTCGGCGCGCGCGCGGTCGTAGACCGGCTTCATCATCAGGCTGGTGCGGTAGACGAACTGGCCGAGCTTGTCGCGGTAGGCCTCCATGTCGGCGATCGGGCGCGTGACCACGCCCGAGTCCATCGCCGCCTGCGCGACGGCCGACGACAGCTCGACCAGCAGGCGCGGGTCCAGCGGGCGCGGAATCAGGTAGTCCGGGCCGAAGCTCGGCGTCTCGCCGCCATAGGCTGCGCCCAGGTCGGAGGCCTCGCGCCGCGCCATCGCCGCAATCGCCTTGACGCAGGCGATCTTCATCTCTTCGTTGATGCCGGTGGCGCCCACGTCCAGCGCGCCGCGGAACAGGTACGGGAAGCACAGCACATTATTGATCTGGTTCGGATAGTCCGAGCGGCCGGTGCCGATGATGCAATCCGGGCGCACCGCCTTGGCCGCTTCCGGGGTGATTTCCGGATTCGGGTTGGCCAGCGCGAAGATCACCGGCTGGCGCGCCATTGTGGCGACCATTTCCGGCTTGAGGATGCCGGCTGCCGACAGTCCCAGGAAGATATCGGCGCCGTCGACGATTTCGGCCAGGGAGCGCTTGTCGGTATCGCGCGCGTAACGCTGCTTGTCCGGGTCCAGGTCGGTACGGCCGGTGTGGATCACCCCGTCGCGGTCCAGCGCCAGGATGTTTTCCGGCTTCAGGCCCAGCGAGACCAGCATGTTGACGCAGGAAATGCCGGCCGCGCCCATGCCGGTGGTGGCCAGCTTGACCTCTTCGATTTTCTTGCCGGTGACCACCAGCGCGTTGAGCACGGCGGCGCCGACGATGATCGCGGTGCCGTGCTGGTCGTCATGGAACACCGGGATGTTCATCCGCTCGCGCAGCTTGCGCTCGACGATGAAGCACTCCGGCGCCTTGATGTCTTCCAGGTTGATGCCGCCGAAGGTGGGCTCCAGGCTGGCGATGATGTCCACCAGCTTGTCCGGGTCGTTCTCGTTGATTTCGATATCGAACACGTCGATGCCGGCGAACTTCTGGAACAGCACGCCCTTGCCTTCCATCACCGGCTTGGACGCCAGCGGGCCGATGTTGCCCAGGCCCAGCACTGCGGTGCCGTTGCTGATGACCGCCACCAGATTGCCGCGCGCAGTGAGCTCGCTGGCCTGGGTGGCGTCCTCGACAATGGCTTCGCAGGCGAACGCCACGCCGGGCGAATACGCCAGCGACAGATCGCGCTGGGTCAGCATCGGCTTGGTCGCGGTGACCTTGATCTTGCCGGCCGGCTGCTGGCGGTGG
The DNA here is from genome assembly GCF_000454545.1 of Xanthomonas cassavae CFBP 4642. Lineage (NCBI taxonomy): Bacteria > Pseudomonadati > Pseudomonadota > Gammaproteobacteria > Lysobacterales > Lysobacteraceae > Xanthomonas > Xanthomonas cassavae. The sequence continues at coordinate 3,870,920 of NZ_CM002139.1, forward strand.
TAGTCGAGGGCGGCCTGTTTGAAGTCGTCGGTGGACATCGGCTGTGTGGGTCTCGAAGGCGCAGGAGAACTGAATTCTACCCTCCTGCCTGAACAAGGGCCTGTCGCGCAGCTGTCAGCGCGGCAGGGAGATTGCATGCTGCAACGCAGCGCACGTGGCAACCTGCTAGCGGATCAACGCAAAAACGGCCCTGCACCCCGCCGGCAACGCCGACGGAGAACAGGGCCGTAGGAAACCTCAGCGTGCGCTGGCCGGAGCGACGACGTCGGTGGTACCGGGCGGCGCCTGCAGCGGCGGCGAGCGGCCATCCAGCACCAGCTTGAGCTGGTTGCGGTCCAGCGCATTTTCCCAGCGCGACACCACCACCGTGGCCACCGCGTTGCCGATGAAGTTGGTCAGCGAGCGGCATTCGCTCATGAAGCGGTCCACGCCCAGGATCAGCGCCATGCCGGCCACCGGCACGTCCGGCACCACCGACAGGGTCGCCGCCAGGGTGATGAAACCGGCACCGGTCACGCCGGCGGCGCCCTTGGAACTGAGCATCGCCACCGCCAACAGGGTGATCTGCTGGCCCAAGGTCAGGTCCACGTTGGTGGCCTGGGCGATGAACAGCGCCGCCAGGGTCATGTAGATATTGGTGCCGTCCAGATTGAACGAATAGCCGGTCGGCACCACCAGGCCCACCACCGACTTTTCGCAGCCGGCCTTTTCCATCTTCTCCATCAGCGACGGCAGTGCCGACTCCGACGACGAGGTGCCCAGCACCAGCAGCAGTTCGGCCTTGAGATAACGGATCAGCTTAAGCACCGAAAAGCCGCAGAACCGGCACACCAGGCCCAGGATCACCAGCACGAACAACAGCGAGGTGATGTAAAACGAACCCACCAGCCAGGCCAGGTTGACCAGCGATTCCACCCCGTACTTGCCGATGGTGAAGGCGATCGCGCCAAACGCACCGATCGGCGCGGCCTTCATCAGGATATGCACCAGGCGGAACACCGGCGCGGTCAGCGCCTCCAAAAAGCTCAGCACCGGACGTCCACGCTCGCCCACCAGGGCCAGCGCGATACCGAACAACACCGCCACGAACAGCACCTGCAGGATGTTGCCATCGACGAAGGCGCTGATCAGCGTCGCCGGGATGATGTCCATCAAAAAGCCGACCAGGCTCAACTCGTGCGACTTCTGCACATAGGTGTTGACCGCGCTCTGGTCCAGCTCGGCCGGGTTGATGTTCATGCCGGCGCCGGGCTGCACCACGTGCGCCACGATCATGCCCACGATCAATGCCAGCGTGGAGAAGAACAGGAAGTAGGTCATCGCCTTGGCGAAGACCCGGCCCACCGTCTTGAGATGGGTCATGCCGGCGATGCCGGTGACGATGGTCAGGAAGATCACCGGGGCGATGATCATCTTCACCAGCTTGATGAAGGCGTCGCCCAGCGGCTTGAGGCTTTCGGCAAACGCCGGCTCGAAGTGGCCCAACAGGGCGCCGAGGACGATGGCCACCACCACCTGGAAATACAGCTGGCGGTAGAAGGGCACGGACGCCGGCAACGGGCCGGCAGGCTTGCTGATGTGCATGACGCCACTCCGAGGGAACTGGGGGGTGCCTGAGCAGGTACCCGGTGCCCGCATTCTGGCCGCACGTCACAGCCCGGGCCGATAACCCATTGGTACTACGGATGCGCCGCCGCGCCGCAAGTGCCTGCCGGGCGCCGCGCTGCAGGTGTTGCAACCCCCTGCCAAATAAGGACTTTATGCACGGTCTGCCCCACCGCAGGGGCTCGCAGGGACACCACGGGCATGCGTCTGCAGCACTGTCCGTCGGATGAACCTGGTCTTACACTTCAGCCGCGCCGCCGCCGGCCGTTAATTCCGTTTAACGCAGACACCGAAGTTTCTGTGCAGTCGCCGTCCGGAACCTGCGCGCTTGCTGAAGCTGTTCACCGCGATCGCCATGGCAGGACGCCCCGGCCCCTTTCATTGCCGAAGACCACTCCTATGCGCCTCAATCTGCTTGTCCTGGCGTTGGCTCTTGCCATCGTCCCCGCCGCTGCCAATGCAGCCACCTCGATCGAAAACTGGCCGACCAAGGTCACCTTCGGTGACGGCACCGAGCTGGGTCTGACCGGCAACTACGCCTACGACGACAACAACTTCTCCGGCGACGACCGCCTGGAAGACCGCACCGACTTCCGCCGCAAGGAATTCGGCGCCACCATCAAGAAGAAGGGCGTCTACGACGCCATGGTGTACTTCGACTTCGAAGCCAAGCTGTGGCTGGACGTGTTCTACCGCTTCGAGACCAAGGCGCTGCTGGGCCAGGATTATGGCCGCGTGCGGATGGGCTACATGAAGGTGCCGGTGGGTCTGGAAGCGGTGCAGAGCTCGCGTGCGGGCAGCTTCATGGAACTGGGCCTGCCGGTGCAGGCGGTGTTCCAGGGCCGTCGGACCGGCGTGGAATGGACCCTGGAGCGCCAGCAGTACCTGCTGCAGGCCGGCGCGTACGGCGGCAAGGATCTGCAGGGCGACAACCCGGGCACCACCCAGGCGGTGCATGCCGCATGGACTCCATTCAAGGCCGAAGGCAACGTACTGCACCTGGGTATTGCCGGCTCGGTCGAGAATCCGCGCGGTTTCAGCGACGGCCGCGGTGTGTCCTTCAGCCCGCGCGTGCGCCTGCGTGCCCGCCCGGAAGCCGGCCTGACCGACGTGCGCCTGATCGACACCGGCACCATTCTCGATGTGGACCACGTGATCCGCACCGGCGTGGAAGCGGTGTGGATCCACGGCCCGTTCTCGCTGCAGAGCGAAGCGCTGCGTGCCGAAGTGGCGCGTAACGCTGGCCAGCCGCACTTCATCGCCCAGGGCCAGTACGTGTACGGCACCTGGTCGCTGACCGGCGAGTCGCGCAGCTATGCCGGTGGCGTGCCGGGCAACATCAAGCCGGCGCACAACTACGGTGCGGTCGAACTGACCGCCCGCTACAGCCGCCTGAATCTGGAAGACAACAATGTCCACGGCGGCCGTCAGCACGACACCACCATCGGCGCCAACTGGTACCTCACCAGCCACTTCAAGTTCCAGGCCAACTACAGCTGGGTGGATTCCTCGCGCAATGGCGTGCATGAAACCCCGCACGTGATGGAACTGCGCGCGCAGGTGCAGTTCTAAGCAACGCTGCGGCGATGTAGCGCGCGGGCAACGCATCGCCGCGCGCTGGTTTCGCCCACGCAGTGCTGTCGTTGCGAACGGCAGCAGGCAATGCCATACGGCCGCATCCAGTCACGGGTGCGGCCGTTGCCGTTTTGGGACGCGTGACCAGGCGATGGCTGCGCGTACGGGAGCAGATCGCCATACTTGCACGATGTATGCATCGCAACGCCGCCGTCTGCTGCTCACCCTGGCCATCGTGCTGGGCGGGATGGTCGTGGCCATGCTGGCGGCCGGGCATTTTGTCGAACAGAGTGCGCTGCGCGACGAAAGCGTTACCGTGCGCCGGCAGTTGCGGCTCTATGCGCAGGCGCTGCAGCAGCGCATCGACCGCTATCGCACCCTGCCGCAGATCCTGGCGCTGGACCCGGAACTGCGCGCTGCGGTGTCCGGCCCGCTGTCGCCGGCCCAGGTGGATGCGCTCAACCGCAAGCTCGAACGCGCCAACAACGTCACCCAGTCGTCCACGCTGACCCTGATCGACCGCAACGGCATCGCGCTGGCAGCCAGCAACTGGCGTGCGGCGCGCAGCAACGTGGGCGTGGACTACGCATTCCGCCCCTACTACCAGCAGGCGCTGGCCACCGGCAGCGGCAGTTTTTACGGCATCGGCATGACGACCAGCGAGCCGGGCTATTTCCTGTCGCAGGCCATCGTGGACGCTGCCGGCCAGGTGCAGGGCGTGGTGGTGATCAAGATCGCGCTGGCCGCGCTGGAACGCGAATGGCTGCAGACGCCGGACATCGTGCTGGCCTCCGACGCGCACGGGGTGGTGTTCCTGGCCAGCCGCCCCACCTGGCGCTACCGCATGCTGGCGCCGCTCACCCCGCGCGACCGCACCGAACTGCAGCGCACCCGCCAGTACGCCGACCAGGGGCTGTTGCCGCTGCGCCGCCGGCTGATCGAACAGACCGGCAACGGCGGCGTGCTGGCCGAGGTACGCGACCCGCCCTTGGGTGCACCGGTGCTGTGGCAGACCCTGGAAGTGCCGGAAAGCGGCTGGCGCCTGCATCTGCTGCACGACACCCGCGCCAGCGCAGCCGCCGGCCGCGCAGCGGCCATCGCCGCCGCCGGCACCTGGCTGGCGCTGGCCTTGCTGTGGTTGTTCGTGCAGCAGCGGCGGCGCCTGTCGGCGCTGCGCCAGCGCAGCCGGAACGAACTGGAGACGCTGCTGCAACAACATGCCGAAGAACTGCGCACCGCCCAGGACGGTGTGGTGGCCGCCGCGCAGCAGTCCAACGCCGGCCTGAGCCGCAGCCTGGAACACCTGCCGCAGGGCGTGGTGGTGATCGACGAGGCGCTCAAGCTGGTGGCATGGAATTCGCGCTATGTGGAGCTGTTTCGCTTTCCACCGGAACTGCTCAAGATCGGCCGCCCGATCGAGGACCTGTTCCGCTTCAACGCCCGCCGCGGCTTGCTGGGTCCCGGGCCGATCGAGGCGGCCATCGAGCGCCGCCTGAATCACCTGCGCAGTGGCAAGCCGCATATGCGCGAGAGCGAGAAGGAAGACGGCACGGTGCTGGAAATCCGCGGCAATCCGCTACCCGACGGCGGGTTTGTCACCAGCTATGCCGACATCACCAGCTACAAGAACGCCGCGCGCGAACTGCGCTCGCTGGCCGATGCGCTGGAGCACCGCGTGGCCGAGCGCACCCGCGACCTGGCCGCCGCCAAGCGCGAAGCCGAAAGCGCCAATCGCTACAAGACTCGCTTCGTTGCGTCGGCCGTGCACGATCTGCTGCAACCGCTCAACGCCGCGCGCATGTTCGTGTCGGTACTGCGTGGGCAGGTGCGCGACCCCGCCGGCAAGCGCGTGGTCGACAATATCGACGGCGCGCTCGCCGCGCAGGATGCAATCCTCAACAGCCTGCTCGATATCTCGCGGCTGGAGGCCGGCAGCCTGAAGACGCAGGTGCGCGACTTCGCACTCGCCCCGCTGATGGAGACGTTGGCACGCGAGTTCGGCATCCTGGCCGAAGACCGCGGACTGGCGCTGGATTACGTGCCCACCTCGGCAGTGGTGTTGAGCGACGAAACCCTGCTGCGCCGCATCCTGCAGAACTTTTTGTCCAACGCGATCCGCTACACCCCGCGCGGCCGCGTGCTGATGGGATGCCGGCGACGCGGCGGCTGGCTGCGCATCGAAGTGCACGACCAGGGCCCGGGCATTCCCGACGCCTTGCAGCATGAAATCTTCGAAGAGTTCCGCCGCCTGGACGATGGCGTGGCCAACGACCGCGGCGCCGGCCTGGGGCTGGCGATCGTCGAACGCATCGGCCGCCTGCTGGGCCACCGCGTCGGCCTGCGTTCCACGCTGGGCAGCGGCAGCGTGTTTTCGGTCAGCGTGCCGCTGGGCGAGCGCACTGCCATCGCCAGGCAGCAGTTGCCGCCCGCCGAGCCCGGCAACGACCCCATCCTGCACGGCTGCCGCGTGTGGTGCGTGGACGACGACCCGCGCGTGTGCGACGCCACCCGTGCCCTGCTCGAACGCTGGGAATGCCGGGTGGATTTTGCCGGCGGCCCGGACGCTGCGCTTGCCGGCGCCAGTGCCGACGATGCGCCGGAACTGTTGCTGCTGGATGTACGCATGGGCGCGCACTACGGCCCCATGCTGCTGCCGCGCCTGGTGGAACGCTGGCAGCGCGAGCCACGCATCATCCTGATCACCGCAGAACCGGACCCGGCCCTGCGCGAGCACGCACAGGAGCTGGGATGGGGCTTTCTCTCCAAGCCGGTGCGCCCGCCGGCCCTGCGTGCATTGATGACGCAAATGCTGTTGCGACGCGGATGATGCGCGCGGTCGGCAAACCTGCGTCTGCACATAGAACCTGATGACCGGCTCGCCTCCAGGATGTCGGGTTTCTGACCGCAAGAAGACCGCATGATGTCCTGCCACGCGGCATGTGTCTTATGCCGTGATTTGCAGGCCCTGCCCTGCAGCGTGTGCGGTCTGTTGGCTCGTTTCAGCGCACCGAAATGCGCGCGATTTCAATCGCGCTTGCCTGAGGGCGATACGGTGCATGCGCATCTGTGTGTGCAAGAGTGCGCTTGCACACGCACCCACCCGATTTTTCTCCCCCCGGAAAATTTGGAGCCATCATGCCTGCCTGATGTTCGCCTCGTTGCTTGTCGCCGGCTGCGCGGCAGATCTGCCGGTGCAGGCTGCAACGCCACCCGCCGCCGTGCAGCCGGCTGGCCCGGTGCGCGCGGAGATCGACCCGTCCACGCTGCACACCTTGAACCGCGTGCTGGATCAGGTCTCCAACCATCGCGGTCTGAGCGCTGGGCATCTGATCAAGGTGATCTCGGCGGAATTTCTTGGCACGCCGTATTAGGCCAATATGCTGCAGGGCTCGGCCACCACGCCGGAGAAGTTGATCATTGATTTCAGGGGTCTGGATTGCTTCACCTATCTGGACTACGTGGAGGCGGCGCGCCACGCCTATTCGCAGCAGGATTTCGTCGACCGCCTGATCCTGACCCGTTACGTCGATGGCATCGTGGGCTTTACCACGCGCAAGCACTTCTTCTCGGACTGGGTCACCCGCTTCTACCCGCTTGCCGAGGACATCACCGCAGCGCTGAGCTCCAAGGCCGTGCGCGTGGACAAGGCGCTCAACCTGAAAGCCGACGGCAGCTTCTACCTGCCCGGTTTGCCGGTGGTGCAGCGGACCATCACCTACATCCCCGCCGCCGATGTGGATCGCCAGGTCATCCGACAACTGCGTAGCGGCGACTATATCGGCAGATACTCCCCGGCCGCCGGGCTGGATGTCAGCCATGTCGGCATCTTCCTGCAGACCGAACAGGGCCCGGTGCTCCGCAATGCCTCGTCGCGACCGGAAAACGAGAAGGTGGTGGATTCGCCGTTCATGGAATACGTCGGCAGAACCGTCGGCATCGTGGTCTATCGGCCAAAGCCCTGAGGACAGCCTGACCTGGACACCTTGTGTCCACATCGACCCAGGTCCAACGCGCATCGTGGGAGCGGCCCCGGCCGCGAGGGCCGTCCCCTGATGGCAACGCCCTCGCGGCCAGGGCCGCTCCTACAGGGGCAAGAGCAGCCTGCCACGACGGCGCACCCGGCCATCGATCCGGAGGATCGGGCAAGGATGGCGGATAACCAGGCTCACGCTGGCCTGCCGGTTGGCGGCAATGTGCATCGCACACCACATGCCGCCAACCGCAGGAGGAACCACGCATGACCCAGACACGTTCGTTGAACCAGTATCGTCTGCTCGGCCGCTCCGGGCTGCGCGTCTCGCCGCTCTCGCTGGGCACCATGACCTTCGGCGAAGAATGGGGCTGGGGCGCCGATGCCAAGGAGGCCGAGCGCATCTTCGCCGCCTACGCCGAGCGCGGCGGCAACGTGATCGACACCGCGGTCAACTACACCAACGGCGGCGCCGAGCGCATCGTCGGCAAGCTGATCAGGAAGCGTCGCGAGCGCTTCGTGCTGGCCACCAAGTTCACCATGGCGCGCGATGCGGACAACATCAACTCCGGCGGCAATCACCGCCTGAACCTGATCCGTTCGGTCGAGACCAGCCTGCGTCAGCTCGACACCGATCGCATCGACCTGCTGTACCTGCATGCCTGGGATTTCACCACCTCGCCGGAGGAAGTGATGCGCGGGCTGGATCACCTGGTGCAATCGGGCAAGGTGCTGTACCTGGGCATCTGCAATACCTCGGCCTGGCGTGTAGCGCAACTGCAGACCCTGGCCGACCTGCGCGGCTGGGCGCCGCTGGTGGCGCTGCAGATCGAATACAGCCTGGTCGAACGCAGCGTCGAACACGAACTGATGCCGATGGCGCGCGAGCTGGGCCTGGGCGTGTTGCCGTGGTCGCCGTTGGGCGGCGGCATCCTGACCGGCAAGTACAGCCGCGATGATCTGTCTGACGACAATGCCGCAGAGGTGGCGACCAGCCGCAAGGGCGTGATTGCCTCCACCGGTCATCTCAACGCACGTTCGCTGGACATCGCCGATGTGGTCGGCAGCATCGCCGAGGAACTGGGCGCCTCGCGCTCGCAGGTGGCGCTGGCCTGGACCTTGCAACATCCTGCGGTGGTCTCGCCGTTGGTGGGTGCGCGCACGCTGCAGCAGGCCGAAGACAACTTCGGCGCGCTGGACATCGTGTTCAGCGACGAGCAGCTGGCCCGCCTGGATCAGGCCAGTGCGCTGGCGCCGATCTTCCCCGAACGCTTCATCGGCCGGCCGATGGCGCAGCAGTTGATCTACGGCACGCATGCATTGCAGCTGCGCAGCTGAGACCGGAGTGACCGCATGAGCAGATCGTCCACCTTCGCAGCGTCACTGTTGATCGCCGTGGCGTGCATCGCGGGCACCGGAGCCACCGCCCCGGCGGCGGCGGCCGACAGCTGCGTCGACCAGGCGCTGCAGCCTTGCAACAAGCGCATCGTCGATGCGGCCTTTCCACGCTGGGAAGCCGGTGGCGGCAACCCCGCCCAACTCGAACGCAGGACACGCCGATGACCGATGCGCGCATGGGCATCGCCGTGGCCATGGCGCTTGGCGCCGGTGCGGCGGTGGCCTGCCATGCCGCCGCCATGGCCAGCGCCGCCCACCCCGCACCCCGCACCCCGACATCCTCGTCCTTGCCGGAACACACGCCCATGCAAACACCCCCCTACCTCGGCATGTGGGTCACCGGCGACGGCAGGATCCGCCAGGCCTTGCTGGCCAACGGCCGCTACGACGAAGCGCGCGATGCACGCCAAAGCGCCTATCAGCGCCGTTACGAAATCGCCGGCACCACCATCCGCTATTGGGATGACACCGGATTCACGGCCGATGGCCGTTTCGTCAGCCCCGACGAACTGCACCACGGCGGCATGATCTTCCATCGCGAACGGGCGGACTGACATGCCACCGCATCGCCGCAGTCCGCCGCACCGTCTTGTGACCTCCCCCGCGTTGCGCCGCGCATGGCGCAGGCGCTGCGCAGCCACGTTGCCGTCGTCTACGCAAACCGCTGAAAGCAGCGGCAATTCTGTACCGACACCATCGCACCCCTCTCAAGGACACCATGGAGACTGTCGTGATTTCAGGCGTCGGCTCGGGCATGGGCCTGCTCACTGCGCAAACGCCGATCCGCGCCGGCGATGCGGTCTATGCGGGCGTGCGCGATCCGCATGGCCGCAGCACGGCCCGCCGGCAGGCGCTGGAGGCTTACGCCGGCGACCACGGCGGCTATGTGCAGGTGGTCGCTCTGGACATCCACCATGCGCACTCGTGCCAGGACGCAGTCGATGGCGTGGTCGCCGCGCACGGCCGCCTGGATGCGGTGATCCACAACGCCGCGCATCTGTTCACCGGCAGCGCCGAGGGCTTCACCCCGGAGCAGCTGGCCGACAGTTTCGATACCAATGCGATAGGTGCGCACCGGCTCAACCGCGCAGCGCTGCCGCACCTGCGCCGCCAGGGCGATGGGGTGTTGCTGTACGTCGGCAGCACCATCACCCGCATCGTGGCGCCCTTCATGATGCCGTACGTGGCCGGTATGCGCTGGACGCAGTGGCCGACACCACCGCCTAACAGGTGCAACCGCTGGGCATCGAGACGGTGATCGTCATGCCCGGCACCTTCATGGATGGCACCTCGCACTTTCAGACCGCGGTGCGCCCGGCCGAGCCGATGGAACAGGCTACGCCGCCGTGCAGCCGGAGGGGGACAGCTACGAGCCTGGCCTGCGCCGGCTGTTTCGCGATGGGCAACCGGCGCCGGTGCAGGCAGTGGCCGACGACATCGCGCGCGTGCTTGCGCTGCCCAAGGGTGCCAAGCCCCTGCGCACCACTGTCGACTTGGCCGACTACGGCGCCGAAGCGGTCAACGCCGTGGTCGAGGCGCAGACCGAGCGCGTGTTCCGCATCATGGGCATGCAACGGTTACGCGCCGTGACGCCGTGATCTGCGTGGCATGTGGTGGGAGCAGGCATCACATGGCTGTCGCCCTGCAGGGCGGCAGCTGCCTGGGCGCGAGGAGTTTTTGCAACAGGACACGGGCGACATCGTCGTTGACCTTTGCCCCATGAGAAGCCGGCCCCATCGGCGGCCGGCGCCATCATTGCTGCAACCACCACATCCCTGCCATCGCCTAACCCTCGCCTTCCGGCTCCAGCGCCTTGACCAGCACCGCCGCCTGCGTGCGGCTGTAGCAATCCAGCTTTTTCAGGATGGCGGTGACGTGCACCTTGACGGTGTTTTCGGCCAGCCCCAGCTCATGGGCAATCTGCTTGTTGAGCAAACCGTCGGCCAGGCTCAGCAACACGCGGAACTGCTGCGGGGTGAGCTGGGCAAGCTTGGCGGCCAGCTGCGCATCGGCTTCGGAGCGTTCGGCCGTCATCGGCGGAAACCAGGTGCCGCCATCCAGCACGCTGGCCACGGCGGTGCCGATCGTTTCGGCCGGCGTGGACTTGGGAATGAAGCCGGCCGCACCGAACTGCTGCGCGCGCCGGATCACCCGCGGGTGATCGTTGGACGAGATCACCACCACCGGGATGTCCGGATGCTCGCCACGCACATGCAGCAGCGCCGAGAAGCCGCGCGCGCCCGGCATGGCCAGATCCAGCAGCACCAGTTCGGCATGCGGATGCGAGCGCAGCATCGTGCTCAGCGTGGCAGCGCTGGAGGCTTCCACGACCTGCGCCTGCGGCAGGGTCTGCTGCAGCACATGGATCACCGCAGCACGGAACAACGGGTGGTCGTCGGCGACGAGAATGGTGAGATCGGCCATGCGCCAAGTCTGGCACATGGGCGCAACCACTGCCGGTGTCCTAACGCGGCGGCTGCGTGCTCGCGCGCCAGGCCTCCAGAAACTGGCGTCGCTTGAATTTGTCCAGATACACCAGCAGGCCAGGGCCGAGCGGGATCGGCCGGAACGGTGGTTGCGCCGAACCGCCGCGACCGCCGGCCGCCGGCAGGATCGGCATCAGCCGCGCTTCGCGCGACAGCACCTGCTGGCCGCGCGGCGACAGCAGGTAGTCCAGGAACCTGCGCGCCTCGGGCGCATGCGGTGCGGTCTTGGGAATCACCGCGGTGCGCAGCGCCACCAGCGTGTAGTCCTGCGGCTGCACGATCCCCAGCGGCGCGCCGGCATCGATGCGCGTCTGCGCGTAGGACCCGAGCACGTTGTAGGCCAGCAACAACTCGCCGCGGCTGACGCGATCGAGCAGGGTCCCGGTGCGCTCTTCCAGCCTGACCTGGTTTGCCCCCAACGCGGCCAGCAGCGCGCCGGCGATGCTGCCCACCTGGCCGTCCTGGGTGGCGAACAGATAGCCCACGCCACTGCGCTCCACATCGTAGGTACCCACCTTGCCGCGCAATGGCGCATCCGGTGCGCGCAGCAGTGCCAGCAACTGGCGCCGTGTGCGCGGCACTCGCGCGGGATCGAGCTTGCGCGTGTTGTAGACGATGGCAACCGGCTCGTAGCTGATGCCGAACACCTCGTGCCGCCACTGCGCCCAGGCCGGCAACGCCTCGGTTTGCGCAGAACGGTGCGCCAGTGCGTGGCCATCGTTCACCAGCTTGGTCTGCAGATCCATGCTGGCACTGATCAGCATGTCCGCCTGAATCGCGTTTCCGCCCGGGTGCAGGTAGTGATCGTAAATGTCCCAGGCAATCACGTCCTCGTACACCACTTCGGTGCTGGGATGCAGGCGCTGGTAGTCCTGGATCACCGCCGCAAACACCTCCAGGTCGGTGGAGCCCTGCACGCGCAGCTGCGCCTGTGCGACGCCGCGTGCCGGAAACCGTCGCACGTCGCCCGGCGCCGCAGCAGCAACACCTTGCAGCAGCAACAACACCAGTAGCCATGCCGCACGCATCATGCGTTTCCTCCAGGAAAATGCAGCGAGGCGATCAGGCCACCGCCGATCCGGTTGGCCAGATCGATGTGCCCGCCATGCGCCTGCACCACGCGCTTGACGATGGCCAGCCCCAGCCCGGCGCCGCCGGCAGGTGCGTCCGGACCGCGTACGAACCGCTCGAACACGCGCTCGGCTTCGGCGGCCGGGATGCCGGGGCCATGGTCGGCGATGGTGAGCACGTGCTGATGTCCGTCGCTGGTCAGAGCCACCTGCAGCGGCGCGCCACCGCCGTACTTGCAGGCGTTGTCGATCAGGTTCTTGAGCGCTTCGCGTAGCAGCAGCGCATCGCCACGCAGCAGCGCCGGTTGCGAGTCGATGGCCAATTGCACGCGCGGTGCGCCCTCGCTGCGCGGCAAGGCCTCGTGCAGCGCCTGGTGCAGTACCTCGGCCAGATCCACGGTGGCGAAGCGCTGCAGGTTGGCGCGATGGATCACGCTGGCATCGCTGAGCAACTGGTTGAGCAAGCGGCTCATGTGGCTGGCGTTGCGCTCGATCGCGGCCAGGCTGCGCTGCATCTCGCGCGGGTCGTCGTCGTCCATGGCCAGCTGCGCCTGCGCACGCAAGGCGGCCAGCGGCGTGCGCATCTGGTGCGCGGCTTCGGCCATGAACGCACGCAAGGTCTCGTTGCTGGACGACAGCCGCGCCATGAAGCGATTGAGCGCGGTCACCATCAGCTGCATTTCCTGCGGCGCCGGCACGCTCAGGGGCTTGAGGTCGGACGGCTCGCGCCGCGACAGATCGCGCTCGATCCGTTGCAACGGTCGCAACGCGCGGTACACGCCCAGCCACACCAGGCCCAGCGCCAGCAGCGACAACACCCCGATCGCGATCAAGGCATTGAGCACCACATCGCGCGCCACCGCATCGCGTGCACGCCTGGTCTGGCCGACCTGCACGCGCACCTCGCCCTGCTCGGAGGCGGAAGCCACCCGATGCATCACCACCGCAAAGCGCACCGGCTCGCCGCTGTACTGCGCATCGAACAGCACCGGCCGCTCATCGCTGGGGGGCTGCGCCGGCAGCGGCAAGGTGTCCTCGCCGGTGATGGTACGGCCCTGCGCATCGAAGACGCGATAGAACACACGATCTTCCGGCGCCATGCCGAGCAGGTCCAGCGAGGCATACGGCAGATCCACCTGCCAGTCGCCACCGACCAATGCCACGCTGTCGATGATGGACAGCGCCGACGACACCAGCAGGTGGTCATAGGAACGATTGGCCGCGCGCTCGCCGTAATCGCGCGCGGCAAAGAACAGCACCACCGCGCCCAGCAGCGACAGGCTGCCCAGGTACAGCAGCAAGGTGCGCCGGATCGACGGCGCCGCCGTCAGCGGCTCAGCCATCGCTACCCGGCTCCACCGGTGCATGCGGGTCGGCTCCTTCCAGCTTGTAGCCGGTGCCGCGCACGGTGACGATGCGCAACGGCGCGCTTGCCAGCTTGCGCCGCAGACGGCCCACATACAGCTCGATCGCATTGGGTCCGGCATCGTCGTCGAAGCCGAACAGGCCGTTGCCGATCTCGTCCTTGCCCACCACCTGCCCCAGGCGCCCGATCAGGATTTCCAGCAGACGGTATTCGCGGTTGGGCAGTTCGATCGGCGCGCCATCGAGGGTCACCGTATGTGCGGCGTTGTCGAACACAAATCTGCCGATCTGCACCACCTCGCTGGCCTGGCCACGATTGCGCCGCAGCAGCACGCGACAGCGCGCTTCGAACTCGCGGAAATCGAACGGCTTGCCCAGGTAGTCGTCGGCGCCGACATCCAGTGCCTGCACGCGATCTTCGATGCCGTCGCGCGCGGTCAGCATCAGCACCGGCGTGGTGTCGCCACGCTCGCGCATCCCGGCCAACACGCGCAGACCGTCGAGCTTGGGCAGGCCGATATCCAGCACCACCAGATCGAAACTCTGATAGCGCAACACGCTGGCTGCCGCCACCCCATCGGCCTGCCAATCCACCGCATGCCCGCTACGACGCATCCGCCGCACGATGGCATCGGCGAGGTCGGCATTGTCTTCGACTAGGAGCAGGCGCATGGGGCGGGGATTCGTGAATGGGGATTGGGGATTGGTAACAGCGCTTGGTCGCGGCCGGAAGGTAACAGGCCGCGCACACAAAAGCTCGCCGCTGTTGCAACTCTGCTTTACGAATCCCAAATCCCGACTCCCCAATCCCCGCCCCTCCAACGACAGGTCCATGACAGCTTCCCGGGACTAGGCTGCTGCCGACGCGCCGCCGCGGTTATGCGGTGCATCGCTGAACGTGATTCACACATGTACCTGGGAGGGTCTGTGAACAACGACACTTTGCGTCTGCGTGCTTTCACCGCCTGCGCGGCGATCTGCCTGGCACCGGCGACGCATGCAGCCAATGAGGGCGGCCCGGTCACTGCCGAAGTGGGCGGGCGTGTGCATTGGGACTTCACCATGTTCGACAACGACGACCGTGGTACGCCCGAGCGCAACGACACCCAGTTCCGCCGCATCTGGCTGGATGTCGCCGGTAAGTTCTACGGGTTCAACTACAAGGCCGAGGCGGAATTCGCCGGCCTGCAGTACGAACCCGGCAGCCGCGGCATCCTGGCACGCGATGTCTATATCGCCAGGAAGTTCGCGGCCGGCACGCTGACCGTGGGGCAGTTCAAGCAGTACTTCTCGCTGGACGACCGCACCGGCTCCAACTACGGTCCGTTCCTGGAACGCGGCTATGCGGCCACCACACTGGCGCCGATCTACCGCAAGGCGATCTCCTGGCAGGCCAATCGCCCGGATGCGACCTGGTCCACGGCACTCTACAGCCTGGAAAGCATCGACAATTCGGCCACCAAGGGTCGCGCATTGGGTACGCGCCTGACCTTCGCACCGGAAATGGGCGAGGCGCGCCTGCGTCATCTGGGTGTCTCCCTGGCGCACGAGCGCTACGCGCATCCCGGCAGCGCCGGCACGGCGCCGCTGCTGATCCGCCCGCGCCCGGAAAACGATCTGGCCAACAACAGCCGCATCACCCTGGCACGGTTTGCCGATGGCCGCGATACCGATTTCGACAAGTGGTCGCTGGAGTATGCCGAAGTGCTGGGCCCATGGTCGTGGCAGAGCGAATTCAGCGGCGGCCTGCTCGACGATGGCAGCCAGCATGCCAAGCTGCTGGCCAGCTATGGCCTGGTCAGCTGGTTCGTCACCGGCGAATCGCGCGGCTACGACCGCAAGACCGGTCGCTTCAGCCGCATCGCCACGCCCAACCACCGCCATGGCGCGTTCGAACTGGCCTTGCGCTACGACTACATGCGCGGCGACCAGCACCTGGATGGCCAGCCCAATTTCATCGATGCCAGCACCCAGTCGTGGACGCTGGGCGGCAACTGGTATTTCAAACCAAACCTGCGGGTGATGCTCAACGTCATCGATAGCCGCAACCGCGACCGCACCATGAATGCAGTGGTGGACCACACGCTGGCGATGACCGGCCGCTTCCAGTACGACTTCTGATGCACCGCACTGTCGCTTCAATGGCCAGCGTAACGGCTGCATGCCGCATGGCCCTGCGGTCACGGCGCAGTGCCTGCAGCGCGGCGATGCGTCTTCAACACGCAGACGCACGCGCACTGCCCTGCGCACCTGCGCATCCGTCTCGCCATCGCCGTGCCCTCTGCGCTGCGCTGTGTTTCACCCTCCCCCTGCTGCACGCCCCAAAGGATTCGCCCGCATGCTGACCGCGCTCGGTTTCGGAATGGTGATCACTTTCATGTACCTGATCATGAGCAAGCGGCTGTCGCCGCTGGTGGCTCTGATCACGGTGCCGATCGTGTTCGCACTGCTGGGCGGCTTCGGCACCGGCATCAACGAGATGATGCTCGATGGCATCAAGAAGATCGCGCCCACCGGTGTGATGCTGATGTTCGCCATCCTCTACTTCGGGGTGATGATCGATGCGGGCCTGTTCGATCCGCTGGTCGGGCGCATCCTGCGCCTGGTCAAGGGCGACCCGCTGAAGATCGTGATGGGCACGGCGATCCTGGCGATGCTGATCTCGCTCGATGGCGACGGCTCCACCACCTACATGATCACCGTGTCGGCAATGCTGCCGTTGTACCAACGCCTGGGCATGAACGCACTCAACCTCACCTGCGTGACCATCCTGGCCAGCGGCGTGATGAACCTGACCCCGTGGGGCGGCCCCACGGCGCGTGCCGCCACTGCCCTGCATGTGGATCCGGCCGATGTGTTCGTGCCGCTGGTGCCGGCGATGGCGATGGCGATCGCCGGCATCCTCATGCTGGCCTGGTATCTGGGCATGCGCGAACGGCACCGCCTGGGCGTGGTGCGCCTGCCGGCCGACGGCAACTGGCTGGACACCAGCATCCCCGAAGAAAGCGATGCACTGCCGCGCGTGGAAGACACTGAGGACATGAAGCGACCCAAGCTGCTATGGGTGAACCTGCTCCTGACCCTGGCGCTGATGGCCGCGCTGGTGGTCGGCGTGCTGCCGATGCCGGTATTGTTCATGATCGGCTTCGCGCTGGCGCTGATGATCAACTACCCCAACCTGGCCGAGCAGCGCCGCCGTCTGGTCAACCATGCAGGCAATGTGTTGTCGGTGGTGTCGCTGATCTTCGCTGCCGGCATCTTCACCGGCATCCTGTCCAATACCGGCATGGTCGAAGCGATGTCGCGCAGTTTTCTCGCCATCATTCCCGACAGCTGGGGTCCGTACCTGGCGGTGATCACCGCCATCGTCAGCATGCCGTTCACGTTCTTCATGTCCAACGACGCGTTCTATTTCGGCGTGCTGCCGATCCTGTCCGAAGCCGCTGGCCACTACGGCATCACCCCGGTGGAAATGGCGCGCGCCTCGCTGGCCGGCCAGCCGGTGCACCTGCTCAGTCCCCTGGTGCCCTCGACCTACCTGCTGGTGGGCCTGGCCAAGGTCGACTTCGCCGACCACCAACGCTTCACGCTGAAGTGGGCGGTGCTGATCTCGCTGGTGATGCTGGGCGGCGGGTTGGTGTTTGGCTTGTTTCCGTTGGCGCGCTGACCTCCGCCGGGAATGGGGAATCGGGAGTGGGGAATCGGTAGAGCGGCGCTGTGCAGTCGTTTCGATTCCTGACTTCCAAAACGAAAACAGACACCGCAACAGCGTCTCCTGCTCTACCGATTCCCCACTCCCGATTCCCCATTCCCAAACTCCGAAGGAGTTAAACACCAATGACTCTCCGCATCGCATACGTCACCAGCGGCATGGGCAGTGTCGGTACCGCGATTTGCCAGAAGCTGGCGCGCAGCGGGCATACCGTGGTGGCCGGTTGCGGCCCCAATTCGCCGCGCAAGTCGGCCTGGTTGCGTGAGCAGCGCGAGCAAGGCTTCGACTTCGTCGCCTCCGAAGGCAATGCCGCCGACTGGGATTCCACCGTCGCCGCGTTTGCCAAGGTCAAGGCCGAAGTGGGCGAGATCGATGTGCTGGTCAATAACGCCGGCGGCAGCCGCGACACCTTGTTCCGGCAGATGAGCCGCGACGACTGGAATGCGGTGATCGCCAGCAACCTGCATTCGCTGTTCAACATCACCAAGCAGGTGGTCGACGGCATGACCTCGCGCGGCTGGGGGCGCATCGTCAATATCGGTTCGGTCAGCGCGCACAAGGGCCAGATCGGGCAGATCAATTTCGCCACCGCCAAGGCGGCCATGCATGGCTTCAGCCGTGCACTGGCGCAGGAGGTCGCCTCGCGCGGGGTCACCGTCAACACCATTTCGCCCGGCTATATCGCCAGCGCCTCGATCAGCAGCTTTCCACCGGACGTGCTCGACCGCCTGGCCACCTCGGTGCCGGTACGCCGCCTGGGCAAGCCCTCGGAAGTGGCCGGCCTGTGCACCTGGCTGGCGTCTGACGATGCCGCGTACGTCACCGGTGCCGACTACGCGGTCAACGGCGGCCTCTACATGGGTTGAGCGGGCACACAATCGACGCCCGCCGCGCTGCACGCACAACACACTCTCGCCACGCACGCCTGCATGTCCCGCTGCCCGCCTGCCCTGTACGTCCGGCGCTGGATCTGCGCCAGCGCCCACACCGCTAGGAGATCCGTGCGCATGTGCGCCCTGCCTGCGCGCACAAAAAGCGGCCGCCACTGCGCGAACGACCCGCCTGCAATGCGAACTGATTACACTCTGGCTTTTCCGCAGTGCGCTGCCATGGCCAAACCTTCAGAACGCACCCCACCCAATGCCCGCCCGCAGATGGCCGACATTGCCCGCATGGCGGGTGTGTCCGAGTCCACCGTGTCGCGCGCATTGGCCGGCAGTCCGGTGGTGGCCGAGCGTACCCGCGCCTACATCAAGCAGATCGCCGCCGATGCCGGCTACCAGGTCGACCCGGTCGCGCGCAGCCTGCGCGCCAAACGCTCCAACACGGTGAGCGTGGCGGTGCCGATGATGCATGCGCTGGATCAACCACTGTCCGACCCGTTCCTGATGACCATGCTGGCGCTGCTGGCCGAAGAACTCACCGGCCGCGGCTACAGCATGCTGCTGTCCAAGCTGGACCGGCATCAGGATGGCTGGGTGGAACAGCTCGCACGCGGCAGCCGCTCCGATGGGGTGATCGTGCTGGGACAAAGTTCCGAACACGCCGCGCTGGACCAGGCCGCGCGCGATGGCCTGCCGATGGCGGTGTGGGGCAGCCGCATCGATGGGCAGTCGTACATCAGCGTGGGCAGCGACAATTTCCAGGGCGGCGCGCTCGCCACCGAACACCTGATCGCCAGCGGCCGCCAGCGCATCGCCTTCCTCGGCGATGACCAGCTACCGGAGGTGGCGCCGCGCTTTGCCGGCTACCGTCATGCGCTGGAACAGCATGGGCTGGAGTTCGACACCCGGCTGCATGCGCGCAGCCATTTCGTCAGCGAAGATGCCTACCGCCTGACCCGCGCCATGCTCAAGAAGACCGACCCGCCGGATGGCCTGTTCGCCGCTTCCGACGTGATTGCCGTGGGCGCGATCCGCGCCCTGGTCGAGGCCGGACACCGCGTACCGCAGGACATCTCGCTGGTGGGCTTCGACGACATCCCACTGGCCGCCTACAGCCAGCCGCCGCTGACCACGGTGCGGCAGGATCTCCACCTGGCCGCGCGCCTGCTGGTGGACAAGCTGTTGGCGCTGATCGTGGGCGACACAGTGGAATCGGTTGAAATGCCGGTGAAACTGGTGGTGCGCGAGTCGGCGTGAGGCGGGGATTTGGGATTTGGGATTGCGGATTCGGAGATACCAGCCGGCAGCCCGCTTCCTTCTCCCGCCTGCGGGAGAAGGTGCCCGAAGGGCGGATGAGGGGGCGGGCGGCCAGCCGGTCAACTGTACTCGCCAACCAGGCAACCCGGCAGGCATGCGCATCTCGCATCTTCGGCAGCCGGTGATCTCAGCCAGGTATTCCTACGAATCTGCCAAGATCACTTTCGACTTGCGGACCTGCACACACAGCATCGCCACCGCCGCGGCGAGCATCAGCGCACCAGCCAGTTGGATCACCTTGCGTGGGTCGCCGTGCAATAACCGGTCGTAATACAGCGGCAGGGTGACGATCTGGATCAGCATCGGCAGCACGATAAACAGGTTGAACAGACCCATGTACACACCGGTGCGCTCGGGTGGAATGCTGTCGGCCAGCATCAGGTAGGGGTTGCCCATCATGCTGGCCCAGGCCAGGCCAATGCCGATCATCGGCAGCAGCAGGAGCCAGCGGTTCTCGATACCCGGCAACACCCACATGCCGACGCCGGCCGCCAGCAGGCACGCGGCATGCGTGTACTTGGGGCCGAAGCGGCGCACCACCGGCACCATCGCAAAGGCCGCCAGGAACGCGATGAAATTGTAGAAACCGCCGATCTGCCCGTTGACCAGGCCCGCCTCGCGGAAGCCGTGCGAGGTGGCGTCGGTGGTGCCGAACAAGGTGGTCGACAGCGACAGCACGATGTATTGCCAGTAGCAGAAGATCGCATACCACTGGAACAGCATCACCGGCGCCAGCTGGCGCATGGTCGGTGGCATGTCGCGCAACGCGCCGCCGATCTCGCGCACCACCGCACCCAGGCCGGCACCGGGCTGGCGCATGCGCTCGATCTCGGCCGGCAGGATGACCGGCTCGCGCACGCTGCGCGCGGTGAGCAGGATGGAGGCAGCCGAAAACCCCGCGCCGATCACGAACGCGGCGATGGTGACGTACGGAATATGGTGCGCATTGGCGGCGTCCTGGTTCATGCCCATCCACACCAGCACGGGCGGAGTGAGATACGCCAGTGTCTGCGCCAGGCCGGTGAATGCGCTTTGCGTGAGATAGCCCAACGGCCGCTGCGGCGGCGCCAGCACGTCGCTGACCAATGCACGGTAAGGCTCCATCGCCACGTTGTTGGCCGCATCCAGCACCCACAGCAGGCACACCGCCATCCACAGCGCGGTACTGAACGGCATCGCCAGCAGGCACAGGCTGCACACCAGCGCGCCCAGCACCATGTACGGCATGCGGCGGCCCCAGCGGGTCACCGTGCGGTCGCTCCACGCACCCACGAACGGCTGCAGCACCAGGCCGGTGATCGGCCCGGCCAGCCACAGGTACGGCAGGCTGGCGTGGTCGGCGCCCAGGTAGTTGTAGATCGGGCTCATGTTGCTCTGCTGCAGCCCGAAACTGTATTGCACGCCGAAAAATCCGGCGTTGAGCGCCAGGATGCGCGCGAAGGAAAACGGGGTCGCGGTCGACGACATGCAGGGCCCTGGGCATCGGTGCGGCACCCAGTGGCCGCAGCGCAGTGTACCCTGCCGTTCTTGCAATCGATTGTAACGCTGCGCTGCAACAGATCTATCGCTCCCATCTCCCCTCGACAATTAGCTTGGCAATGCTGCGATGCAGATTGCAATCGATTGTAGTGCAGCGTATTACTGCGCCCGCACTGCAGGTCACACGGCCGGCCCCTTGGGAGGGGACGATGCAGGCGTCGGCATTCCACCACCTGTGAGAGAGAGAATCGCAATGTCCACCTTGCACACCCTGCGCCTGCATGCCCTGGCCGGTGCGGTCGTTTCCTGCCTGTGCGCGCCTGCCGCGCTGGCACAGGACACGCCAGCAGCCGCGCCCGCCACACCGCCGGCTGCCGACAGCGCCGCGGTCAATCTGGACTCGGTGTTCGTCACCGGCACCTCCACCGCCACCACCAAGTTGAAATCCAGCGTTTCGGTCAGCAGCGTCGGCGCCGAGGCGATCGAGCAGTCGGCACCGCGCAGCACCGCCGAGATCTTCCGCAACATTCCCGGCATCCGCTCCGAGTCCAGCGGCGGCGAAGGCAATGCCAACATCGCCGTGCGCGGCCTCCCTGTCGCATCCGGCGGCGCCAAGTTCCTGCAGTTGCAGGAAGACGGCCTGCCGGTGATGGAGTTCGGCGACATCGCCTTCGGCAACGCCGACATCTTCCTGCGCTCGGATTTCACCCTGGACCGCATCGAAGCCATCCGCGGCGGTTCGGCATCCACCTTCACCAGCAATGCGCCCGGCGGCATCGTCAATTTCATCAGCAAGACCGGCGACACTGCGGGCGGCAGCGTCGGCGTCAGCCGCGGCCTGGACTACGACAACACCCGCATCGATTTCGATTACGGCGCGCCGTTTGCCGAGCAGTGGCAGTTCAACATTGGCGGCTTCTTCCGCCAGGGCGATGGCGTGCGCGATGCCGGCTACACCACCGACAAGGGTGGCCAGCTCAAGGCCAACCTCACCCGCCTGTTCGACAACGGCTACGTGCGCCTGTACGGTAAATACCTCAACGACCGCGCCGCCGGCTACCTGCCAGTGCCCACCTCCGTGCGCGGCCGCGATGGCTCGCCAGACCTGGGCGGTTTTCCCGGCTTCGATCCCGGCAACGACACCTTGTACAGCCGCAATTTCCGCACCGATGTCGGCCTGGACGGCAACAACCAGCCGCGCCGCACCGACCTGAGCGACGGCATGCACCCGATTTCGCGCACCATCGGTGCCGAAGCCTGGTTCGACCTGGGCAATGGCTGGAACCTGAGCGAGAAGTTCCGCATCGCCGACAACAGCGGCCGCTTCGTCAGCCCGTTCCCGGCCGAAGTCACCGATGCCGCCACGCTCGCCGCGTCCATCGGCGGCGCCGGCGCGCAACTGGTGCAGGCCAGCGGCCCCAATACCGGCCAGGCCTACACCGGCAACGCGATCCGCACGCATCTTTTCAACGTGGCGATCAACGACCTGGGCAACGTCATCAACGACCTCAGCGTCTCGCGCGCGTTCGGCGGCGACGGCCGCACGCTCACCCTGCGCATGGGCTATTACACCTCGCGCCAGACCATCGACATGGACTGGACCTGGAATTCCTACGTGCAGAGTCTGGGCCGCGATTCGCGCCTGCTCGACGTGGTCGACGCCACCGGCGTGTCGCGCTCGCAAAACGGTTTGTATGCATACGGCACACCGTTCTGGGGCGACTGCTGCATCACCCGCAGCTACGACGTGCGCTACGACGTCAACGCGCCGTATGTGGCACTGACCTTCGACAGCGGCAAGTTCAGCATCGACGGCAGCCTGCGTTACGACATGGGCGATGCACGCGGCAGCTACAACGGCACCGCGATCGCGCAGAACCTGGACGTCAACGGCGATGGCGTGATCCAGCCGGTGGAACAGCGCGTGGCCACGGTCGATACCGCCAACGCACGGCCGGTGGATTACGACTGGAACTACCTGTCGTACTCGCTGGGCAGCAACTACCTGATCAACGACGACCTGGGCGCGTTCGCACGCATCAGCCGCGGCGCACGCGCCAACGCAGACCGCTTGTTGTTCGGGGTGGTGCGCGACGACGGCTCGGTCTCCTCCGATGAAGGCGTCAACGTGGTCCGCCAGGCCGAAGCCGGCCTGAAGTGGCGCCGCGACGGGCTGGGCCTGTTCGCCACCGCGTTCTCGGCGCGCACCGAGGAACAGAACTTCGAAGTCACCAGCCAGCGTTTCTTCAACCGCAGCTACGAGGCGCACGGCGTGGAGCTGGAAGCCAGCTATCGCCATGAAGGCTTCACCGTCAACGGCGGCCTGACCTGGACCGATGCGGAGATCTCCCGCGACCAGATCACCCCGGAGAACACCGGCAATGTGCCGCGTCGCCAGGCCGATGTGGTGTGGCAGTTGACGCCCAGCTATCGTGGCGATGGTTACCAGTTCGGCGTCAACCTGATCAGCACCACCGATGCCTACACCCAGGATTCCAACCAGTTGAAGATGCCGGGCTATACGCAGGTGAACCTGTTCGGCGACTACCGCGTGACCGACGCGCTCACCGTGGCGCTCAACGTCAACAACCTGCTCAACACCTTTGGCCTGACCGAAGCCGAAGAAGCCACGATTCCGGCCAACGGCATCATTCGCGCGCGCTCGATCGCCGGCCGTACCACCAGCATCAGCCTGCGTTACGACTTCTAAGGATCGGTGCCGGGCACTGCCCGGCCGCTACCCATGAGCCCCCCCCTCCTCGATATCACCCCATGGCGCGCGGTGTTCGCCGCGCCGCTGGATGCACTGCAGGCAAGCACGCTGCTGGCACGCTTCGACCACCATGCGCCGCGCCTGCTGGCGGCACTGCACTCGCTATACGGCGAGCGCAGCGGCTATGCGCAGTGGCTGACGCGCTGGCTGGGCGCACTGAGCAGCAACGCGCGGCAACGCCCGCAGGCGTTGCAGCAACTGGATGCGACACGTCGGCCCGGCTGGTTCGGCGAGCAGCACATACTGGGCTACAGCGCCTACGTGGACCGCTTCGCCGGCACGCTGCAGGGCGTGGCCGAACGCGTGCCTTACCTGCAGGAGCTGGGCGTGCGCTACCTGCACCTGCTGCCATTCCTGCGCGCACGCGCCGGCGACAACGACGGCGGCTTTGCCGTCAGCGATTACGGCCAGGTCGAACCCAGCCTCGGCAACAACGACGATCTGATCGCGCTCACCACACGGCTGCGCGAGGCCGGCATCAGCCTGTGTGCGGACTTCGTTCTCAACCACACAGCCGACGACCATGCCTGGGCCCGCGCCGCACGCGCCGGCGACACGCGTTACCTCGACTACTACCACCACTTTGCCGACCGCCAGCTTCCCGACCAGTACGACGCCACGCTGGTGCAGGTCTTTCCGCATACCGCACCAGGCAACTTCACCTGGGTGGAGGCCACCGGGCAATGGATGTGGACCACGTTCTACCCATATCAGTGGGATCTGAACTGGAGCAACCCGGCGGTGTTCGGCGAGATGGCGCTGGCGATGCTGCGGCTAGCCAATCTGGGCGTGGAAGCCTTCCGCCTGGATTCCACCGCCTACCTGTGGAAGCGCCCCGGCACCAACTGCATGAACCAGCCCGAGGCCCACACCCTGCTGGTGGCACTGCGCGCAGTGGCCGACATCGTGGCCCCTTCGGTAGCGATGAAAGCCGAAGCCATCGTGCCGATGGCCGAATTGCCGCCGTATTTCGGCATCGGCGCAGACCAGGGCCACGAATGTCATCTGGCCTATCACAGCACCCTGATGGCGGCAGGTTGGTCCGCGTTGGCGCTGCAACGCGGCGACATCCTGCACAACGTCATCACCCACAGTCCGCCGTTGCCGGCCAACTGCGCGTGGCTGAGCTATGTGCGCTGCCACGACGACATCGGTTGGAACGTGTTGCAGCACGAAGCGGCAGGCAATGCCGCGCAACCGCCCTTCGCATTACGCGATGTCGCGCGCTTCTATGCCAACGAGGTGCCTGGCAGCTACGCGCGAGGTGAACGCTTCCAGAGCAGCGGCGACGGCGTGCACGGCACCAACGGCATGGCCGCGGCGCTGACCGGCATCCAGGCGGCTGTTGAAAGCGCAGATGCGGCAGCAGTGGCGCTGGCGGTAGACCGGCTGATACTGCTCTATGCGCTCGCCCTGGCAATGCCTGGGGTACCACTGATCTACATGGGCGACGAACTCGGCTTGCCCAACGACACCAGTTACCGCAGCGATCCCGAGCGCCGGCACGAGGGCCGCTGGCTGCATCGGCCGGCGATGGATTGGCAACGCGCGGCGCAGCGGCACGACGACCGTAGCCTGGCTGGGCAGATCTATCAGCGCCTGCATGCGTTGATCCAGCAACGCAGCGCGTTGCCGGCGCTGGCAGCGGATCGACCACTGGGCAGCGTGACGTTGAACGACCCGAAGCTATTTGCGCTGACGCGTGGCGACAGTTTTATCGCCATCCACAACTTCAGCGATCAACCGCTGAATGCAGAACTTGCAGACAGCGCAGTTGGCCGGTGGCGTGTGGTGGGCGATCGAAGCGAATCAGGTGTCGCACCGCTGGGCGATGACATGCGCCTCGTACTGCCCGGGTATGCCGTGCGCTGGTTGGAACGCATTGATTGAGCAATGTGGATGCAGCGGCTTGGTTGGTGCATCGGCCTGGCTACTGCATCGGCAATGCCCTCGCCCAACCCCTCTCCCACAGGGAAAGGGGCGTAAGGAGAGCAAGCCTTGTCCCGCTTGAAGCCGCCGCTATTCCTTCTCCCATCGGGAGAAGGTGGCGCATGGCGTCGGATGAGGGAGCGGGATGCGGCGCTACCACATTGCAGTCGTCGACTCAGCGCTTGCCCAGCTCGAGCAGGGTTTGCGCGGTCTTCTCCGACGAGGCCGGATTCTGCCCGGTCACCAGCGCGCCATCGGTGACCACGTGCACGCCCCAGTCGGCGCCCTTTTCGTACTTGCCGCCGAGTTCGGTCAGCACGTCTTCCACCAGGAACGGCACGATCTTGGTCAGGCCCACGCCCTCTTCCTCACCATTGGTGAATCCGGTGACGCGGCGACCGTTGACCAGCGGCTTGCCGTCGCTGCCCTTGACCCGGCGCAGTGCGCCCGGCGCATGACAGACCAGGCCATGCGGCTTGTCTGCCTTGGCAAAGGCCTCGATCAGCGCGATCGAGTGGGCGTCTTCGGCCAGATCCCATAGCGGTCCGTGACCACCCGGGTAGAACACGGCGTCAAAATTCTCGGCCTTTACGTCGGCGAGGCGATGGGTCGTAGCCAGAGCCTGCTGCGCGGCACTGTCCTGCTTGAAGCGCTTGGTCGCCTCGGTCTGTGCGTCGGGTTCGTCGCTCTTCGGGTCCAGCGGCGGCTGGCCGCCCTTGGGCGAGACCAGGGTGATGTCGGCGCCAGCGTCCTTGAAGACGTAGTACGGCGCGGCAAACTCTTCCAGCCAGAAACCGGTCTTCTTGCCGGTGTCGCCGAGTGTGTCGTGGGACGTGAGCACCATCAGGATCTTCATCGCATTGCCTCGCGCAGTTGCCCATCTCGGGCGAGGCAATCAGTGTGCAGTCCAGCTCGTTGCAGCGTCGTGTAGAGCGCGTGGCAGGCACCGCATTTGTTCAGAGATATAGCAACTACATCACAACGGAGACGCTACGGCGCTCCACTGCTCACACATTGATCGCTGGCGGCTGCAGCTGATCCATGCGAATGCGATTGGCGAACAACGAGAACGCCAGCATGCCGGCCAGCCCACTGGCGCGGCTCACCCACGGCGGCAGCCAGCGCGGCGCCACCAGCACGCCGCTGTCGAACAAGGGCGCAAACCGCGCCACATCGCCCAACGCCATCTTGCCGGCGAACAGATAGCGACACAGCTGTAGCTGGTCGCGCTGCAAGGCATGCCGGAAAAAGGTGTGCACGGCGACCAGGCCGCGCAGGTACACGGTGTCCTTGGTAAACGCACCGCCGCCTGCAGTGGGCACGCCGCGGAACACACGTTGCGCCGACGAAAAGCTTTCGGTTGCGCTCTGCCCGCTGTCGGTGAAATAGCGGAACACCTCGATGAAGTCGGCGCCCGCGCGCGCCATCGCAATCGCTTCGATGCGCAGGCTGATGCGCTTCATGCGTTCGATATCGATGCTGCCGGTGATCTGCTCGGCAAACGTGGCCAGCCCTTCCTGGGTCGCCGTGGTGCGCGGCGAAGAAATACCCAGGCTGGGCAGATGCACCTGCGCGCGCCCGTTGAGCGCGGTGAGCGAATGCACCAGCGCCTCGTGATGGAACAGCTGCGCGCGGTCGTAATCGCTGAAGGTCGCGCCGCTGCGCAGGCGGATGCGATGCGCGCCGGCCGCCGCCTTGGCCAGCAGATCCGGATCCAGCGTCACGGTGATGACGCGCCCTTCAAAGAAGCCGTCCAGATCGTTTTGCAACTGCATGCGCAAGGCGGTGGCCGAAACCGGCACCTGTTCTTCCGGCGCCAGCAGTTCGCGGTCCAGCTCCTGCGCGATCTGGATGAAGTGTCGCGCCGCCTCGCGCGTGCTCGGGCCGTTGCCCGGCATCGGGTCGTCGGGCACACCGAACAGCTGCGCCGAATAATCGCTGACCGCCGCGGTGCCCAGCGACTCCAGCAGGCCGGCGGCCAGATCCCAGCTATGGGTCGAATCGATCAGGTAGGTTCCGATCGGATGATGCGGATCGGCCGCCTTCGCAATCGCTGAAAGCTCGCGCCGGGTATCGCCAAAATCCAGTAGCGGATACTCCACCTGCGGCAGCTCCGGCTGCCCGCGCGCCACGCTCTGCAGGAACGGCTCCTGCAGCGAGCGCGGCCAGCTCGCCAACGCCAGCAGACGCACCCCGCGCACGGCCTTGACCAGACGCGCATCCAGCGCCGTGTGGTGGACGATGTCCGGCGGGCCCTTGCGCGATGGCATCAGCGGCGTCCGTTGCGGTCGACGCTGGCAGGCCGCCGGCCCGATCCCTTGCCCCGGTTGTTCTGCGCAAGGCGTGTGGCGAGCTTTTCGGCCGCTGCGGCCACTTCCACGCGCAGCTTCATGTAATTGGCCACCCGCTCTGGATCCAGCGTATCGGCCTCGATCGCCGCACGCACCGCACAGCCGGGCTCGGCGATATGCGCGCAATCGTTGAAGCGGCACTGCGCCGCCAACGCTTCCACATCGGAGAAGCCGCCCTCGGCCAGATCTTCTTCGCCGGTGGGCTTGAGCTCGCGCATGCCGGGCGTATCGATCAGGCAGGCACCGGACGGCAACGGAATCAAGGCGCGATGGGTGGTGGTATGCCGGCCGCGCGAATCGTTCTCGCGCACCGCATTGGTCTTCATCTTCTGCGACCCGAGCAAGGTATTGGTCAGCGTCGACTTGCCGCCACCGGACGAGCCCACCAGCACTGCGGTACGGCCATCGCCCAGCCACGGCCGCAGCGCCGCCACGCTGTCCGGATCCTTGGCGTTGACCGCGCGCAACGGAATGTTCTGCGCTTCCAGTTCCTCCAGCACCGCCAATGCGTCCTCCGCGTATTCGGTCTGATCGGCCTTGGTCAGCACCACCACCGGCTCGGCACCGCCGCCGCCGACCAGCAGCAGATAGCGTTCGATGCGGCGCGGATTGAAGTCCGCATCCAGCCCGCACACGATGAACACCGTATCGATGTTGGCCGCGATCACCTGCTGGTGGTAATGCTCGCCGGCCGCGCCGCGCTTGATCGAGGTACGCCGCGGCAGCAAGGCCACGATGCGCTTGCCCTCCATCAGCACCCAATCGCCCACCGACGCCCGCTCATGGCTGGGAAACCGCGGCCGCTGCCACTCCGGCAGCGACTCGGCCTTGAGACCGGCCTCCGGCGTATCGGCCACCACATAGCCGGTGCGGTGCTGCTCCACCACCCGCGCCGGCAACGCCTGCGGATGCGCAGCGAAGAGCGCCTGCCAGGCCGCTTCTTCCGGCGGCCCGGGCCAGGGCCAGCCGATGGATTGCAGGGTGGGGTAGTCGGGGAACGCGTGGGTCATGCCGGGATTCTACGCTCCCGCTGCATTGGACGAGCGCCCAGGCGGGCGCTTCCGTCCCCTTCCAGCATGCATTGTGCAGCGATGCGCACGGCAAACGCTGGAAATGCACGCCTGCAAACGGCAGCGGGTGGCCGGAAGCGGTCCAGCCACCCTAACGCAGCGATTACCGAAGCATGACATCCATCTGCCGCACGTAATCGGTGCCATGGAAGACACCAGATTCGAAACGATCGGAGATAGCCATGGCGTTGACCAGATTCTGCCCCTCGGACAGCGTGGTGGCCATTGCGCCCACATCGAACGCGGCCAGACTCACCGCGAGCCCCGAACCGAGCGTGCGCGCGGACACGGATTGTTCGCGCCAGGTCTTGGCGAAGGTGGGATTGAGCGCCGTACGCTGGCTGGCGGTCAACGTGGTCTGCCCTTGCGGCGGCGCCGTCATCCCCGCCATGGCGCTGACTAGGGCCTGGACGTCGGCGGCATACAGCAGCTTTGCGCCATCGTCGGTGCGGATGCTTTCCACACGGTACTGCTCGCCCAGATACCAATCCTTGACCACCAGCTTGTCCGACGTTCCGATCACCGAGACTTCCAGGTTGTTGCTCCCAGAAGGCCGCTTGAACCAGAGTTGATCGTAGGCAACGCCGGAAACGAAC
The DNA here is from genome assembly GCF_000454545.1 of Xanthomonas cassavae CFBP 4642. Taxonomy (NCBI): domain Bacteria; kingdom Pseudomonadati; phylum Pseudomonadota; class Gammaproteobacteria; order Lysobacterales; family Lysobacteraceae; genus Xanthomonas; species Xanthomonas cassavae. Next base: position 3,900,500 of record NZ_CM002139.1, read on the forward strand.
CTGGCGATGTCGGCATTTCCGGCCGTGGCATCGTTCTCGACCACGGTATCGATTCCATATCCATGTCCGAACAGATAGACATCGTCGCCCGTTCCGCCAGTCAGCGTATCCGTGCCGGACCTGCCGTCCAGGGTGTCGTTTCCGCCGAGCGCCGAGAGCGTGTTGTTGCCGCTGTTTCCGGCCAGGATATTGGCCACGGCATTGCCGGTGCCGTTGATCGCCGCGGTTCCGGACAGGCTGAGATTCTCGACGTTGGAACCCAATGTGTAGCTGATGGTGGACAGCACGGTATCCATGTCTTCGTCAACGCGTTCGGTGACCGTGTCTCCGGTCGCTCCGACCATGTAGGTATCGTCGCCCGCGCCGCCCAGCATCGTGTCGTTCCCGGCTCCGCCGTCGAGCGTGTCGTTGCCCTCGTACCCGGTGAGGGTGTTGGTGCCGCTGTTGCCGGTCAGGACGTTGTTAGCGCCGTTTCCAAAACCAGCCAAACCACTGTTGCCGGTCAACGTCAGGTTTTCCACATTGTCGATCAGGGTATAGCCGATGGAGGACTGGACGGTATCGACGCCCTGCGCCTCCCATTCCTCGACGACATCGCCTGCGCTTGCGACCACGTAGGTATCGTTGCCCTCCCCGCCCCGCATGTAATCGGAACCGGCTCCACCATTGAGCGTGTCGTTGCCCGACCCACCTTCAATGGCGTCGTCTCCGTTGTTGCCGACCAGCGTGTCGTTACCGTCGCCTCCGGTCAGGACGTTGGCGGACGCGTTGCCGGTGATGACGTTATCGAGGCCGTTGCCGTTACCGTACTGGGCCGATCCCAGCAAGGTCAGCCGCTCCACGTTGGCTGTCAGATCATAGTCGGTGTAAGCATTCACGAGGTCGCTGCCTTCGGCCGCGAACTCGATGACCCGATCCAGGTAGGCATCCACCGTATAGACATCGTCGCCCAGTCCACCATACATTTCATCGGCCGACAGCCCGCCGTTCAAGGTGTCGTTGCCGGCCAGGCCATACATGATGTCCGGCGCGTCCGTGCCGACCAGGGCGTCAGCGGCCGAGGTCCCGTCGATCCGGTTCATCACATCGATAGACAGCAGTGCCTGGGCGGACTGCCCAAACGAGTCGGTTGCGGTGAGCGTCAATGTCGAGTTCCACTGCGAAGCGGAATCGGGCGTACCCGAGAATGTCGCAGTGGCGGCATCGAACGTCAGCCATCCCGGCAGATTGCTTACCGAATACGTGAGCGGCTCGTCGTCGACGAAGGTATCGGCAGGCAGTACGTATGCGAACTTGGAGCCCATCACCACCGAAGTCCGCTGCATGTAGACGTTCGCAACCGGCGGCGCGTTGCGCAACTGCTCAAGCGTGGCACCTTTGCGGGTGGATTGCTCGCCACGAAAATAGAATTCGTCGATCACGCCCGTCACCACATCGCCTGCATCGCTCTGTGCCCAGTAATTGCGCACCGTGATCGAATCCGACGAAACCCCCTTGAAGGAGATGACCAGATCGTTGTCACGGCGCGACCAGATCACATCCTGCGACCGTATCTCGCTGGAGAACAGGATGGTGCCGGAACCGCTTCCCGTACTCCCGTCCACCAGCCGAATCAGGTCGCGTCCGTCACCACTACCGTAGAAGACGCTGTCTTTTCCAAGGGCCAGCACTATTTCGTCGTCGCCCACTCCACCCGACAGGTCGGTCAACCCGAAACCCGAGACGAGCAGATCGTCACCCTCCTCGCCATACAAACGATCCGTATAACCCGATCCAGAATTTCCACCCGAGCGCAGCTCGTCGTTCCCTGCCCCACCGTAGATATAATTTCCCGCCGCGTTGCCGGAAAGCATATTTCTCTCACTGCTTCCTCTCAGGGTATTATTCCCATTGAGGCTCGTATCAATCCGATACACCTCTACATTCCGCCCTTCGGCAACAGTGAAACTGCGCGATTCCATGCGCATCACGATCGCGGTATCCATACCGCCCGTCGCGTCCTCGACGATCGTGTCGAGAGAGTCGATCGCATAGACATCATCCCCGCCGCCGCCGATCAGCGTGTTGGCGCCATACGCCATCGCACCATCCAGCCGGTTGTTGCCCGCATCGCCCGTGGCGCTCGTGTCATCGGCGGTCAACTCGATGTTCTCGATGCTCTGCAGGCCTGCGAGGGAGTAGGAAATGGAGGCACGGACCGTGTCGATGGAGTTGTACCCAGGCACAGTGGGCTCGACGATGACGTCGCCGAGGCTGTCCACCACATAGATCTCGTTCGCATCGCTTCCCTTCAGCACATCGTCCCCACCCTTTCCATCCAGCAAATAGGAAAGATCACGATGGCTATAGAAACCCGTCGGAGCGGCGATGCTGATCGTGTTGGCCAGATCGTTGCCGATCAGGTTGCGCGGGATGTACTGCCCGTTCTGCAGATACGCGAACCGGCTGTGTTCGGCCACCAGATTCTCGACGTTGGCCGCGAGCGTGATGTCGTAGAAAATACTATAGGGAACCTCTAAAAACCCCAGGATCCTGTCATCATTGACGTAATGCGATGCTAGCGGAGGGTGCTACAGATGATCAGTTTGTTCGCCGGTGAAGAACGTGATGCTAAACGTCAGCAATTGAGTGATCCGCTGGCCGTGTTGTCGCGTCACATCGACTTTGGCGGTATTGCCCGTGCGGTGGATGCGAGGCTGTCGCTCGGGCCGAAGGCCAAGGGTGGCCGGCCAGCGTGGCCGACTGAGGTGATGATCAGGGTGTTGCTGTTGCAGCAGTTGTACAACCTTTCCGACGATGCGTTGGAGTATCAGTTGCTGGATCGGCGTAGCTTCGTTCGGTTCGTCGGTCTGGAGAAGAGCGGCAAGGTGCCGGATGCGAAGACGATCTGGGTATGGCGCGAGCGGCTGAAGAACAATGACGTGATCGGAGATATCGATGCGGCGATCAGCGGACAACTGGCGCGCGCCGGTTACATTGCCCGTGGCGGGCAGATCATTGATGCCAGCATCGTCAGTGCGCCGATCCAGCGCAACACGCGCGAGGAAAACGCGCGCATCAAGCAGAACGACATCCCGGAGGATTGGAGCGATGCCAAGCGCGCGCAGAAGGACGTGGATGCGCGCTGGACGAGCAAGCACGGCAGCTCCTATTACGGTTACAAGTTGCACGCCAATGTCGATCGTCGCTGGGGATTCATTCGCGTGCACGAGGTCAGCAGCGCGAACGTGCATGACAGCCGGTACTTCGAGCGGTTGCTGGATGCGGGTAATACCGCACGCATACTTCGTGCCGATAGCGCTTATGCCGACCGGGACCGTGAAGCCCGCTTGAAGCAAGAGGGATATCGTGTGGACATCCAGCACAAAGGTACACGCGGCAACGCATTGAGCTCGGCCCAGCAGCGGCGCAATCAGCGCATCGCGAAAGATCGGGTGTTTGTCGAGCACGCATTCGCGCGACTGACGCAACAAGGTGGCAAGTGTCTACGCACGCTCGGCTTGGCACGTGCGAAGGTGGTCATCGGATTGAAGGTTGCCGGCCATAACCTGCTGCGTCTGGCACGATTGCAGCAGGCCGGGATGCGGCCGGTATGAATGCCGCAGGCCAGAAGAACGCCTCGCGCGCAGCGTCGGCGAGCTGAGAGCTTGGCCGACCATGTCAGAGTGCTGATGTTTCCAAGCATCGTCACCTCCATGCATGCGCCACATCGACTCCGGCATGGTTATTCGAGGTGCCCATTAGTTACAAATCAGATTTGGTACTTCACGATAAAATTCAGAAATTAATTTTGGCGGATTGTAGTCAAACTGACCGGTAACCCCTGCCACATCTTTCCACGACAAGTAATGCGAATACTCACCCCCATTGCGGAATCTCCAATGGGAATCGCCTGAAAGATTAACCCGCATACGCTCTATGGGCGCTTCATTTTGATCAATCAACTGCATTTTACCGCCACGCCAACGCATTACATCCAGCAGATAATCTCCCTTGCGCCTTCCAATACAAAATTCGTTGCGACTTTTAGCTGCCATTTCAATCAAGTAAGCGTCATTGCCAACGACGTAGAAAGACTGTACCTGTGCAGACCCCTCTGCTACCCAGATCACTCCTAGCGGCTTATATCTAAGCTCTTGATGAGTTGTCACGATGGATGAGGAATTGGGAAAATCAAACTTGCCTGATGCCTGACGCTCAACTTCGATAAAACGCCCCTCATCCAACCAAACCTGCTCCTTCCATTTCATCTTTTGTTTGCAGCTAGACATACACGTCATGACCACGGCCAAACCGACGAGCATCAGCAATTTCATAATTTCATCTCTCTCTCAAGGATTCCGAGCCATGCACTCGTAATGGACTCAACAAGTAATCAATCACCCGCCGCTTGCCCGTCTTCACTTCCGCACTCAAGCTCATCCCGGCACTCATCCGCACCTTGACCCCATCGA
>NZ_CM002139.1:3905053-3905710 GCF_000454545.1 Xanthomonas cassavae CFBP 4642
CCCGCCGTGAACGCCTGCTGACCCGTGCCCAGGAAGCGAACAAGAACGCCGACAGCCTGCACAAGAAAGCCCGTTCGATGGCCGGTGCGATCCCCTTCGGCCAGCCCATCCTCGTTGGGCATCACAGCGAAAGCCGGGACCGTAATTATCGCGAGCGCATACACAAGACGTTCGGCAAGGCGTTCGCCGAGATGGACAACGCCCAGCACTACGCGAGCAAGGCGGCGGCAGTCGGAACGGGGGGGATCTCCAGCGATGACCCGGATGCGGTCGCCAAGCTGCGCAAGGAGCTGGAAGCGATGGAAGCATCACAGGAGCGGATGAAGGCCGCGAACAAGGTCATTCGGACGAAGAAGACGCCGGAGGAACGCGAAGCCGCATTGATCTCCCAGGGGTTCACGGCTGCGGTGGCCGCCGACATTCTGAAGCCGGATTTCTGCGGCCGCGTCGGCTTCCCGAGCTACGCACTCAGCAACAACACAGCGAACGTGCGACGGGTGCGGTTGCGCATCGATGAGCTGGAGAAGCGCAAGGCCTCGGCTGACGTGGAGCGGCATGGGTACGGTTTCACGTACCGCGAGGACGTAGCGGAAAACCGGGTGATGTTCCTTTTCGACGCCAAGCCGGACCAGGCGACGCGCACGCTGCTCAAGCGTT
>NZ_CM002139.1:3905810-4072836 GCF_000454545.1 Xanthomonas cassavae CFBP 4642
ATCGCCAATGTCTGCTGTTTCATCGGTCGTTCCGATTTGAAGGAAGGGGCATATTTTCTCCGATAGGGACCGACTTGATCAGCGTTGCCTTAGTGTACGCCTCGCCATTCTGGAAACGCGACAAGTCCGGACAGCCCAAATATTTCTACCTGCTGCATACCCAGCGCAAAGGCGAGCCGCGTAACCGCGAATATATCGGATGCGATGCCAACCGCATTGCTCGCGCAAATGCCGCGATCGAGCGAGCCAAGCAGTACGACGACTTGAACCAGCGTCTGACCCGGCTTCAGAGCCAGGCCGAACAAGGCGTGCGCGTGCTTGCCGATGCAAAGCGAATCCTCACCGGTAACGTTCGGCCGTGGTGACACCCAATTTCCGGCCAGGTGACGACATGGACGAAGACCAAACCCAATTCGCCCCGATCGCAATCGATGCTGCGCTAGACGCGCTGGATGAGCTGTGCCGGGGGAACAAATTCTGCGGCAATGACTTGATCGCTGCGGCATACGCACTCGACTACCTTGCGATGCAGAGCGGCGATCTCCGGCGCATTGCGAGCGATCCCGGCTTCGCTGGCTCAATGCAGGGGACGGAGACGGCCGAACGAGTCGCGCGGCTGCTGCGCGAAGTGCGGCGGCACATCATGCCGGCAGCATTGGCGACGCTCCACTGATCGACCGCGCGTAAGCGTCTACAGCTACGCTCAACGGAGCGCAGGTGATGGCGCTGCTGGCATCTTAAGGCCCGAGCGCAGATACTTGGCAGCGATATGACAACGCGGGTGGGCCAGCTGCTAACGCAGTAGACCCCCGAAAACGAAAAAACCGCCCCGGCAAGGGCGGCTTTTTCATCACTGGGCTGGCGGGAAAACCAGTCAATGGGCAATCACGTACCCCCATCCTAATCCCGCCGGCGAAGCCGTGCAAGAGGGAAAAGGATGCGAAGGCCTAAACGCCGAACACCTTGCCCCGCTGCCGTTCATCGGCGCGGGACATGCCAGCAGTAGAACCAGGCCCATACGCACCAGGCCCAGAACCGACCGCCACCAGCGGCCGGCCGCGCAAGCGTGCGCACTGGCGCCAGCCGAACCAGACAGAAGAGCGCTTTTTCCAGTCGGGCACCGCGCTCAATCGCGTGTTCACCGAAGCGCCCTATCTGCCGCGTTGCTCTGACGACAAGACGGCCACCCGCGTCCGGCCGCGCGAATACGCCATTCGCTACCCCTACATGCAGGTCAATCGGCCCGGCTTCGTGAGCTGGCTGATCTTCGACCTCGACCACACCAAGGCGATGATCTGGGAGGACGCTGGGCTTCCTGCTCCCAACCTGATCGTCCGCAACCGCCAAAGCGGCCACAGCCACCTCTACTACGCGATTCCCCCGGTCTGCACGACCGAGGCCGCCCGCAGCAAGCCCATCGCGTACATGAAGGCCGTCTACGAGGCCTTCGCTGCGCGGCTCGATGCCGACACCGACTTCCACAGCGGCCCCGTGGCCAAGACGCCCGGCCATCCTTGGTGGCTGACGCACGAGCTGCACGCCCACATCTATGAGCTGGGGGAGTTGGCCGACTACGTGGACTTGGCTGTGTCCAGCCCGTGGGGCAGGGGGCCGCAGCTCGATGAGGTGAGCCATTCCCGGCACTGCATCCTCTTTGAGCACCTGCGCCACTACGCCTATTCCATCGTGAACCGTGAGCGCGAGCGCGGCTCGTTTGCCACCTTCACGCGGCTGCTCGAAGCCTACGCGCACAACCGCAACAGCTTCCAGAAGCTGGGCTTCATGGACAACCTGGCCCACTCCTCACTCAAGGCCACGGTGAAGTCCGTTGCCCGCTGGACGTGGGATCGCTACACCGGCAGCGGCCGGTGCCACCGGGGCGTGATGCAGCTCGACAAGGACTTGCCGCTGATCGAGCGGCAGCGCCTCGCCGCCGCCCGCACCCACGACGTGCGCCACAAGGCCACCGAGTCCAAGGTACGCGCCGCGTGCCGCTTGCTGCAACAGAAGGGCGAAGCCCTCACGCAAGCCGCTATAGGCCGCGTGGCGGGCCTCACTAGGCAGACGGTGGCCACCTACAAGCATGTGCTCGAAGAAGTGCTCAGGCCCATCGCCGTGGCGATTTTGGGGGGCGCTTCGGGCAAGGTTGAGGATGTTAAACATGGTGCAAATCAGGTATCTGCTCCCTCGCAGGGGGCAGGCGTTCCGGGAGCTGCTTCGATGTCCCTTGAACTGTTTCCTGCCGGTACGGGCGTTGCAGGGCCACAGGCATTGCCGCTGGACCTGATCGACGAAGATCCGAACCAGCGGCGCAAGGAGGCCAGCCAGGCCCGCGAAGACGCTGCAACCCTGCGCTGTCGCTTAGCCGCTTTCGAGGGTATGGCCACCTCGCCCACCCCGGCTAAAACCAACCCCGGCAAGCCGCGCGGCAAAGGGACTGGCTAAATGCATCAAACCGCAATTTGTTGTCTATCTGTTGTCTGGCTGTTGTATATTGAGTTCCTGTTCTGTTATACTGGCCGTGCGGTCAATCCTGGCCGCGCTACTCGGAGCCTGTATGCAGAGCAATGTATTCGTCGGGAATCTGGCGAAGAATCCCACCCTCTCCGGCAATGGTGACCGGGCATATTGCCGGTTCACCCTCATCTCCAACGAGTACGCTGGCCGCGATGGAGAAGGTGCCGCCCGAGAACGAACCGTCACCCTGTCGTTCGTCGCGTTCAAGTCGATGGCCGATCGCATCGCAAGGAATTGCATGAAGGGCGATCAGTTGATCGTGGAACACCGGATTGCCAACAACAACCGGGAAGTGGACGGAGAGACCGTCTACGGCTTCGATTTCATCGCGGAACGTGTGCAATTCGGTGCACCGGGCAAGGAAAAGCGCGAACACCTCGCAGAGAACCAAGGGAGTAATGACTGAACCATGACAGCCCCGAAACCAAGGATTGACGGCGTCCAATTCGACCGCGTGGCGGCGTCATGCAGGTGGCGGCCCTATTCCTTGGGGGCGGTACGCTCGATCTTGGTCGATGGTGCGTCGATCGCTGAAGCAGCGACGGCGCATCAGATCACTGCCAAACATGCCCGCGTGCTGATGAATCGGTTCCTGGCGAAGGCAGAGCAGCAGAGACTTGAAGAGTTCATGCAAGTCGAGCCCCCGAAACAACCCACCGCATTACTAGAGTCGTATGCGAATGAGATCGTGACCCTTCGGGACAAGGGTTACTCGGCAGACCAGATCGCCGCTTATCTCAAGAAGCACGGCGTCGTTACAAATGCCACCAAAGTGCGCAATTTCATAAGGAGCAATCGGGCATGAAAACTGTTGTTTTCGCCAACCAGAAAGGCGGCGTTGGTAAGTCCGCGATCCTGGACCAACTGGCCTACTACTTCGTTCTGCAGCGTCAACTCCGCGTCGTTGTGATCGACTTCGATCACCAGAAAAACACCACCAAGGCGCTCACTACCGGCGGGCTGTGCACCGTCTCCCCTGTGACCAGCAGTCAGATCCTCAGCGCCGGGAAGTCAGCGATCGGGCGCGCTGATTTTGTCTTGGTCCCTGGCGACGGGGAGTTGTACAAGATGGAAGAGACGGCGGCCGAACTGACCGCGTTCGTCAAGTATGCGAAGGAACAGGGGAAAACCGGTGCGCGGGACGGGCGCAGCGAGTATGCGACCAACCTGCTATCCGTCCTGACGGAAATCGCGCCTCACTTCGATATCTGCCTGATCGATACCAATCCGAACCCTGACATCCGTCAGCTCGCGTCGCTTGTGGTCGCCGACTATGTCGTCTCGCCGATCCAACTCAACCAGGAAGCCATTGACGGCATTGGCGACCTGCTGAACCACCCGAAGCTAGGCATCCGCAAGATCAAGGCGACGATCAACAAGAAGCTGACTTTGATCGGCATCTTGCCGAACATGGTCGAGCCGACCCCGTTCCAGCGCGACAATTTCACTGCGCTGGCGACCCACTACCCGCAGCTCCTTATTTCCATGTCTCCCCTACCCGGCTTTGCCGCCGTGAAGAAGACAACGGCAATCCCCGAGGCGCAGGCTGTCGGGCAGCCCGTCTGGAAGCTGGGCAAGACGAGCGCGCGCGATGCTTGGACGCAAATGCGGCCCGTCTTCGACAAGATCGCCGAGGCGATGGGGGTTCCGAAGAATGATTGACCTGAGCGCACTCAACGGGGAACCCGATGATCAGATGACCCCGGTCAGCGAGCCGGACGGCACGCCGTTCCGCGTCAAACTTGCCGACATCGAGCGGGATCCAAAGCAGCCGCGCAAGCGCTTTACCCAGGCCGATATTGACGCCCTGGCGGAGAACATCAAGGAACGCGGCGTCAAGCTAGCTATTTCCGTCAAGACACATCCCACGAAGCCCGGAAAGTGGCTGATTAATGACGGCGAAGTTCGCTGGCGTGCCTCTAAGCAGGCAGGCGTAGAGGACATCCCGACGATCGTGGATGAAGACTTCGACAGCTTCGACCAGGTCAACGCTAACGAGTTGCGGTACGCATTGCATCCGATGGATCTTGCCGAGTTCATCAAGGAAAAGGTGGGCGAGGGTTTTAAAAAAGGCGTAATTGCCAAGCGTCTCGGCAAGCCGGCGAATGCCATTACGGAATTGCTTGCGCTCGTAGATGCTCCGGCTTGCGTCACTGATGCCTGCATGTCTGGTCGCTGCACGTCGCCGAAAACCCTCTACGAGTTGCGCGCGCTCGCCGAGAAGTATCCGGAACAAGTGCAGGCGTGGTGCGATAGCGACGTGGAGATCACCCGCGCATCCGTCGCCGCGCTCGGTGATAGCCTGAAGGAGAAGAAGGCGCCGAAGCCGTCCGACCCTGCTTCGGGTGATGCTGGCACCAGCCCGGAAGCCGGCGGAAAATTTCGTCATGACGAAAAAAATGGTGGAGGTGGTCAGGGAGCGGGAGCGGCCGGGTCTTACGACGGAGACGAAGGTAGTGGCTCCAGCGGCGCTGGAAAATTTCGTCATGACGAAAAAACGCAGGCTGGCAATCAGGACGAAGCCGCCGGGTCAGGTGCAGGAGCGGGTAGCGGCGACGCGGATACGGGCGAACTGACTAGCTGGCCTCGGGGCAAAGCGGTGTCCGATCCGGACAGCATGAAGCGCCCCCTGTTGCTGGTCGAGCATGACGGGCGTGCTGCGGCGGTCCTGCTGAACCGCCGGCCGTCTACTGCCGGTCTCATCCGCATTCGTTACGAGGATGGAGGCGGCGACGCTGAAGTGGATGCCGGGACGGTCAAGATCAACCGGCTGATGGAAGGCGAGAGGTGAGACGAAGAGGCGGGCTTATCAGTCCGCCTCTCTCGTTTCGGAGCCAGTACCAGGGGTGTAGGGGGAACCCCTACGGATAACGCCTCACCCGCACATGGATGGTTTCAGCCTCGGGGACAGTTCTTCCGCCGCCTGCAATGAGTAACCCCGACATCCCCCTGCAAACCGCTTTGATCGGTTGGGCAGGATGCAAGGCTAGGGTGAGCCCACCGAGCAGATGTGCAGACCCCGAACGCCCTCAGGGCGTAGACGTGACATTACCGTTGCCGATAGCAAATCCGACCGAAGCAAGCCCACTCGACACCAAAGCGAGAGCAAGAGCGAAGAATGGACATTGCGGCGGAAAATTTCGTCATGACGAAAAAAATGGTGGAGGCGCTCAGGGAACGGCAGCGGCCGGGTCTGACGATGGAGACGAACGTAGTGGCTCCAGCGGCGCTGGAAAATTTCGTCATGACGAAAAAACGCAGGCTGGCAATCAGGACGAAGCCGCCGGGTCAGGTGCAGGAGCGGGTAGCGGCGACGCGGACACGGGCGAACTGACGAGCTGACCTCTGCGCAGACCCAGACGCCCGCAGGGCGTAGACGTGAATGACCGTTGCCGATCCTGAATGTCCCGTCTGAAAGCCTGACCTCTAGCAAGTCGCACCGAAGCAGGCCCAAACAACACCAAAGCAAGAGCAAGAGCGAAGAAGGGACATTGCAGGATAGGCCATAGGCCGGTACATTGTGCGCACAATGTATTCGCACGGGTAGCCCGTGCATTAATTGAGGTCGATTGGAAACGCCATTGGAGAAGCCAAGCAGGTCGTTGAACCTGCACCTAGGCCCGGAGCGCAAAGCGCGGTGGGTGGCCTACTGCGCTGCCCGGGGGAAGACGCCGGGCGCAGCGATTTGCGAGGCGATTGACCACACGCTCGCTACCACTCCGAAGGAGCCGGCCAAGCTGTACTGTCAGACACACCAGGCGCCGGACGAGCCCAAGCAGCGGTTTGAAATCCTGTTGACTGCATCGGAGAAGGCGGCCGTTCGCGAACGAGCAAACATCGAGCGATGCTCAATGAACCGTTGGGGCGTTGACGCCATCCGCGCCGGCCTCACCGGCGAACCCCAGTTCGGTACGAAGGAAGTCGATACGCTCGGCGAGTCGAACTACCAACTCTTGGCGATCGGTCGAAACCTCAATCAGATCGCGCGGCGTCTCAACGAGGGCAAGTCGGCCCGCGTGACGGTCGAGCAAATCAAGATGCTGGCCGACCGCATCGACCAGCACACGAAGAAGGTTGCCGATGCAATCCGCGCCAGCCAAGAGCGTTGGAACATCGAATGACCCGGCAGAGCATCGAGCTGGACCTGTTGGACTTCGCCGACGCCGCCCGGATCACATACAAGAAGACCCGCAAGGCGAAGCGCACCCCGCGAGGGGCGAAGATCACAGGCCCGGAGCCGCCAAAGCCGAACCGGTCTGGACCGGCCATCCGGGCGACTATCGACCGGATAACGCGTCGCGTGCCCGAGGTGATGGTGAAGATCACCCAGGGCAAGAAGAACCCGGAGACGGGAAAGCGGGAGATCCTCTGCAAGGACATGCGCGGCGTGCGCGCGCACATGCAGTACATATCCCGAAATGGCGCTGTCGAGCTGGAGGACGAGAACGGCCAGCGCTACCTTGGCCAAGAGGACGTCAGGGACGTGCTGCGCGCTTTCGCCCGCGCTGGCACACCGATACCGGAGCGCGACGGCCGGCGGCGAGAGGTTTACAGCATCGTCCTGTCGATGCCGCCAGGGACGGACCGGGACGCGGTGAAGGCTGCCGCGCGGGACTTCGCAGCGGCTGAGTTCAGCGGTCGCCAATACGTGTTTGCCGCTCACGATGACGACGCCCATCCGCACGTCCACCTTGCGGTCAAAACGGCAGATGCGCGCGGTGTCCGGCTCAATCCACGTAAGCCCGATCTACAGCGCTGGCGAGAGCTATTCGCGGAAAAGCTGCGCGACCACGGCATAGAGGCGAACGCCAGCGATCGACGCCTACGCGGCATCGTCAAGAAGAGTGAGCGCCAGGCCATCCGGTCTCTGAACGATCGAGGCGAGACACCAAGGCGGGTGGCGCAGCAAGAGGCGCAGGCGCGCGACGAGGCTGCCGGGCGCAGCCGTCACGCGAACCCCGCCCAAGACAAAATCAGCGCAGGCAGGCGGAGGACCACGGCCGCCTATGGCAAGGTCGCGCGGTCGCTGGCTACCGGCGATGCCGAGGACCGCGCGCTAGCGCTGCGGATTGTCGAGCTGGTGAAGGCCATGCCGCCGCCGACGACGCGACACGAGGACCGCGTGGCACAGTTGCGTGCGAATGCGAAGAGGGCTGGCGTCGATCGCGGAGCGAATCGGGACGCGGCGAAGGAGAGACCGGAGCAGGGCAGGGGGAACGACTACGAGAGTCGCGGATGACCTGCTCGTTGCGCACGTGGCCGATCAGGAGATCAGAACCGTAGACCGTGCAGAAGGCCTGCGGGGAGGGGGGGGCAGATCACCAAGCTAACCAATCCCGTGGACATCGTGTGGGGAATGGCTATGCCGGTTTTCAAGGAGTGTCGAAAAGTTGTTCTTTTGCCCTTCCCATCAGTCCACCTCGCGATCCTGAGCCAGAAAAGGAGAAGGGCGCCACAAGGGCGCCCTTCTTATAGGTCGTCGGGTGTGCGTCACGGCGAACCGAGCTGCCCACATGATCCCGACGTTTCGAGGCCAACGTTACGCAGCTGCTACGGAGTTGTCAACAACAAGATGACCGTAAGACTGAACCGGGCTACTCTTAAGGCCTCAAGCAGGGGGTCAGGATGACAGAAGAAGAACTCGCAGGGATGGCTGCGCTGCTTTCAGCAGAGCGGCTTTCTGCCTTTGTTCAGCTAACCGGCACAGAGCGTGATGCGCTCGCAGTTCATGACTCTACCATTCAGGTGGCGGCGGCTTTGGTGCCGGTTATGTGCTTGGTGGAGATTTCCGTCAGGAATGCTGTCAGTGAGCGTCTACGGTCGGTCTTCGGGACTCATGATTGGCTCATGCAACCACCCCCGCCTTTTGTTTGGAAGCCATCCGAACGAGACAAGATAGACACTGCTAGGCGGCAAGCTCAGCGGGTTGCATACGCGAAGTTGACTGATGCGGCGAAAAGGGCGCTGGATGATGCGGCATACCCAAATGGCGTTCCTAAGCCAATCAAAGAAAAGCGGGTGAAAAAGCGGCAGGAAACCATCGCAATCCCGCAGGGTCAACTCATCGCGCAGTTGACCATGTTCTTTTGGAAGCGGCTGTTCTCATCCGACTATGAAGACTCGCTCTGGAAACGCGGCCTAAAGGAACTTTTCCCTAGGAAATCCATCAAGCGTGGTGATGTTGGTAAACATCTGGAAATCGTTTACGAAGCGCGAAACCGGATAGCTCACCACGAGCCGATACATGGGCAGCGTCTACAACAGTTGATGCAGTCACTAGATTTCCTAGTGTTCAACCTTGGCAATAAATCTGGCGACGAGAACTCTCCATTAGCCAAGCTGACCAAAAACCACCGGGCAGAACTTTTGAAAGTGGCGGCGGAAAACGACGCCCTGTTTTCGAGCTTTGTCGTTCAACCCAACTAGGTTGCGCTGGGCAAGCGCCTGGCGCTATATCACCACCCGTGGCGACTATCGCTGCATCTGCTGCCAGTTGGACCCGTCGCTGTCCCAACCGTTGTCGCCCCCGCTGGAATTGCCGGAGGCCTGGCGCTTGTTGTACTCGGCCAGCGCGGCGTCGTACTGATCTGGATCGACCCAGTGACCGCCCTTGCCCGGCTCACCCACGTAGCGCGCCACCGTGCTGTTGGTCTGGTCCACGTTCTCGTTGCTGCCATACGCCGAGCAGTACGACGGTGCCGAGTTGCGCACGTAGCGGGTGTTCCCGTAGCCCTGATAGACCGTCATCGAGGCGTTGAGCGTGGCGGCATCACACCGGCCGGCGCCATTGGCGATGGAGTCCACCAGGGACTTCATCTTGTCATCCGACTCGGAATCGGGGCAAAGCTGAAGGAAGCTCTTGCGCTTCTTGATCGTGTCGCTGACCTTGCGGGCGCTGATGCTGAAATACTTGCGGATGGACGGTGCGCATTCGTCGGGCCGCTGGCCTGTGGAAAGGCACAGAATGGCCTCGCAAGCCAGCTTCGTGTCGCCGGTGAACTCTTGCGCGGACGCAGCTCCGGCCGCTGCACATGCAGCGACGGCCAGGGCGAGAGATCGAACAGACAGGTACATGGGGGAATCCTCCGTGGTTGCCGCAAGCGTCACTTGCTGATGAATTCGATGTCCACGCGCCTATTCAGAGCGCGGCCATCGGAAAGCCGATTGTTCGACCGGTAGTCCCCCGCCGACACAAAGTTTAAGTCGATGATCCCGCTCGGGACGCCCTCACCGATCAACCAGTCCTTCGCCGCTTCCGCGCGGCCGCGCGCGATGCGCTCATCGCCGGACGACGGGTTCGGGTTGTCCGTTCTGCCGCGCACCTGGACGTGTGCAACGCCGGCGGCAATCAAGCCGCGCAGATGAGCAACCTGCGCCGGCGTCGGGCGGAACTGCGCGCTGTTCCAGGGGAACTGCACGCTGACCACTGGGTACAGCGGCCGAGCGGCTGCACGTGGCGCCTGCTGCCGCTGTGGTCCCCCCTGGTGCAGCAGCACTACGGGCGCCGGCGGAAACGCCTCCTGCTGCAACGTCTGAGCCGCGACAGGGCTGTTGACGGGTACACGGTCCCGACCGCTAACCGTCGGAGGCTTGGGATGGGACGAACACGCCGAAACCGCGAAAGCCACGCCGACGAGCGCCAATGCACGCATATAGAGACCCCAATATTTATATTTATGTAATCCAACATTATATATATTGGCGTTGATGCCGCAATGCTGGCAGTGAATTTCGCTTGCGTGGCGCGCCCTTGGCGACAGATGCGAACTGGCCAGGTCGTGTAGTTGTCGCCAATGTGGTGGTGGCGGGGCATAAAAAAACCCCAGCTATGGGCTGGGGTCTGTAACAACGAGACGCATCGCGTCCGCTATCGCGTCCGCTCGGCGTTCCGCTGCACCACGGGCGCCGTGCGCTCTTGCTCCGGCACACGTTGCGGGGCCGCCTTGTCGTACATCATCACCGGTGGCAAGGTGCCGGCCTTCGACTTCTCGGACACCACCCGACCGATCTCGGCCATGACCTTCTCGCGGGCCTGCGGGTCTTTCACCTTGGCCTCCATCACCTTCTCCGCGATGGCGGTGATGACCTTCTCGCGGTCGCCCTTGTGCGCCTCCCAGGTGTTGCGGTGGGTGTTGATGGTCTCGCTGCCTATCACCTTGCCCTTGTCGTCCCTGGTCAAGGCTTCCACCGTCACGGGTTGACTGCCCTTGAACTCCAGGCGAACGGCATCGCCCGGATTGAGTTTGGACTCGCCGACAGCGCGGTCCAGATCCTTGCCCCAGATGGTGCGCTCGCCGGTCTCGGTACGAAGCTTGACGAAGTAACTCATCTTCTCGGCCGGATCGTTCTGATAGGGCGCTGCCCCATGCGCGAGCATGATGCCCTCATGGACCGCCAGCGAGCGCGCAGGAGCCCCGGCAGCCTTCCCCGGCTTCTCCGGTGCGGAGACCGCCTCAGACGGCTTCTGAGCGCCATCTGCGGACCTCTCGGCGGTGGCGGAAGGCGATGGTTCCCTAGAGCGCTCCTGGACGCGCTCAGTGCCGCGCGACACCGAGTTGCCCATGCGGCGCTCCTGTTCGGCCGCAAGGGCTTCCAGGTCGCGCTCAGTGGGCTTGTAGCCGGTTGACCCCATGCCGCGCAGACTGGCCTCCATCCAGCCGGCCTGGCGGAACTCCGGATGCCCGTCCAGGTGAACCACCTTCCAGCCCTTCGCGTCGGCCATCATGACCATGGCCCGCGCCACCCGCTGATCGTTGGAGGCCGTCTTCAGCCTATCGCCGACATCGCGGAACGCGATCCGCCCCGGCTGATCCTTGAAGTAGTGCCGAGGCCCGGACGTGTTGAACTGAGCGTTCACCTGTTCCATGAGCTGGATGCGGCGGTTCTTCTCTGCCTCCACCACATCATGCTCAGCTTCGACAGGCTGCGGCGCGAGTCCGGCGCGCTGATCGAGGACTTCGACGCGCTCCAAGCGGTCGGCTTCCTTGTCCAGCTCCTTGACCGCGATCACTTCGCGATCGGCGCGACCTTGTAGCTTGCTCAGATCGCGGTCCACGCCGTCGATGCCGGCGTTGCGCTCGTACTCATCGCGGTCGCGCTTGCGCAGCTTGGCGGCCATCGCCAACGCCTCGGCCACGTCAACGGATTCCAGCTCGTTGCCCTTGACCTCGCGGATGGTGTTGACCTCGGTTTCTTCCTGCGCGCGGTCCTCGTTCGCCGCGGCTCGGCGCTCAATCTCCTTTGGCGTGAGGCCATGGCTGAACGCCAGGTCCTCGCCGGACAACGAGCCCTTCGTCGCCTCGGCCTCGGTGATGCGCAGAGCATTGCGCTCGCCTACGGCCTCCGTCAGTCCGACCTCGTTCACGCCCTTGATCCGCACGACCTGCTTGCCGTTCAGCCGGAACGACAGGTCGTAGGCCGTCTCGCCGTCTACCTCGCGCTTGTCGAACCTTACAGCCGTGATCGGCTTGTCATCGATCATCATCACGCCGTAGCCAGGCATCGCGCTTTCAGCCGGCGCGCCGGCATTGGTGGATTCATCTGCCATGACGAGCCCCCCTTACCGTTCCAGACTCGGCGCATGCGCCTTGTCTTGGCCCTTAGCGGGCACAGGGATCGAGCGCGCCGTTTTTGCCCCCTCCTGGACGGGGGCGGTCGGTGCCTTAGCCATATCGGCCGCCAAGGCCTGCACGCCCTGCACATGCGCCACGAACGCATCGCGCTGCTTGGCCGTCTTGAACGCCGTCTGCGCGTACTCCTTCGCCGCCTCGACGGGGTCCACTGCCTTGCGCTGGGTCTGTGCCTGGTTCTCGGCTGCACGCTCCGGGTTCCAGGGGTAGGCCTTCGCTTGGCCGTCGCGGTAGTGCACTTGGATGTTGCGATTGACCAGGTCATTGTTCTGGTCGCGGCTTTGCAGCTTCGGCCCCTGGAACTCGACATCGTTGCGCAGGTGCACGATCGCCGACCTGTGGCCCTTACCAATGGCCTGGACGATGAAATCCTTATCGGCGTGGATGACCGGCCCCTTATAGCCGTTCTTGCTGTCGCTCTTGGCCGGATATACATCGGCCTCCTTGCCCAGCTTCTCCGCGACAGTCGCGCGGATCTCTCTCGGGATGTCGGTCGGCTTGATCCTGTCTTCGGCCTTCGACTGGTTGGTGCTGGCATTGCTGATGTCGTTCGACATTTCAGGTACTCCTATGGACTGGGCTTTGCCCGCTTACGTCACAGCCAGAATGGCCGTGCTCGTAAATTTCAAGACCTGATCGACCGAAAATTGTCATTTCCGCTCGATCGGGCTGTCAAGAATGGATAAATCAAGGATGGGTTTAGTAGGCGCCGCCGCAGGCATTGGCGCCGCGTCGTCGTCCTCCAACACTTCGTCGTCCGGATGAACGACTTCGGTGTCGCCATCGAAATCGGAGAGATCCGGCAACTCGTCGTACAGCCGCGCCTCGTCGTCTTCGTCCAGCTCGGGCACGTCATTGCCTTCGGCGTCGGCGTCGACATCGTCCTCCGCAACCGCTTCGCTGTGGTCGCCTTCGTCCGCCAGATCGTCTACCGCATCCACGGGTGCGGGCTCGGCTGGCGGCTCAGGCTGCGCCACGGGCTTGACGACGATCGGCGCGATGGCGGCCGCCGGCGCCGCTGCAACCGCTGCCGGTGGCTCGGCTGCATGGGCCGCGCGATCACCATCGCCATCGCCATCGCCATCGCCATCGCCATCGTCGTTGTCGGTCTCCGCTGCCGCCTCCGCATCGAGCCGCGCCAATTCCTCGTCGCTCACCGCATCCTCGTCACCAATGCCCTCTGCAGAGGGCTGCGACGCGGCGTCAAGCGCGTCGAAGAAGTCGGCGACGATGCCCTGCACCTGTTCGGGCGGTAGCTCCTGGCCTGCGGCCAGGTCGCGGATCTTCGACGTGTCCATTGCCAGCTTGCGCAGGTCGATGCCGCCGGCGATGTCATCCGGCGTTACCTCACGCACGCGGCTCTGCACGATGGCATCGTGCAAATCGAAATCGATAGTTGGCACGGGTGCCGCGAGCTTCCAGCTACCCCACGATCGCTCTAACTCGCGCTGTGTTGGCTTACGCCGCATCCCCAGGAAGTTGCGCGTGAGTAGCGATGGATCTACTTCGGCCAGCCGGTCCAGGAACACGTAATCCTCGTAGTACCGGATCTTCGTGCACTTGATCGCCTTGGTGTTCTCCAGGTTGATGATTTGCTCGCGCTGACTCATTTCCTTCAGCTCTTGCGGCATCATCAACGGCCGTTTCTGGTCGGACTCCGACTCGGAGCCGCCAGAACGGCCGAGCTGGCGACTGCGGCCGGTTGACTTGAAGGTGTAGTACCCGAGCGCTTCCGAATAATCGTTCGCGTCGCGCTGTTCGCGCGGCGTGTAGAAAATCTGACACGCATGGTTCGTGACAAGTGTCCGCGCCAGGTCGCGCCCGTATCCCATTGGGATATCCGCTTCCAACTGGCCGGCGGACTGAATGATGGTCACCAGCCGCAGACCATAGCTCGCCATGTACGCGTTGGACTTCGCAATGATGCCGATGCGGCCCGGCGCGGTGAACTCGTCCATGAGCATCATGCAGTGGTATTTCACGTCTGGCGTCGCGTTGAGCTGCACGTCGAGGTTCAGCTTGACGAGCTGCGAAAACAGCATGTTCATGATGAGCCGCGCGCTATCGAGCTTGGCGGCAGGAATACCGATGTAGATCGACATCCTCTTGCGGCGGACCTCGCGTAGATCGAAATCATCCGCTGCGGTGGCCGCGTCGAAAATCGGACTTGCCCATAGCGTCAAAGGCGCGTTGAACGTGGACATGATGCTGGACAACGTGTTGTCCGAAGTCGTCACGAACCGGTTCAGCGCATCTACGCACTCCGACGACAGCGGCGGCAGGCCCACGCCGTCCCATTGCACGATTGGCTCAAGACGCCGTTCCGTCTCGTACTCGGCGCCGCAATCCTTCAATTGCTCTTCGATCGCCTCGATGTCAGCGGCCGGCACGTTCTCGGCGACTGCGAACGGGATCTCATCGCAAAGCGCCTCCGCCTCGGCCTTATCCACCCTCTTCAGGTCCATGATGACCTTCACCGTCTGCGCCTGCTCCTCGCCGGCGCTGTTGAGCATGATGTCGCCGAACTCGCGGTAATTGCGGGACGTGATGATCCCCTGGATGTGGTCTTTGGCGGACTTGCCCTTGCCCGAGGCCTGGCGCAGCAATTCACCGAATGTGCGCGGCAATTCGGGTGTTTCACACAGGTAGAGAACCAGCCCTAGGAACAGGTTGCGCGCCGTGTCGTCGAAGAACGGTTCTTTGCCGTCGCCGGGATAGATTGCATATCCAAGGTCCAGGATGTCACCGACGCGCAAACGCGGGTCGTCACTGATATAGCCCAGTGGGTTGTAACGGTGGGTTCGACCATCCTCCGCGAACGGATTGAACAGGTAGCAGGCGTGCCCGTAACGGGCGCGCCAACCCGACGTGATCAGGAAGTTCTCTTGCTTCACGTCGAGGACGACCACAGAGTCCTCCCAGCTCAGCAGGTTCGGGATCACGATGCCGACGCCCTTGCCGGAGCGCGTCGGAGCCGACAGCAGCACGAATTGCAGGCCGGGAAAGAGTAGGAACCGCTTCTTCCACTTGCCGACGACGATGCCTTTCGGCGCAAACAGGCCTGCGGCCGCTATCTCGCCCTCGTTGGCGAACCGCGAGTCGCCGTAGAGCTTGCGCTGGTCTCGCATCGCCGCAATCGTGGCGGCAATGATCGCGCCATATATCGGGACCGCCGGGATCACCAGCGCCAACAGAAGGCGCTTCGCCACCGGGGGATTGTCCTTGTAGTAGCTCCAATAGAGCCACCATGTGCCGAAATCCGTCTTGCCGATCGGATTTGCTTTGCCGAGCAGGTAGAACATGACGCCGCCCATGTAGACGACGCCGGCAGTGCCCGCGACCAACACCAAAAGGACAAAGACAAGCTTTGCCCACTTCTCACCACTCATAACCTTTCCTCGCCTAGGGTAGGGCGCCCGTTGGTGACGCTGCGGCCGCCGGCGCCGGCGAGATCCGTGACCAACTGAGGCTGACCAGCTCGGCCGACTTGATGACAAAAACCCGCGATCGAGCGCGGGTCTTTGTCACCAAAAAGCCGGCAGTGATTGGTGACAGCGCGACGACCTGGCCAGCTCGTGACTGTCGCCAACATCACGCCTCGATCTTGCCAAGCGCTCGCTTGGCATCGGGGTCGTACCAAAGCTCGGTGATGTGCCGGCCAAAGCCACCTTCGTCGGTGTCGTTGGTGATATGCACCACGACATCGACAACCAGGTGCAGCAGCCGGCGGATCACCGGATACGGCAACTGGCGCCCCTGGCGGTTCTGCAGAACCATCAAGGCCAGCCGTTCAAAGGCCAGGTCGCACGACCCCGCATGCACGCTAGTAATGCTGCCACGGTGACCCGAGGCCGCGACGTTCAGGAAGTCGTAGGTTTCGCCGCTACGCAGCTCCGCCAGGAGGATGCGCGTCGGCTTCATGCGAAGGCAACTCTTCAGCAGCGACGCCGGAGTGACGATCGCGCCATCCTCTTCATTCGCCTCGCTCTTGTAGAACAGATGCACGTGGTTCGGATGGTCTGGCAGGATCAGCTCGGGCGTGTCCTCGATCGTGATGAGGCGTTGGTCGCAAGGAATTTCCTGCATCAACGCCTTCATGAACGTTGTCTTGCCCGAGCCGGTCTCGCCGGCGACGACGATCACTTTGTCCAACTGGACTGCACGCCGGAGGAAGCCGAGCGTGTCGCCGGTCGAGCGCAGTTCCAGCAGCTCACGCTCTGCACTCGTCAGGCCGGTTGATACCGGCCTGACGTGCTTGAAAAAGCCCTGGCGGTTGTAGTCCTCCAGGTTGCGCCGACTGAGCGATGGCTTGCGGATCGTGTACGAGTACGTCCCGTGTTCGCAGGCATCCGGCCGAACAATTTGCACGCGCTCGCCATCGGGAAGGATGCCTGAGAGGATCGGCTTGGCATCATCCAGCGTATCGTTGCCGTATCTGGCAATGGCAGTGCCAAGCGACTCCAGGTGTGCATACGTCAGCCCAGGTTCTTCGTGACGCTCCCAGTGACTTTCGCGCTCGATAAAGACTTCACCCGGCCGATTGACGCATATCTCGGTAATGGAGCTATCGCTCATCCATGGTCTCAGCGGCTCCATCAAATGTCGTACAGACGACGCTCGATCGAACCCCACTCCACCAGTTTCATTTTCAACGGTTCTGGACATCACACACGCTCCAATAGTGTTAATTTCACTGGGTCTGGACATCGTAAACACTCGAAAAGTCGAGATCGCGGGCGATGAAAATC
Source organism: Xanthomonas cassavae CFBP 4642 (assembly GCF_000454545.1). Classification (NCBI taxonomy): domain Bacteria; kingdom Pseudomonadati; phylum Pseudomonadota; class Gammaproteobacteria; order Lysobacterales; family Lysobacteraceae; genus Xanthomonas; species Xanthomonas cassavae. The sequence goes on from NZ_CM002139.1 coordinate 3,922,705, forward strand.
GCGATTTGCTCGCCTTGGTTCTTGTAGAGGGTAGGGGGAATGTTGATGGTGTTCTTCAGCGCCTCCGCTGCCATGTTGCTACTGGCCTCGCCAGTCGAGTTGAAATTGAACTGATTGCTGCCGCTGCTGCTGCCGTTCCCTTGCGTCGCGAAACGCGCAGTGTCGTCCACCAGGCTCAGCATCAAGGCGCCGCCGAACCGCTTCCAGAAATGGTTATCCACGTAACCGGGCAGTCCAGCGCCACCGAGCGCGTCAGCGCCGGGCGAGTCGAGATTGACGACGACGCCATTCGGCGTCTTGACCCGCGTCCACAGCACGTAGATCCGCGCCATGCCTTGGCGCATGTTCGACTGATACTCGCCGGTGACCGTCGAGCCGCGCTCGATGAGCAGCACCTTGCCGTTGTCGCTGAAAATGTTGCGGGTGACCACGCACGCGGTCATCCCCGGCACGGTGGAGTCGAGCCGTGTTTGCAACGCGCAGTCGATGGAACTGCCCTTCGCCAGGATGAAATTGCGATTGCCGATCATCCCGGCCTTGCGGGCGTCAGTCTTCGTGCCGCTCAGGAGGCTCGCCATCGGGCCACCGCCATCGGTGCCGGAAGGCTCCAGGCCGAGTCGTGCGCCGGCGCCTGCCGCGCTCTGCGCGCCGCTGGCGCCGCCACCCGAGGCCGCATCGTCGCTGACCACCATCAAGGACGAGGCCGACTTGTCCAACTTGGCCGGTGGGCGGGCTTCCTCGCCAGTGGCGCTGCCGGGAACCGAGGGCGCCGTCGCTGTCGGCTGCACGCCAGGCACGGCCTCCGCCGGCGCTGGAGGCGTGGGAGACGCAGGCGGTGCGGTGAACGACCTGGCCGGTAGCGCCGGCGCCTCCATGGAGGCTTTCTTGGTGGCCGCTGCGGACTTCTTGCCCGTGTACTTCAACAGCGCCAGCGACACGAGTGCCATCAAGATCACGATGACCCCGATGACGAACGCGACTTTCATGCCTCTACCGCGCTGACTGTCATTGACGCTCGGCATTCCACGTTCGCCAGGCAGGGCCGCCAGCTCGGGTTGAGTATTTGCCTCGCTCATCACTTCACCTCACCGGACTTGATGACACGTTCCACGCCCGGAACCGTCGTCCCAGTGTTGGTCGGCACGCCGTCCATGTTGTAAGAATCGTTATAGATACCGACGACTGCCGATCCGAGGCGCAACACCATTTCACGGGCGACACGGTGCACGACCAGAATATCCGGCGCGCTCGGATCGACATTCGCATTGACGATGCTTTCCGACTTGTCGCCGGCGACGAGGAAGACGGTCGGAAAGTCGCGGTTGTTCGGGAAACGTAGGTACGTGAACCGACCATCGTCGTAGGCCATCGACGGCGCGATGGCCTCCGAATCCTCGCCAACCTGCATCGAGTAATGCCAGTTCATCGGCGCCGGCTTCGCCGCCAGGCGTGCCTCCGCCTCCTTCTTGTCGGCCTGGCGCGCCTTCGCCCGCGCCTCATCTGCCGGGTAGCGGAACTCCACACGGTAGGCGACGCGTTGGTTGCGCGCCGGTGCCCCGTCGTTGCTACCAGGCAGCAATTGGAGATCGAAGTCGTAAAGCCGCTGGTCAGTGGTCACCATCAAGTTGGTGTTCCACTTCCCAGCTTCCGGCGCCATGACTTGACCGTCATTGCCGCCGGTCTTTACCGACTTCGGCTTGAGGAACAGGATGTTCCCGCTCTTGCGGAACTCCCAGCCCTGCGAAAAGCCGGTGCCAACATCCACGATGTTCTCGCCAGGGGCGAAAACAATACGCACGCCGAGGCCAGGCAGAGCCCGCACCAGCACAACGTCGCCGACGTTGTAGTTGACGTACTGAATGCGGTTGTCGAATCGTGAACTGGACGGAACATCCATCGCGAAGGCTGGGACCGACACCAGCACAGCCGCGAGCGCGAGAGATAGGCGCTTCATCGCGTGCCCTCCGTCGTCAACTCCGGATCGGCGCGATAGCTCGTGACCTGGAAGCCGAGGGGATTGGTCAGCCGTGCGGACTCTTTCAAGACCGATGGGTTCTGGTACTTGTAGGCGATCGTCGCGATCCAGCGCGTGACCTGCCCACGGCCGGTTTCTTCGGCTCGCTTTGTCGTCTTTATGAACCTGACCGTGCCGACGCCATCGCCATTAGGAACAACGCTGACAATCTCAACCGTCGCACGGACCTGCGATCCGAATTTCTTGTCCAGCGCGTTGTCGCCGGTGAACAGCTCGCCGTATGCCTTAGCGACATTGGCCGCCGACAGAAGGCCTACCGTGTCGTAGTCCTTTTGCAGCGTGTACCAGTCGTAGGTCTCGCGGGCGCGCACGTACTGGGCCAGCCAATACCGGTCCATCGCCTCGTCGTATCCCACGCCCTTGGTATCGAGCGCGGTGACGAGATCAGGCACGCCCGTCGCGCTGTCCACGCGGATAACGTAGGGAATGCTTTCCTTCAGCGGTGCCATGACCGCAATGCCTATCGCCATGAGGACGAAGGCGACGCCGAACGCGCCGGCGACGCGCCAGGCGCGCCGCTCAGATTGTTCCAGGGCAAGCGTGCGGGAAGCTTCCCAACCGATCGCCTGAGCGTAATGCGGACTGTCTTCAGCCGTGACCTGAGTGTGCGCGCCGTCGGCGCTTTGCGACATGGTGGAATGCACCTTTGCGGGCTTATTGCGTCCGAACATGGTCATTCCCCCTGCGCAGAGCTGGTCGGCTGCTGTGTGACCGGGGCTTGCGCCGGGATCTGCTTGTTCACCGGCACGCGTGCCCGTCCCTCTAGTGCCGGGACGACGGCTGCGTTGCTCGCACATCCCGCCAGCATGGCGACAAGGCAAAGCAAGGTAATGCACTGTTTCATATCCTTAATCCTGGGAATGCGGGAGCCAAATTGTACCATTTGACCTATCCAATATGGGTAATATTGGAATTCGCAAGGCAAAAAAAAGCCGCCCAGGCAGTCATTGCCTGAGCGGTTACTGGTTAATTGCTGATAGATCCGCCGTGTGCGCGGCCCCAATTCTTGCCGACATTGTCGAGGACATGCTGCATATACGATGGGTTCCACATCGTGTTGCCGGCGATAAAATGATTAGTTCGGCCAGCCGTGACCATCATGCCGGACTCAAGATCGCGACGAGTGGACACGGGATTGACCGCCCCAACAACGGCCGAACCCACACCGGATGCGCGGGCCGCCAGTCCACCTAATGTAATCGCGGCCGAGGTCATGCCTCCGCCAAGTGCCCCACCTTTCTGATAGGCGACGTACATCAGCCACAACATGACCACTGTGATTGCAATCAGGCGCAAAGAGTCAAAGAACGGGCTTGCATCCGGGCTGTCAATATTGGTGGCGGAAACCACTGCAACGAAGACCTTCATAGCAAAGGCCAGTACTGCACTAACCAAAGCGATTTGTAGAACGGTGGTAATTACCTCCCCAAACCAGCGATCAAAGAACTCCTTCGTGACCGGCCACATAAGCAGCATGACGAAGAACGGCCCGATACCCAGGAGCAATTCAAGCACGAACTTCGCTGACACAATCATTGCGCCAGCGGGGATCGCAATAATAAGTGTTGCCATCGCAATGATGATCGCCTCGAAATACTCGCCGAACATCATCCCGATCTCAGTAATACCCCTATCCGCCGCGCGATTCCAAAGCTCGCCGGCTAAATCCCAGCCTTTGCCAACCGACTCGTCAATAACTTGATAGACCGTCGAAGGGTTGGCGCCATATTTTCCTGCAAATGCCTGTGTGATACCGGTCTCTAGATCGTGACCGGCAGATACCACGAAATCCATATAAGTGCTTGAGTTCAGAGCAATTGCGCTGATTAGAAGAAATTTTCCGGCAGAAAGCATGAACTGTGAAAATGGCCCATCGACGCGACCCAGGGCCATTAAAATCCCCATGACGGAATAATAGAGCGTGCCCATCAGTACAGCCGTCGCTGTAACCTTGACGATCACGGCCGGAACCGTGGTTTCAACATAGGCACCAATGGCACTGGTGATGCAGTCGCCTGTGAATTGAAAAATCATGGGATCGGACATGTTTATAGCCTCTTAGAACTTCACCGGCTTCAAAGGAGTATAACCACGCCTCGCGTTCAACACTTCGTTCTCGGCGTGACCTGCGTTGATGCAGTTTGGCGATAACCCCTTATCGCCGGGGTTATTCTTACAAGCCGCCAACGTCGAAGCCCGCAGCTCCTTGTCGGCCTTGTATTCCGAAACCGTCCGAGTCGGTTCGCTGTCGCCGCATCCAGCCAACGAAAGCATGAGCAAAGCGATAAACAAAACCTTATACATGGCTGAAATACCCCTCAGAACTGGACTGGCTGCAACGCGGAATATCCGCGCCGGGCATTGAGCTTGGCGTTGATCTCGCGCTGGCGCTGCTCCTGAAGCTTCTCATCAGCCTGCGCCATCATCTGGAACAACTGGAGCTTGGTCTGCTCGTTGGCGATCATGGCTTGCTCGGACGCGATGCGTCCTTGCAGCTCGGCGATCGCCTTCGGGTCTTGCGTCTGGTTGATCTGGCCCATGAGCGAGTTGATTTGATCCAGACGCGATTTCGCGGCGGCATACGCCTCGCCGGCGAACGCCTTGTCCTGCGCAGGCTTCACCGCTGCGGCCTCGCACGCGGTGCGCTGCGCTCCGGCCGCCATACGCCCGCAGGCGTCGAAAACCTTGTTGGCGTCGTAGATTGCCGCTGCGGAGCCGCTAAGGCCGTTGTAGCCACCGGTGCGGACGGAGTCGTAGACCTTTTGCCAGTCGGACGGCAGATAGTCGCGCAGCGCAGGGTTATTCATGATCTGACCCAGGCCGCGCGGGCCAGTGACTGCGTCGTATTGCTTCTGCATTTGGTTAATCTGGCTGACCATCTGGTCGTATTGGGCCTTCCACTTGGCCATGGTCTCAATCTGATTGGTGATTGCCGGCACGTCGGCGATCACCGTCACCGGGACACCGGCGAACGCCGTGCCCGAGAGGGCAAGCGTGGCGGCCAGGATCAATGCGTACTTCTTCATAGCGCTACCTCGTCAGTTGGATTTCTTGGACGTCACCACAAGCGACTGGCTTCGCTCGTCGACTTTGATGATCTTGTACTCGTCTTCGGTCACCTTAAAACCGTCCACGTACTCGTGATAATCGGCCTTCGGGTTCGGCAGATAAATCTCGGTCGCGACCTGCTGATTCATAGCGCTACCTCGTCAGTTGGATTTCTTGGACGCCACCACGCGAGCCTTGCGGCGCTGGTGGAACACGGGAAGCCATAGGCTCGGATCGTCGCCGACCTCGGCGATAATCTCATCCAACAGCTCGTTGTTGTCCGAACTACCGGACAGTATCGCCAGCTCGTCACCCATCCCGCCCAGGTCGAGACGACAGATCATCGATTGGTGGCCTTGCTTCACGATCATCAAGCGACTGTCCTCGCTCATCGACTTGATGATCTTGTACTCATGTTCGGTCACCTTAAAGCCGTCCACGTACTCGTGATAATCGGCCTTCGGGTTCGGCAGGTAGATCTCGGTCGCAACCTGCTGCACGAGCTGGGATGCGATCTTCGACTTCAGCAAGCTACTCGGCATCTGCGTCGCGAAGACGCCGAGGCCGTTCTGCTTGCGGATCGTCAATTGCTTGTTGCCGGCGAAGTCGCTGAACGCATCGTCATCGACCCACTTCCACGCCTCATCCATCCAGTAGATGAAGCGGCGGCCGTCGATGACCGATTCCATGCGATGAAGCAGATACATGGAGATCGGCGTGCGAACGTCCTCATTGTCGAGGAAGTCCGTGCCATCGAAACCGTAGGTCGTGTGAGTCGTGAAGTCGATTTGATCGTGCGCGCAATCCAGCGCCCAGGCGAGCGAACCGGTCTTGCCATAACCATCGTCGGCACACCACTTCGCCAGGCGCTTGGCCACGCTGTTCTCGCGATCTTCCTTGTCGCTGCCCTCGGTGATGTTCTGAAGTACCGTTGAAAGACGACGCAGCGCCTTCGGCATGCCCATCACTGTGCGCACCGCATGCTCGATGCGGCGCTCATCCTCAGTCGTGACGCGATTGCCGCCGCTGCTGACCAGCGAGCGCACCAGCCGCTGAAGGAACAGGATGTTCGCTTCAGTGGGCTCCATCTGAAGCGGGTTGAAGCCGGTCGGCTGGCCGTTGCGGACAGCCAGGTACTTGCCGCCGCTCGCCAAGATCGTGGCCTTCGCGCCCTGATCCTTGTCGAAGAAGATGAAGCACAAGCCCATCGGCGCGTTGTGCTTGTACTTCTGCGCCTGGCACATGCAGAAGTTCAAAAGCACGGTCTTGCCCGAGCCGGACTGACCAATCACGCGCGTGTTGCCGAGCAACTTCTGATCGTAGTTGTCCTCGTCTCCCTTGGAGAAATGGAAGTTCAGATAGGCCGGCTGACCGGACGGCGTTTTGAGCAGAGTCAGCGCCTGGCCCCACGGATTGCCGTCGCGCTTGCCGGCGCGGAAGTTATGGAAACCAGCCAAGCAGGCGAAGTTCTGCGATGTCAGTCCGGCGATGCGCGGTCGGAAGCGGAAATTGCAGGGCAGTTGTGCATAGAACGCCGCGTCCGTTGCGGTGTTGACCAACGCCGCAAGGAAGCCCTCATTCTGCAACGTCGTCATCGCCTCAGTGGTATTGCTACGCACCGAGTCCATGCTGTCGCCAAATACCATCATCGAAAAATGGTACTCACCCATCGCAAACTCGCCGTTGATAAGGCTGTCCTTGGCCTCTGCCATAGCGACCAACTGCGACACGCTGCCGTCCTCCGTATTGCGCAAGCGCTTCTCCTGGCGATCCAGGAAGTCTACGCCGTCGCGCTTGGGCATGAAGGAGAACGACTGCGTCACCACATACTCAAAGCCCTTATACATGAGCATGTTGAGGATGCCCGGCTCGGTGTTCTCCGGGTAGTCCTTGAAATCGATGCAGCGCGCAAACCGCGTAGAGACCGGCGTGCGAATTTCGATCGTCTCCGTGCCGGCGAATACCCAGGCATTGCCCAGGTACTCGTTCAACGGCGCCTGCGGCACGCGTACCGGCTGCCACTCACCGGTCAGCAGGTAGTTCAAGAACTCCAACTGCTGGGAATGGAGCGCGCCACCCTTGTCGTAGGTCCGCAATACTTCGATACCACGGCGCTCATCACCGCCATAGCGGCGCATGCTCGCCTCCACCTGCGATGCAAGCTCATCGAGCCTGCGAAGCGCCCTGCGCTGATCCGCGATGATCTCGGCGTGCGAACGACGGCTTGCCTTGGAAAACAGCTTGCCGATGCGTGAAGGATGCGGACGGTAAACGAGCGTGACGTAAAGCTCGTTCGCCATCATCTTGTAGCCGGTGAACGAGGCGTAATACTTCTCGTCAAGTTGGCGGCAGAACTCATTGTCGAAGTGCGAAACGAGCCGGTCGGTCGTCTTGCGATGGAGAATGTGCGTCCACATCGCAACATGCTCGCTCGCGATGGAGCGGTACAGGGTGTTAAGTTCTTCCTTGCGCTGCAACAGTTCTTCCGGGTCTGCCGTCTCCCACGCCAACCCGGCGAGCCGCCAGGTGCGCACGTAATCGCCTTCCAGCGTCACGATCGTGTCGGGCGATACCTGGCTGCTGTACGGAATAAACGGCGAGATCGAGCGCTCGCCGTTCAACTGCTGCTGATACCTGGCCTGTGCATTCATACGCCTCATTTCCGTTTCTTGAACGCAACGGGGCTCCAGGCGGATGACCGCCAGAAGCTACCGTTGCGGTTGTAGTTGATGAGCCGAAAAAGGATCTTCAGCCAAAGGAGCCTGAATTGCTGATCGTCCGACTTCGTGATGTGCCGCATGACCATGATGGCGACGGGCACTAGCACGATGCAGAAGATTGACGTCCAGATCGTCACCAGCATGAGGCTGCCGCCGACGATGACGAAGGGCACCACCGGGACACCCATAATCATCGCCGGTCGCGTGCATCCCTTGAACAGCGGATCTTTCGTGTAGGTGGCTCTGCGCGAGCCGGCGGAGTCTGATCCCGTCGCCATCGTCGGCCACCCTCAGTTGATGAGGAAGCGCGCCAACTGGGGAGCGGCACCGATGAGGATGCCGCCGCCCAGGATCGGCACCACGTCGATGAAACGGGCGTGCGCGAACGCCATCTTATAGCCGGCCACAATCACGGCGATCGTGACGATAGACACGGAAATCACGTTCAAGACGCTCAGGACGTTTTCGACACCCTGATTGACCTTTTCCAGGCCTTCGGCCGCAGCCGGGCCGGCGATGACCATTGCAGCAGCCAGTGCGGCTACGCTCAGCAGCGCGGTGCGGGACGGCGACTTAGCGCCGGTGAAAGCAAGCTTCTTCATAGAGTGTCCAGTCCTAGTAAAAGTGATGGTGTGCGGTGTTACCGCGTGTGCTCTTGTGTGCTACTTCCCCCCCGAGGCGCCGCATCAGGCAACCAAATTGTATCGCATTGAATACCAAAATGATGTGTTTTGGTATCGCACACAAGCCCTACTTCCCTACCGGCGCAACTTCGGCTTAGCCGCAGGCTTCGCCTTGGCCTTGGCCTTCGCCGGCGAGCTGGTGGACTTGGTGGCACCCTTGGCCGCCCTCGGCACGGGCTTGCCCTTGTCGTCGTCCATGATGGTCTTGCAGCCCTCACGGTAGCCGCTACAGCCCCACCACCAGCCATGGTCGCCCTTGCGGCGGTACATCGCCTTGCCGCACTTCGGGCACGGCGCTTTCTTGATCGCGACGGGCCTGCCCTTGTCGTCGTCCATGAAGGTCTTGCAGTTCTCGGTGTCGGTGCAGAACCAGCCAAAGGCGCCTGTCGGCTTGCCGGTCTCGCGATCCTTCTTCTGGTATCGCCGCAGCGGCGCGCTGCACTTGGAACAGGTGTGCAGGGCGACAGGCTTGCCGCCCACGTCGTCCAGGAACGTCTCGCAGGCCTCGGCCGGGCAGACCCACACCAGGCCGCCACCTGACTTGCGCTTGAAGCGCCGGAGCGTCTCACCACAGCGAGGGCACGGGTGCGCCGCTCGCTCGACCGGCTTGCCCTTGTCGTCGTCCATGTAGTGGCCGCACGTCTCAGCATGGGCCGTGCAGCGCCAGAACGGCGACTTGCCGGGCTTGGCGTAACGACGCATGCCCGTGCCGCACTTCGGGCATTTGAAGCGGGGCGTGAACTCGCCGCTGACCGCGATGCGCGCCAGCTCCTCGTTCAACTGCGTGTAGGCCGGTTCCACCACGTCGCGATACGACGCCTTGCCTTCGGCGATGGCGTCTAGCTGCACCTCAAGCTCGCGGGTGAAACCCAGCTCCATGAAACCGAATTGGCCGCGCAGCAGGTTGTCCACCACCAGCTCGCCGATCTCGGTTGGCAGCAGGTATCGCTTCTTGTCCAGCTCGACGTAGCTGCGGCCCAGCACGTTCGTCATGATCGCTGCGAATGTCGCCGGCCGGCCGACTCCTTCGTCCTCAAGCTTTTGAAGCAAGGTGGCCTCAGTGAAACGGCGCGGCGGCTCCGTCTTCTTATCCAACACCTTGCCGTCGATCGCGCGCAGATCACCACCGACAGCCAGGCGCGGAACCTGGCCGTCCTTCGCGGCGTCTTCGTCGCTGTTCTCTTCGTCGTCCGGATCGCGCTCCAACAGCGCCCGCCAACCGGCGTCGATCATCTTGCGGCCACGCGCGACGTATTCGAAGCCGTCGCGATCGGTGGCGCGTAGGCGCACCGTATTGACGGTGTATCGGGCGTCGGCCATTTGCGAAACTAGGGTGCGCAGCCGGATCAACCGATAGAGCGCCCGCTGGGCTTCGTCCGCGCCGGCTTCCTCGACCTCGATGTGCGTCGGCCGGACGGCGTCGGCGTGTCCGCCCTGCGCGCTGGCCTTTTCCTTCCATCTGCGCACGTCCGGCGAAAGCGCCATCCCCTGGCTCGCCGCGAAACTACGCACCTTGTCGGCTGCGTCCGGGCTCAGGTTCACGCTGTCAGTACGAATGTACGTGATATGGCCGTCCTCAAAGAGCTTTTGCGCCGCCTTCGTCGTCGCAGCAGAACTCATCTTCAGGACTGTGCTAGCTGCGCGCAGCATGCCGAGCGTCGAAAGTGGCGACGGCGGCCGTTCCGACTTCTCTTCCGTCTTGGCCTCCAGGACCACGAATTGCCGCGATTGCGACGCCTTCGCGGCCAGCGCCGCGTCCAGCACATACGGGCTGTCCTCGGTCACATACGGCTTCGTGTCCCACTGCGCCGACCATTTCGCGCCGCCGCCGGCGTCGAACGTCACCACCGCGCCGAAATGCTTGGTGGATTTGAACGCCGCGATGCGGCGTTCCAACTCCACCACCAGGCGCACCGCCACGCTTTGAACCCTGCCTGCCGAGAGGGACATGCCGAGCATGTCCGACAGCAGCGGCGACACCATGTAGCCCACGAACCGATCGAGGGCGCGCCGCCCTTCCTGGGCATGCACGAGATCCATGTCGATGCGCCGGGCGGCGCGGAGCGAGGCTTGGATCGCCTTCGGCGTGATCTCCGTGAACGTCACACGCTCGTAGTCGTCTTCGCCGAGCTGAAGCGCCTCCTTCAGATGCCAAGAGATCGCTTCGCCTTCGCGGTCCGGATCGGTCGCGAGGTAGACGACCTCGGCTTTCGCGACCTCGCGTTTGATCCGTGCCACGCGCTCAGCAGCGCCAGGGAACGTGCGGTCGCCGACTTTCTGCGGCGGGATGTATTCGTACTGAAGCAAAAAACCAGGCTTACTGATGCCAAATTCGCGCTGCGGCAAGTCGCGAATATGTCCCACACTCGCGACCACCTTCCAATCGTCGCCGAGATAACCTTGGATACTGGCAACCTTATTCGGACTCTCCACCACCATGAGTTTCATACGTTGGCTCGTGTCGGGTAATTGGTCAGAAGACGGAAAAGTCGTCCGCGTCGGCCGGCGGCGTGGGCGATGCGGACGGCTGTTGCGCCTTCAGCTTCACCGCATCGTCAGCCACCGGAGCAGCCGGCGGCTGTGGCAGCGCCGATCGCTTCGGCGGATCGAGATCGACCAGCACTGAGGCGTGGTCGGCCGGCTCCGCCGGCTCGCTCGGCGCTGGCGCCGCAGTGAGCGGCACTGCGGCGGTGGCATCGCCTGGCTGCGCCGGCTCAGCGGCCGGAACGCGGGCGTTGGGCGACGTGCGCGCGCCGATCGCCGGCACGACCGGTATCGCCTTCGGCACCACCCCGGCGCTCGCGAGTACCTTCTGCACGTAGCTCGGCTGCCCCGCCTTGTCGGGCCGGAAGCCGCGCGAGAAATTACCGGAGTAGTAGCAAGAGAACGCCGCGTGCAGCGGGTCTTTCTCGCTGGCCAGCTTGGCCGACGCCCGCGCGTAGCAGTCTTGCAGGATCTTCGATCCCGCACGCAGATTGGCGCAGGCGTCGAACGCCTGCGCATATGTCAGCTTGTACTTCGGAAGGTTGTGCCGATTGACCTGGGCGATGCCCAGTGAAAAGTTCCAGCCGCCCGCTTCCAATTGCTGCGCAGTGGCGACGGCTTCCTCAAGATTGACGGGTTGACGGGCTAGTCGCCCGTCAACCACACCAACCGCATACGGGTTGAAACCCGACTCGACTTGCACAAGCGCCGCCATCGTCTGCGGCGCGACGGTCGGTGCGCACTGCTGCGCAAGGTCCATGAACTCCAGCAACATATGGCCTCCATTGTTGGGTCTGGAGACCATAATAACATATATTGGTAAAAACACTTACGCCATATTGGCTTCAGCTTTTTGCCAATTTGGCGCTGGCCGGCATATCCCCAACAACCGCCATCGGTCGGGCCTCGCCCGGTAATCCCTGGTTGCGGAGCAGAGTAAATCCGTCTAGCGGATCTTTCTCCAACAATAGATCGTTGAGACGTTTCAAGTCCTTAAACATTCTCGGTCTGTCGCGATTCCTCCGAGTGGTCAAATACCACTCCTTGCCGGGCTCGCCAAGAAGTTGCGCTAGAACGTAGTAAGCCTCGGGTACCCCCATAGGTTTGATCTGTTTAAGAAAATCACCCTTCCTATCTGCAAATTTGGCAGTGACGTAAAAACCGCTCGGCGTTTCAAATACCTTGATGTGATTCACAATATTATATTGGGCGGCCAACTCCAGATCACTCTCCAAAATAGAATTAGACAGGGTGCAGGGTGGGTAAACGGGTGGTAGGGCGGCTCCCATGAGGCGGTCGCGATCTCGGTCTCGGTCGTTCATCTTAAAATTTTCCTATCCTACTACCAAAGCACCGCATATTGGTAATCGATTTGCATCATTTCGGTTCCATGGTCCGCTCAGAGAACGAGCTAGCTGGCTCACCCCATCCCCCGACCTGCGGCCAGGGTTTGGGGACGGGCTTTCGTAAACCGAACCCGGCTGTGCCGGTTTCGGCCCTTCGGGCTTCAATCCCTTTCGGGTCCGGCGAACAGCAAGGAACGCCGGTAGTGCCTCGGCGGCTTACCATCACTGCGCGAACGCGAACCAACATGCATAAATCTGCATCCCCAAACTGCCGCGCTACATGGCCACACTGTACTATGTTGGCGACAAAAATGTAATTTTCGATATGGAAGTGTCACCAAGCAGACGAAGCCTGGCGCAATACTGCCAGAGCGAAGCAAGGCATTGCCCTGCAAAGGAATTTAGCAGGCGCGCCGCGCCGCTTACCGACAAATCTGCGTGTTCCGTCGTGAATTTGTCGTCACCGTCTCAGTAAGGCGCGGTGAGCGGCGCCGCCCCTGCCGTGGCGGCTGACATTGGCGACTGCCCACATACCCACCGCCTCGCTGCGGGTGCCATAGAAGGCCCCTACGCGGACCGTGGATATGTGGACAGCGCCGGCGGCGCTGATGCGCCTTGGTGACGACCTGGCCGGCGTCGCCGGCGAGATCCGTGACCAAGGATTGGCGACAGCCCGGCGGCTGGCCAGACCGAGGCATGTCGCCAACGCCCTGGCCGGCACGATGAAAGTGTCTTGGTCACAGTTCAAGCTCACCAGGTCCGCGATCGTGTCGCCAACGCCGCCGCCGGCGCTGCCGACGACCAGGGGCCCGATCCGGGGTGTAGGGGGGGAACCCCCTACGGACAACGCCTCACCCGCGCACGCGCGGTTTCAGCGCCGAGAGCAACGCTTCCGCCGCCGGTAGAGAGCCACCCTCACCTCCCCACTGCAAACCCGCTTTTGATGGCGCCGTCGCCGGGCCGTCCCTCACTGCAAGAGCCTCCGGCCTGACGGCCTGCGCGCTGCGCTTGCCGGTCATGGCTTCGGATAGATAGGGCTGTCTTGCTGGTCCGTTCATCGTGCCACGTCGTTCTCGCGGTCAAGGGCTGCGCTCGGCGAAATGCCGAGCTTGCGGCCGCGGCCGTCTATCGACCCCTGACAGCTGCGCTGCGACGTGACCCGAAGGGACCGGGCAATCCGCCCGCTACCTGGATACGACTATGTTCTCTTCCGCTCTCATGGTTCGCGATGCGGCCGGCAACTACAGCGAGGCAACGCCTGACCAGATCATCGATGCCGCGCGCTTTGCGATCGAGGCGAAGGCCAAGCGTGGCCAGAAGTTCAGCCGGCCAAGTGAGGTTCGCGAATATTTTGCGATCAAGCTTGGCGGCTTGGAGCGGGAGGTGTTCAGCGTGATTTTCCTCGATCATAGGCACCAGCTGATCGAGTATGCCGAAATGTTCCAAGGCACATTGAACGAGGCGCAGGTCTACATGCGCGAGGTCGCGCGCAAAGCCCTGCAACTGAACGCGGCGGCCGTGATCGTGTCACATAACCACCCCAGCGTGGACCCGGCACCCAGCTCGGCCGATTTGGTGATGACCAAACGCCTGCGAGAGGTCTTGGAGCTGGTGGAAGTGCGCCTGCTGGACCACATCGTTGTCGGAGGGAACCGCACCGTTTCGATGGCTGAAGCGGGCCACTTCTGACCAAGGGGGCTTTGCCCCCTTTTTTTTGCTGTGCCTGCTGGCTTTGCGGGCCAGACGGAAAATCGGGGGTTCCGGCTTACAACCCCAAGCTGGGGGCGGGCGTCCTCGCGCACGCGCCGCAAGACAGTTTCAGCGTGCCGATCGCACGCCGGCCAGTGCGGCCGCCCTGCCCTGCAGAACGGCCACCAGCTCGATCACCACCGCGATCACCAGCGACGGCCGCACACGGCCGCAGAACCGCGCCTGCGGCTCGCCGGAACGGCTCCATCTGCACGTCGCGGACGCGACGCGCTCACGGTCCACGGGACCGCTCCCACGCGTCGCCGGTGGCGTGCTGCATCGCTGAGACCCTTTCGCCTGCCCTGAACGGTAGTCCGGGCGCTGCGCGGCCATCCAGGGCACCGCTTCGCTGATCCGCTCACCCGGTCCCTGCGCTGCGCTTCGGGCTGCGGCTTCCCGTCTCTCCCTGGACACCCGCTTGACCCGGCCGACCTACGGGCAACACGGCGAAAGGCACTCAGCGAAGCAATGGTCAACTCCCCCAACAACAGCAAAAGGAGCGTCCCGATGAACCTAAACACGCCCGCGCTGAAGCGCGATACACAAGATCAAAAGCCGGCTCCTGCATCTAGCAAAGCAATGTGGATAGACGCGAAGGACATCAAGCCGGGTGACGTGCTGCTGGGCATGTTCAACGGGGTGGCTGCGCGCCGGGACAACGTGCAGGAAGTGCGGGCCGGGTGGTGGTGCCGCGTGTATGTGCTGGCAAACGGTGGTTACGACGTGATGACCTATCGCGCCGATGCCCGTGTCTACATCGAGCGCGGTCCTCTCTTCCACATCGAGGCCGTCAGCAAGCACAGCGACGAGCGCCTGCGTCTGACCCGGTATCCGATGAGCCGCCAGCAATGCGAGACCCTCATGGGCACGATCAGCCGTCATCCCTCGCGCCGCATCGAGCTGGTCGAGGTGCAGGCATGAGCATCTTCGACGCTGACGACCTGGTCAGCAGCACCCTCGCGCCCGTCATCACGATCCGACCGGAGATCCGCACCATGAACCGCCCGAAGAAGACCCGCTATATCCCCGCCAACGCCGAGGCCCGCGAGTTCCCGCAGGCCGGCGTTGTCGCCTACTGCTACGTCAGCGGCGTGCGCTACGCCCTGCTGGCCTACAAGGGTCGGCAGATCCGCGCCGCTCTCGACCTGGCATTCACCACGGCCGAGCAGCGCGATAGGCACCTGACCAGCTACATCGAGCGGCAGGCCGCGAACGAGAACGCCAAGCGCGAGCGCCGCGAAACCGGCCACGGCTTGGCGGTGGGTGACATCGTGTATGAAACCTACGGCTACGAGCAGACGAACGTGCACTTCTACGAAGTCACGCGCGTACCGTCCGCACGCTCCGCCGTGGTGTGCGAGATCGAGGCCGAGAAGACCGAGGCCGGCGAGAAGACCATGGCCGGCACCGCCGTGCCTCGCCCCGGTGTCTTCAAGGCCGGCGCCATGCCGCGCATGCACCGCGCCGCCTATTTGCACGCCCTGAGCGGTGGCGCCGGCCACCACGGCAGCCTGTCCAAGTGGGACGGCAGGCCCAAGTATTACAGCTCCTATTACTAACCCGACTCTTGGCCGAGCATGCGAGCGCGAAAACATCATTTCGCGCCGCGTTTCGCCCTTTCATTAGCCAATATGATATAATTTGGTTACAGGAAAATTGCGGATTGGTCGCCAACCCGCAGCCACCACAAGAGCGAAGCATGAACGTCAAGCCTGCCGAACTGCCTGCCATCGTCGCGGAACTCATGGCCAAGTACGACACCGCCCGAAGCCGCGCGATCCAGGCGCAGGGCTCCCAATTCAACGAAGCCGCGTTCCACGCCTGGTTCACCCAGCAGGTGCAGGACCGGAAGCGCTGGCGGCTACTGCCGGCAACCTGGCGGCCGCACTGATGATCGCCCGAGACTACATGGACGACCACACCGGCCAGCACGAAGACATCGCGGCCGTAGATGCCGCTTTGGCGCACTACAACGAACTCGTCGCCCTCTTTTAGAAGAACAAGCAATGAACATCGAGCCGATCGAACTCGCCGCCATCCTCGCAGGCCTTCGCCTGCTTCAGCGACACGACGTGCTGCCGGCTGACATCGATTCCATTCTGACCGACGCCGGTCCGCGCATCACCGAGAGCGACATCGACGCGCTGTGCGAGCGCATCAACGCCGGCGACTTGGTGCCTGCCAAAGCGGTTTACACGTTGGTCAAGGCAGCGCGGGACACCCGGTCGCTGTCCTGATTCCGCACCAGCCAAGCGTCACTCACAGCTAGGAGTAATCCGCATGTCGAACTATCAGCAAATCCATGGTTTCACCGCCGCCGGCGACGAACGTTTCCGGACCTTCATCGCGGCCCACTTCGCCGATAATCCGTTCATCGCCGCGCACTACCATGGCGATCCCGAGGAAGCGCGCCGTGACTGCCTCAGTGTGTTGGAAGACAACTTGAATGGCGCCGGCGGCCCGCTGACCTGGGGGCTTCTGTCGCCCAGCAGTCCGGGCGCCCTGCCCCACAGTTTCACGGTGGACCTCGATGAACTCATCATCGCGGACGTGGACAACGGCGACGAAGACGACGCCGACACCGCCGCCTCGGCGGCCTAGGGAGGCGCCATGCAGCAGTCCATGACGCTTAGCCAGTTCCGCGCCGCCCACGCTGCCGGTGGCTTCACCGGCGCCCAGCTCGTGGGCGTCGGTGGGCGGTTCTACGTCAGCACCGCCGACCGGCTCGGCGACTCGGCCATCCTCGTGCGGGACGCCGACCGCGCCGTGCGCTTCTTCAGCAGCTCGGAAACCGCGCTGAAGCTGCTGCGGGATGTCGGTTTCGCAACGATCACCGTCGAGCTGAAGAACTGGTCGCCCGACCAGTGCGCACTCAAGATCATCGACAACAGCCCCGCGCAAAGGAGGCCCGCAACCACTCCGTGAAACCTGCCCTTTCGCTATCGAGAATGAACCATGAAAACGGAACACAAGCAGTTCGCCGGATCGACCGCCGTTACTCTGGCCCTCATTTCCCCCCTGCCGCAGGCAGTCTGCGCCGGCCAGATCAAGCAGGCGGCCGCCATCGCGGCAACCATCGCCATCTCCGCCATGGTCAGTGTCGCATTCCTGGCCGCCGGTCATCACCGCCAGCAACACCGGCCTGTGCCGGGTCAGCAAAAAATCGATGCCCTCCGGGAGCAGTACCGCACAAACGCGGAGCCGCAAGGAACCTAAGCTTGACGACATGCACTCGACCTGGCCAGTTCGCAGTTGTCACCAAAAGCCCGGCCTAACCGCCGGGCTTTTACTTGGTGACAGATCCGCGCGATCGATCGCGCAGATCTGTCACCACTGCCGCCGCCGGCGCCGCTGCGCGTGCAGGCGCGTACTTGTAGAAACTGCTGCGGCTAATCTTCAGCGCCTTGCAGATGTCCTCGGGCGTTCGATCGGTCAGCGCCAGAGTCTCGATTGCGCGGATGGTATCGGCGCTTTCACTCGGGCGGCCGCTGTTGCGTCCACGCGCGCGGGCGGCATAGAGGCCTGCCCGCGTCCGCTCGACCATAAGCCGGCGCTCAAACTGCGCGATGGCGCCGAAGATATGAAAGACCAGCTCACCGGAAGCGATATTAAACTGGAGGCTTGCCGAGTCGCCCCCGCTGGCGACTTTCCGAACCAGGAGCAGGACATGTTGGAAGTGAATTACACGCTCCGCATTGATCAGAACAGCCGCGATCGCTTCAACAATGCAGTGAAGACCAAGGAGCGCCATCGGAATCCGTCGCAGGTGATGCGCGAGCTGATGGATGCTTACGCCGATGGCCGCCTCGTGATCGAGCCGAGCGGACCTGCGAAGCCGTCCGAGGATGAGCTGCGCCTGCGCCGTGAGGCCGTGGAATACGCACACGGTTCCGTGGCACTGGAAGGCTTCGCAGTGAGCAGAGCTGCGCAGGATTTGGCGCAGCGCTTCATGCGCGGCGAAATCAGCAAGGAAGAGTTCATGGCACCGTCGTTCGACGTGGTCCATGGTCGATAAGCTCGACATTGCAGCAAGACGCGATGAGCTGGAAGGTTTCTACACCTTCCGGCGCATTGTTGAGCTGCGTGTGGCCCCCGTGGGGGGCGCATTTGACGTGGACCACCTGAAGGAGATCAATCGCCGGATCTTCCAGGATCTACCAGGCCTTGGCTTCGATGACGTGACGCCCGGCCGCTTCAGGGATGCCGTGCCGGCGGGTGTCGATTGGGTGAAGCACCGCCAGCTAGAGACGGCCAACGTCACGTCGCATGTCTGCTACTCAGACATGGATGCCAAGGCGATTGGGCGGCTCGGCGAAACACTAGAGCGCGCCGACCCAAAACGTCTCCGGCAGATGAAGACCGGCCCGTTCGTCCAAGAGCTGGCTTCACTCTATGCCGAACTCGATTACATCCATCCGTTCCGCGATGGTAATAGCCGCACGCTGCGCGAATTCACGCGCGAGCTGGCCGAGGCCTCCGGCTTCCATCTGCAATGGGAATACTTCGGGCAGAACAAGGGCGGCCGCGACGCGCTCTATGTCGCCCGCGACCGCAGCGTCAACGAGCTGGCATTGCCGAACATCAAAGCGGAGGTGACGCGCCGGGACGTCGTTTTCAGCATGGACCAACTGGAAGGAAACAAGGATCTTGCCGGCCTGCTGAAGGACGCCGGCCATCACCTTGTGCGCCCCGCCCGCGCCGACGCGTTCCAGCGGCTGCCGGAAGCCGAGGCCGTACTGGCATTCCCCGAGCTGAAAGAGGCTTACGCCACGCTGCGCCGCGCTGACTTCTACAGCGCCACGAAGGTGGTGAACGCACCGCAGTTGCGTGAGCAGTTCGTGGCCGGCGTTCGCGCCACGATCCAAGAAAAACTCAACGCCGGCGAGACGCAAGGACTTGGGCCGGCGAAGCCGGCCGAGAAGAGCAAGAGCGAAAAGACCAAACAGCCGCCGCGATCAACACCAGATCGCGAGCGATAAAAAAGCCGGCAGATCGGGCAATCTGCCGGCTTGCCATCACTACCACTTAGAGGGACGGGCAATGACGACGAGCCGCAAGCCTACCACGCGCAACCGCGCGCCGGCCATGCCAAATGTGACTTCCAGCCAATTAGGCGACTCAATGTATTGCAAATCAAGGCTCTAGCGCGGATAATTCCAGTAAATAACACGACCGAGCCACTGCAATAGAGGCGACTGCCTCTGGGATGCTGCCTAATGGCGCGACTGAGTTCTGACACCCCTGTACGCGAGCTCCGGACAAGCCGAAGAAGCCTGACAGGGCGTGTGACTTTGGGCGATGGAGGCGTCGCTGCTTTCGAGTCTTCGTTGGAGCGTGACTGGCTACTGGCGCTCGACTTCGACCCCCGCGTCCAGGCCATGTTCTGATATCAGAATCATGCGCGACTCCAATCGGGTCGACCCTTGGGAGTACGACCGGGAAATGTACAAGCGACGCAACGACGTGGAGCGACTGTTCCGTCGCCTGAAGGGCTACCGCCGGATTTTCACACGCTTCGAGAAGCTGGACGTCATGTTCCTTGGATTCCTCAGCTTTGTGCTCACCGTTGACGGGCTCCGGATGTGTTAACAGGCCCTAGCTGCCCGATTCGTCTTCGCGCATGGGTGGGTCGGAAAGCATCATCACGTCAGCGCCGATATAAGCACGAACGGATGCCTTGCAGTTGGGGCAGACGGTTGGCTTGAGAAGCTTGTCAGGGGCAAAGGGAACCATGGCCGTGCATTTGCAGCGAAGGCCGACGGCCGGAATCTTTTCGATCCGATGCTCTGGATCGTTCTTGATTGCGATGTAGCTGGCGTTGCACTTGGTGCTAGGGCAGAAGATTGCCTTGTCACCGGCTTGTTCTGCGGGCCCCAAGATCAAAACTTGGCCGCACGAACAGTTACTGGTGGCGATGTCTTTGGCTGCCGCTATCAAGGTTGAAGTCGCTACATTTTCCAGCTCGGAAATCCAAAGCTGGAGCTTTTCCACCCTAGGAGGCTTCGTGCGCTTGTCCTTCTGGAGGTGGAGGTAGCTGCCCAGCGCGTTGTAGTAGGTGCGGAACTTTGACAAAGGGATATGCTTTGCTTCGCCGATGGGCAAGAACTCTTGATCGCCAAACAACTTTTTCAAGTCGCTGGTTTCGAAGTTGAGGTCGTCTGGAAGCGGTGAAACGGAGATGGAAAAGCTCGCCGTTTGATCGGAGTGTGGGTCGAATTGCGCCAGCATCCGGATGATCTGGTCAGGTCGCCACTCGCGGGTAAGCTCCGCCAAAACATCTTCTCCATATGCCGCCAAGTTCTGGTAGGCCACGGACTCGAAGCAGAATCGGAGTTCAAGCGCTGCATAGAGCAGTGAATGCTCGTTGCCAGTTGCGATAAGTTCTCTTGCCCGGGCCAGCCGGTCGGTGATGTTGTAGAGGGCCATCAAGGTAGGCTACTGGGGTTGGGGCGGCGCGTCATCACCGGCCTAATGCGTTGTGCTGTTGGGCTGCGGAGGGACCATGATGAGGTCAGGTGCACTTATCAGGCGAAGGCGCTTGGCTTGCGTGCGCGCTAATTGGTGGTGAGTCTCGCAATTGCGTGGAAGTCACACCAAAAGATCCGCCTACTGATGGAGCACACATGAACGAAGAACAGGAAATTGCCGAAGCGGCCGGGAAGCGCGAGCTGTACGACGCGTTCTGGAAAGAGTCATCCGATGCGATCAAGCCGTTTCGCGAATTCTGGAGCAAGAGCGGCGGCACGATGCAGGAAGAAGCGGGGAAACTGGATGCCGTGCTAGGTGGTAGAACGCCGGTTTCGGATCAGGCAGTAACGGATTGCCGGCTGGCCGTCATGCGGCTGCACCAGTTTGCTCACGCGATCTCAGAGTTGTCCAGCGGCAGCATCGCGAAGATTCAGAACGACCTGTGCCAACGAGCCATGAAAGATATTGTCGTGCGAGCGATGTATGCGGCCAAAAAAGCACAGCGGGACATGGCGACCATCTACCAGTGGGTCGCAGCGGCTGAGCGCCCGAACACGGTGCAGCAGTAATCAAAGGCTCTTTGGCTCCGACACGGCCCTCGGAATTGTCGGAGTCTTTTTGGTCGGCTGTCGAAGATGACGTTTGACCGCGAAAATCAGGGGCTGTTGCAGGGGTTCAGCCGACATACGTGTAAAAATAGCTCACAAGATCGGATTTCATCCATTGCATCAGTGAGTTAGCGGATATTTTGGCGGTTTCGGCTTACAACCCTGTCTTGGTCACACATGCAGCTGAGCAGGTCCGCGATCGTGTCACCAACGTCGTCGCCGGCGCCGACTACGATCAGGTGCCAGATCAACCCCCTACGGACAACGCCTCACCCGCGCACGCGCGGCTTCAGCGCCGAGAGCAACGCTCCCGCCGCCGACAGGGAGCCGCCCTCCCCCTGCCCTGCAAACCCGCTTTTGATGGCGCCGCCGCCAGGCCGTCCCCGGCTTGTCCACGGCCGGCGCGCAGCGCCGCCCCGGAGACCTCCCTATCGGATGAATGGTCCATTTAGGCTGGCCCATTTTAGGTGGTCCGTTTAAGTCCATAAAAAAATATTGGGCCACCCGTAAAATTGATGGTACGTTTAGGTATACCCAAATGATCTATGGAGGGCCTATGACGAAGCAAGGCAAGCAGGAGGAATCGGTGCCCCAGGTTCTGCCCGGACTCTGGCGGGAGCAGGGCGGCCTTTCTGGACTCGTGCGGCTTGATGTTCCGGCGGGCACCCCTGGGATGGTTGTAGTCGCGAAGCAGACTGAGCCCTGGCAGCTGAGACCTGAACTGCGTTGGCAGGTATGGCCGGACCTGTTGGTCCCGGATGTTGAACCGATTGTGCGGAGCGAAACGAACTGATGGCGAAGGGACGCACTCTGCAGGCTGCGCCGTTCTATTTGGTCGCCCGGCTTTACATGCGGGTGAGCACCGATGGCCAGGATCTGGAACGGCAGGAGCGGATCATCAAGGAAGCAAAAGCGGCGGGCTACTACGTCGCCGGCGTCTATCGCGAGACAGCATCCGGCGCGCGTCCGGATCGTCCTGAGTTGTTGCGCATGATCGAAGACCTGCAGCCGGGCGAAGTGGTCATCGCAGAGAAGATCGACCGCATCAGCCGCTTGCCGCTGGCCGACGCCGAGCGTCTGGTTGCCTCGATCCGCGCCAAGGGAGCGCGTTTGGCAGTGCCGGGTGTCGTGGACCTATCAGACGTCGCTGCAGAAGCGAAAGGCGTTGCCAAGGTCGTACTCGAATCTATGCAGGACATGTTGTTACGCATCGCCCTGCAGATAGCTCGCGACGATTACGAAGATCGACGCGAGCGGCAACGCCAGGGCATCGAGTTGGCCAAGGCCAGCGGCAAGTACTGTGGCCGCCCGGCCGATCAGGCCATACACGCTCGCATCGTCGCGTTGCGCGGTCGTGGGGAGACCATCGCCAACACTGCGCGCCTGGCAGGCGCGAGTGTCACTACCGTCAAGCGTGTGTGGGCCGCTCACTGCGCTCAAGGGCATGCGAATTGACCATATTGGGGTTGTAAGCCGGAACCGCCGAAATACCGGAACGCTGAGCGAGTAGCGGCCTTCGACATCCTCCGTCCTCAGCCGAGGATTCAGCGGGCTGTATGCTGGGAGCCAGTCCAGGCCACGCGACGATGAGCATGGCTTCACGTAGGATTTTTCCGTTTTATGAGATGTCCCAGCAATGCCGACCCGCAGCACAACCAGAGTATGGGCAGACCATGTCCAGGATCGTGTTCGTTACACGCTAAAACACCTTCATCCCGTATTCGTTTCATTCCACGCGCCGGCGCGGCCCCCAGCACCTGGGCATCCGGGAAGGGCCGCCCGGGATTTCAGGGTGCGCGTTGAATATTCCCACCATTGCTTTAGCAACGGCGTCGCCAAGGTTCCGGACTACAACCTGGATCATCTTTACACCTGGGCCGAGCGCGAAGACGACCTCAGGGTGTTCTGCCCGAAACGCTACGAAGACAGTAAGGAGTTGCCGCGATTAATCGCCGCCCTAGATCAACGCAATGTCTATCCAACACGGCATCACAATCATTTCGCCGTGAAGCGCGTCACACCCGAAGGGCATTACTCCATTTGGTTTCGCGTGTCGCGCAGACGAAATTTCTTGTTGCTCGTTGTTGAAAGCGCTTATGTCCGTCTAGACATGGACGAGCAAATTGCGCGCTCGGCTGCTACAAAGCTGATAGACGTCTTGGTCAACACAAAGTGAGCAGACAGCAAAAAGCCCGCGTGAGCAGGCTTTTTGTTAACAGCATGGTAGTGCGGGCCGGAGTCTCTTAACCCCACTCTGGGTGGGACCTTCTTTAGAAGGTGGCCAGCTCCCCCTATACACCGGGTCGGGAGAGCCTGTAACTGCTCAAGGGCAGTGGCGCTATCTTGGCCACTCCTGACGCTCCCGTCAACTACAAATGACGCAAACATCAACAAGCGATTCAGGCTCCAGGCTAGCTAGCCCCATGTGCGGAAGACCCCCCCTGTCATTTGGGGACGAAAACATCGCTGTTGGTCAGCATGTGGTCCCACGAATACTGGGAGCCGGTCCGTACCAAGTGCCAGACTGTGGTGATGGCCGGCACGCCGCCAGACGCATCACAGGTACCGGTCCAGGCAGTCATGCTGCCGTAGTTGCCCCACTGCACCGAAAAAGTGATGGCGGGCAGTTTGCTCGATGCCGTCGACCCAGCAACCGGGTTGGCAAACCAGCCAACCAGCGGATACACCGAACCAGTGGTGCCGGAAGGCGAGATGTACGTACCCGAGAGCTGACCGGAGGTCTGTACGGCGGTGATCGTGAGTGTGGAACCCAGCTGGTTTTTCCATTCGCCTACCGGGTTGTTGCAGGTTGGCGCTGCCTGGGCGAGCGAGATGCAACTTCCGAGCAGCACAACGCAGGCAGCACATTGACGCATTGACATGGACATCATCAGTTCTCCTCGTAATCAAGCCAACGAAAGGTGGCGGGTTCAAGCCAACGACTAGGTAGCACGGACCGGATCCGCATTGCTGGGATGGCTGTCTCCGTCCGTTACTCCTTGACCGGCCAGCGCGGGGAACCGCTGGCGCTGGGCGTGACCGTGTTCGAGGTGCTGCAGGCCAACTACGTGCGCGCGCCCAAGGTCTACCGCCGTGGGCGGCCAGCCGCGTTGAAGGCGTTGGCCAAGGTAATCCCCCCACTTCTAGCGGTCGCCAGAAGTGGAGCTAAGCGGCCATCGCCAACTTCATCGCTGGTGTGATGCCGCCGAGCGCCATATTCGGGCNNGCGATGATCTGGCTGTCGGTAAAGCGGGACTTGTTCATGGAACCTCCTCGGGAAAGGGTACGAGAAAATTCCACTTCTGGCGTCTGCTAATGGGCGGGGGGATTACCCTCGACATGGGATACATGCCAGGTATCATGTAACTATACATGCAATGTAAGGAGCCCATTATGCCGAGAACTCACAATCCGACGAACAAGGTCACCCGTCATCGTGACCGACTGCGTGCAGCCGGGTACAGGCCAGTGCAGTTTTGGGTGCACGATACCCGCTCGCCCGAGTTGGCTGCGATGCTCAGCCGCCAGTGTCGCAGTCTGCATGGTGATCCAACCGAAACCGATGCTATCGGCTTCGGTGAAGCCGCCGCTGGCCTTATCGAGGGGTGGGAATGACGCAGCGTGGCGACTTGGTAACGGTGGCTTTGCCGGGAGCCTACGGCAAGCCACGGCCGGCGCTAGTCATCCAGTCCGATTTGCTTGCCGAGCTGGAAAGCGTCCTCGTATGCCCGATCACAAGCGATCTGCGCGACGCGATGTTTCGGGTCACGGTCGAGCCGAGTCTGACCAATGGTCTACAGAAGATTTCGCAGGTCATGGTGGACAAGACAGCACCGATACCTCGCGCGAAAGTCAGTGAGCCGATTGGCACGCTCGACGCAGAACGCATGAGGGCCGTCGAACGCGCCCTCATGCTCGTCACCGGGCTGGCATAACGAAGGAAGACGAATTCCGATTTGGATGTTTTTGAGGAGTGCAACAGTGGCTACTACTACCCTTTCCCCCATCGCAGAAACGGCTCGCCTAGAAGCCGCCACAGAAACGCTGGCCGAGTACATCGGCTACCTGAACAGTGAGATCGACGCCGAGCAGGACAAGGCCGAACCGAACGCTGGTCGCATCGAGGCGCTAGAGCACGAGCTAGAAATCGTGGTGGACGAGCGCCGCGCCATTACGCCCGATAATCTCGGCCTGATTAACCGGGCCTTGTATGTCTACGCACCCCTGCTCAAACCGATGCACGGGTGACGCGTAATGGATGACAACCGCTTCCAACTGAGTCCGAGCAAGCACGCGATCATTTACGAGAAGATCGAGCGGCATCAATTCAAGGACACCGCCCCGGCCGACCAACCGCAGGCAATCATCTTGGGCGGCCAGCCCGGCGCAGGCAAAAGCGGCCTGCTCGAAGCGAGCAAGCAAGGCTTTGCAGATCGCAACGTCGTCACGATCAACGGCGACGAGCTGCGCTACTACCACCCGCAATACCTTGCCATCCAGAAGGCCGACGAGCGCCACTTTGCCGAGCTGACCGACCCGCATGCGCGGCCGTGGACGAAGCAGCTATTCGACCGCACCATCGAGACTCGCCGCAACGTCCTGTTCGAGGGCACGATGCGCGAGGCCGGCCCGATTACCGACACGATGCGCCGCCTCAAAGTGGCCGGCTACTACGTCGTCGCCCGTGTGATCGCGGCCAACGAGCGCGACAGCATGGCCGGCATCCATCGCCGCTACGAAGAACAGAAAGCGGCCAAGGGCTTCGGCCGCTGGTCGAACGTGCAGGCCCACAACGACGCCTATAAAGGCATGCCGGCAACGCTCGAATACATCGAACGTCACAAGCTGGCCGACCGCGTACAGGTCTACGACCGCAAGGGCAACGTACTGTATGACAACGAGATGCAGGGCAACGAATGGAAACAGCAGCCGACAGCAAGAACCGCCGTCGAGGCCGAGCGCAACCGCCCACCGACGCCCGAGGAACGCCGGCAGCACAAGGCCGAATGGACAACGATTCTCGCCATGATGGCAGCCCGCCGCGCCGACGAGCGCGAGATCGAGCGTGTGCAAGAAGTAGCTCGGCAGTACGGGGGATTAGAACGCCTGGAGCTTAAGCCGGCCGAGTACGAGCGCCAGGACTACGGCCGGCAACAGCCCGAGCTGCGCGCGCCCGAAACCGGCAAGACCTACCAAGGCCCGATTGTGTCGGCCGACGACAAGCACGTCATCCAGTCAGTCAGGGAAGCCGGCCGCGAGCTGCACATTCAGCACGAACGACTTGTACTGAACACCGACCGCCGCGAGCTGCTGAACGCCGGCGCGAACGTCGAGATTCGCTACCCATACAACCGGGTCGGCATAGTGAATGAATGGGGAGCAAAAGAGATTCAAGGGCCGGCATCCAAGGGCATCGAACCCAAGGATTTTGGCAAGAGATAGATGCAAGCGGCGAGGTTGAAGGAGCCGCCCTACAACCCGGTAATCCCCCCGCCCATTAGCAGACGCCAGTTGCCCGGCCTGCCGCGCACCCGCAGCAAACCGGCCCGCGCGAGCAGCGCCAACGCCTAACCGTTGCAACCACCCACCCAAGGACCACACGCGCTATGACGCAGAACCAAAGGCGATCAACTGAAACGTCTGCGGCGGATCTCCTGGCGTTCGTCTGCGGTCAGATCATCAATGTGGATGTAGTGGACGCCTAGACCGCGCGGTGCGCTCAGAAGCTGCGATTCGCTTTCGTCCTGGCTATTGTCGGGCGAAGAGATCAGGCCAACGATCGTTCCATGCGGGGCCACCCGCCATAGGGCCACGCGCTGGAAGACGCGTGGCTCATCGGCCTCGGCAGCTTGTGGATAGGTGGCGTACCAACCATCGGCAGGCAGGTAGCGATAAGAACCGTAGTCGTTCATAGCGTCTCTGGGCGATGCGGGATGACGCTCTGATTGTCGATCTGCGCCGGTAGGCGGGATGTGGCAGTTTCTGATTTGGCGCCGCAGCTACGCACCGGGTCATCTGGGCTTCGCTGCTGCAAGAAGGGTTTCGCGCACTACGCTCATTCGCGCACTACGCTCAGTGCATCGGATGGGCTGCGAGAGCTAATCCGCAAGTGTGTAATAGACGGATGCCACTGGCTTCATGAGAGCGAACACGAGCCGGTCGCCTGCATACCGCGGTGGATGACCGGCTCCCAAAGCCAGACGCGCGCTCGTGCTTGTCACTGGAACCGGCCGTACTGGCGCGGCTGGCGCGGTGTCGGCGGCTTCTTGGTCAGTTCCGGCGATTTATGCGCCGGCGGCTTGATGGCCTTTCCATCCGCCGCGCCGTTTCGCTGCAACGCTTGCCGGTCGCGCTTGGTGTTGCGATTGCGTTCCAGGCCCAGGGCCGTCGTCTTGTCGAATCGCCGAGCAATGGCTGCCGGCAACTCGCCCCGATTGTTCGTGTACACCCTGGCCTCTTGTCGCGCACGGCTGATCGCCACGTAATACAGATTCATCGACGTGGTGCGGCTCTTGGTATCGAGCGCGATCAGTACGCGGTCGTTGCTCAAGCCCTGCGAGCTGTGGACGGTGGACGCGTAGGCGTGCTCGAGGTGCAGCGGCTTGTTCGAGGGTTGGCAGGGATTCGTGTAAAACACAGCCAAAAGTGAGCTAACTCGCTGTCATCAAAGAAATTTTTCACAACCTTCTGCCGATCCTCCATGCGGGTCCGGGATCGCCTTCATGTCTGCGCCTCACCCTGGTCGTCGAGGGTTGCCAGGATCACCCGAAGTTGTGTACTGCAATGCGGCCTCGGAAGCTATGTAGGGACCACAGACCGCTAGTCTGGAGGCGACCATGTAAAGAGGTATGCCTGATGGATCCCATTCGTTCGCGCACGCCAAGTCCTGCCCGCGAGCTTCTGCCCGGACCCCAACCCGATGGGGTTCAGCCGACTGCAGATCGGGGGGGGGCTCTGCCTGCTGGCGGCCCCCTGGATGGCTTGCCCGCTCGGCGGACGATGTCCCGGACCCGGCTGCCATCTCCCCCTGCGCCCTCGCCTGCGTTCTCGGCGGGCAGCTTCGGCGATCTGCTCCGTCAGTTCGATCCGTCGCTTCTTGATACATCGCTTCTTGATTCGATGCCTGCCGTCGGCACGCCTCATACAGCGGCTGCCCCAGCAGAGTGGGATGAGGTGCAATCGGGTCTGCGTGCAGCCGATGACCCGCCACCCACCGTGCGTGTCGCTGTCACGGCCGCGCGGCCGCCGCGCGCCAAGCCGGCCCCGCGACGGCGTGCTGCGCAACCCTCCGACGCTTCGCCGGCCGCGCAGGTGGATCTACGCACGCTCGGCTACAGTCAGCAGCAGCAAGAGAAGATCAAACCGAAGGTTCGTTCGACAGTGGCGCAGCACCACGAGGCACTGGTGGGCCATGGGTTTACACACGCGCACATCGTTGCGCTCAGCCAACACCCGGCAGCGTTAGGGAACGTTGCTGTCACGTATCAGGACATAATCGCGGCGTTGCCAGAGGCGACACACCAAGACATCGTTGGCGTCGGCAAACAGTGGTCCGGCGCACGCGCCCTGGAGGCCTTGCTCACGGTGGCGGGGGAGTTGAGAGGTCCGCCGTTACAGTTNGGCTCAGTCGGGGGGACTATCTGAGGGTTGGCAGGGATTCGTGTAAGAAACCTTTACTGACAGCAAGTTAGCCCACTTTTGGCTGTGTTTTACACGAATCCCTGCCAACCCTCGGAATCGCCTCGTCCTTGATCTTGGGGTCGTAGCGCCAGCGCTGTTTGCCGCTGGACGCATCCAACGCGATCACTTGGTTGCGCGCAGTACACAGGTACAGGCTGTCGCCCACCTTCAACGGCGTGGTTTCCGCGCCCCAGCGCTTGCTCGGCAGATCGCCGGTATGGAAAACCCAGGCCTGCTGCAGCTGTGCGACGTTGTCGCGGTTGATCTGTTGCAGCGGCGAATAGCGCTGACCGGCCTGGCTGCGCCCGTAGGCCGCCCAATCGCCATCGGCCGGCGCGTTGGCCGGCTGCACGTCGTGTGCCGCAGACGCTGCCGGCGCGCTGCGATTGACCAGGCCACCGACCATCCCTGCAGCATGCGCCAACGCGCCATCGGCCGCGGTCACGCCGTGCGGCATGAACGCCAGCGCGAAGGCGACCACAAACACGGCCGCCAACACGCCCGCCACGCTGCGCGACACTGCGCGCGATACCGGGCGTTGCAGCCTGGGCAGCAGCAGTGCAAGCACCAACGCCAGGCCGACGATCAGGCCCAGACGCGGTACCCAGCGCCAGTAATCGCTGCCCGACTCCCACCAGGTCCACAGCAGCGAGCCGATTACCACGGCTGCAAACCACCACGCGCCCGCGTTGCGGCCACGGGACAGCAGCAGGCCTGAAACCAGCGTCGCCGCACCAGCCGGTGCGTAATACCAGGAGCCACCCAGCGCGGCCAAGCACACGCCGCCGGCCAGCAACACCGCGCCCAGCACGGCAATCACGCCTCCCAGGATCGCAAGCGCCCAATGGCCGCGACTGGAAGGACGATCCACATTCGTCATCAGTTCTTCCTCATTCGACCCAGCGGCAACGCAACGCCGCCGCACCGCCACTTACGTTCGACCTGCAACGGTGAAAACACCGCGTTTTTGGCGGGGATTGCGCTTAAACACTGCGTTGCACATGTCATCGCCTGCAATAAACCAAGCGCGCAACAAAACGCCGGCAATAAAAAAACGCCGGCATTGCCGGCGTTTTGGTTCAACTGCAGCGAGGGCGCTGGCCGATCATTCTTCGGTTGCCGGTGGCAGCGCCACGGACTCGACGGTTGCGCTCGCTTCTTCTGCCACCTCGTCCACTTCATCCAGCGACGCATCCAGGCGTTCGACCGCCTGCAGCTTCTCGCCCTTGGACAGGCGGATCAGCGTGACGCCCTGGGTATTGCGGCCCACGCGCGAGATTTCCGACCCGCGCGTGCGCACCAGGGTGCCGCCATCGGAGATCAACAGCACTTCGTCGGTGGCACCCAGCAAGACCGCACGCACCAGCTTGCCGTTGCGCTCGGTGGTCTGGATCCCGATCACGCCCTGGGTACCACGCCCCTTGCGTGGGTACTCGGCCAGCGGAGTGCGCTTGCCGTAGCCGTTCGCGGTGGCGGTGAGGATGTAGGCCACGTTGCCGTCGTCGGCGAGCTCGATCACGGCTGCATCGGTGCCGTCGGCAGTGTCGACGACCTCGTCGGCGACGTCTTCATCGGACTCGATCTCGATGCCACCGGCCGGGTCGGACACGATCAGGCTGACCACTTCCTCGCCCTTGGGCATGCGGATACCGCGCACGCCGGTGGCGGTACGGCCCATCGAACGCACGGTGGACTCGCCAAAGCGCACGGTCTTGCCGTTGGAGGCGAACAGCAACACGTCGCGGTCGCCGTCGGTCAGGGCAACGCCAACCAGCGCATCGCCTTCATCCAGGTTGATCGCGATCTTGCCGCGCGCCAGGCGGAACGCGAATTCGCTCAGCGGGGTCTTCTTGACCGTACCGTTGCGGGTCGCGAAGAACACATAGCGGTCGTCGACGTATTCGCGCACCGGCAGCACCGCCTGCACGCGCTCGCCGGCTTCCAGCGGAATCCAGTTGATGATCGGGCGGCCGCGCGCATTGGAACCGGCCTCCGGCAGCTGATGCACCGGCAGCCAGAACACCTTGCCGCTGCTGGTAAAGGTCAGCAGCGTGTCGTGCGTGTTGACCAACCACAGCTGGTCGATGAAATCTTCTTCCTTGGTCGCCGCGGCAGAGCGCCCACGCCCACCACGGCGCTGCGCACGATACGCGCTCACAGGCTGCCGCTTGGCATAGCCGGCATGCGACAACGTCACCACCACGTCTTCCGGTGCGATCAGATCCAGGATATCCAGGTCTTCTTCGCTGTGACGGATCTCGGTGCGACGCGCATCGCCGTACTCTTCGCGCACGTTGATCAGCTCGTCGCGGATCACCTGCAGCAGCGCGTCCGGATTTTCCAGGATGCGGATCAGGCCTTCGATGACGCCGAGCAACTGCTTGTACTCGTCGGTCAGCTTTTCCTGTTCCAGACCAGTGAGGCGATGCAGACGCATTTCCAGGATCTGCGAGGCCTGTACCTCGCTGAGCTGGTAGAAGCCCTTGATCAGGCCCATGCCCGGCGGTAGATCTTCCGGCTTGGACGCTTCGGCCCCGGCGGCACCCAACAGCGCACCCACCAGACCCGGTTGCCAGGTCTTGACCAGCATGCGCTCGCGCGCTTCCTGCGGGTTGGCCGAGGTCTTGATCAACTCGATCATTTCATCGATGTTGGCCAACGCGACGGTCAGGCCTTCCAGCACGTGCGCACGCGCACGCGCCTTGCGCAGCTCGAAGATGGTGCGGCGGGTGACCACCTCGCGCCGGTGGCGGATGAACGCCTCCAGCATCTGCTTGAGGTTCATCAACTGCGGGCGGCCGTCGATCAGCGCCACCATGTTGATGCCGAACACCGACTCCATCTGGGTCTGCTGGTACAGGTTGTTGAGCACGACCTCGGCCGACTCGCCGCGCTTGATTTCGATGTAGATGCGCATGCCGTCCTTGTCGGACTCATCGCGCAGCTCGCTGATGCCTTCGAGCTTCTTTTCCTTGACCAGCTCGGCGATCTTTTCGATCAGCCGCGCCTTGTTGACCTGGTACGGGATCTCGGTGACGATGATCGCCTCGCGGCCGTTGTCGGCCACTTCCACATCGGCCTTGGCACGGATGCGCACGCGACCACGGCCGGTGCGGTAGCCAGCGGCAATGCCGGCGGTGCCGTTGATGATGCCGGCGGTGGGGAAGTCCGGACCCGGGATGTACTCCATCAGGCCTTCGACATCCAGTTCCGGGCTGTCGATCAGCGCGATGCAGGCATTGATCGCCTCGGTCAGGTTGTGCGGCGGGATGTTGGTGGCCATACCCACCGCGATACCGGCCGAGCCGTTGACCAGCAGGCTCGGGAACCGCGTCGGCATGACCGTGGGTTCCAGTTCCTTTTCGTCGTAATTGGGCTGGAAATCGACGGTTTCCTTGTCGATGTCGGCCATCAGCTCATGCGCCAGTCGCGACATGCGCGACTCGGTATAACGCATCGCCGCGGCGGAGTCGCCGTCGACCGAACCGAAGTTACCCTGACCGTCCACCATCATGTAGCGCAGCGAGAACGGCTGCGCCATGCGCACCAGGGTGTCGTACACCGACTGGTCGCCGTGTGGGTGGTACTTACCGATGACGTCGCCGACGATACGCGCCGACTTGAAGTAGGCCTTGTTGCTGTGTGCGCCCAGCTCGTGCATCGCGAACAACACGCGTCGGTGCACAGGCTTGAGGCCGTCACGGGCATCGGGGAGTGCGCGGCCTACGATCACGCTCATCGCGTAATCGAGATAGCTCTTGCGCATCTCGTCTTCCAGGTTGACCTGGATGATTTCCTTGGCGGTTTCTGCCATTCGGGTTCCGTAAGTGAGGTGGCGGGCGAGCCGGAAAGCCGCGTCGGGGGCGCCTTGGTGACAGGCTGCCGACCCCACGCTCCCGCCGATCGATTCAAGCGCCGGATTGTACCATGAAGGGACAGCCGGATGCCGCCGGTTTAGCGGCCAGAAACAAGCACTTGCGGGACTTTACGCGACGTTGCGGTGTCCCGCCCCGGCGCTGGGCTCAGCGGCCGAACGCGGCCTGCATTCGGGCCGGATCGGGGTGCTCGATCACCCCCCGTTCGGTGACGATGGCGTCGATCAGCGCGCCCGGGGTGACGTCGAATACCGGGTTCCAGGCATGGATGCCCTCGGCCACCGTGCGGACCCCGCCCACGCCGAACAATTCGCCCGGATCGCGTTGCTCGATCTCGATCTGGACGCCGTCGGCCGTGGCCATGTCCACTGTGGACGAGGGCGCCACCACCATGAACTTGACCCCGTGGTGGCGGGCGGCGATGGCCAGTTGGTAAGTGCCGATCTTGTTGGCGGTGTCGCCATTGGCGCAGATGCGGTCCGCGCCCACGATCACCCACTGCACCAGGCCGGATTTCATCAGGTGCGCGGCGGCCGAATCGGCGATCAGGGTGGCATCGATGCCGTCCTGCTGCAGCTCCCACACGGTCAGGCGCGCGCCCTGCAGCCACGGCCGGGTTTCGCCGGCAAACACCTTGGCGATGCGCTGCTGCGCCATGCCGGCGCGGATCACGCCCAGCGCGGTACCGAAGCCGGCGGTGGCCAGCGAGCCGGTGTTGCAGTGGGTCAACACGCCACTGCTCGGGGCGATCAACCCGGCACCCAACGCGCCCATATGGCGATTGGCGGCCAGGTCTTCATCGGCGATGGCCTGCGCCTCGCGCGCGATCACCTCGCGCCAGTCGGCACCGGCCGCGCCCAGCACCCGGCGCATGCGCATCAATGCCCAGGCCAGGTTGACCGCGGTCGGCCGCGCGGCGTTGAGCCGCAACAGCGCCGGTTCGAGTTTCTGCAGTGCCGCACTGCCATCGTCGGCCTCGATGCCGCGCACCGCCAACACCACGCCCCACCCGGCGGCGATACCGATTGCCGGCGCGCCGCGCACAGCCAGCGAATGGATGGCCTCGGCCACCGCATCGCTGGTCTCGCAACGCACATGCTCCACCACGAAGGGCAGCTTGCGTTGGTCGAGCAATTCCAGGGCATCGCCGGTCCACAACAGCGGACGGATGTGGTCGTAGCGGGCGTAATCGATATGGGCGCTGTCGTTCATGCCGCTATTGTAAGGCGCAGGGGCGGTGCAGTCAGTGGGCCGTCAATAGGCAGCTCGCAGTGCGTACGGCGATGCATCAAGCGCAAACGCCTGTTCGTCGAGGATGCGGCGCCCTCACCGCTCGCGGGACACGCCGCAAGTACGTCCTTGTAGGCTCCGTGTCGGCATCCATGCCGCCAAGGGTCCCGCAATCGGCGAGGACACCGCCAGACAGTTGGCTGGTGGTTTTGTTGAAGAGCGGGGAGCGCGTCGCGGCTTGTCGGGTGCTTGTTGAAAACCACGCACGCCGACCGTCTCGACTGGTCCTTGCCCGCCCCCCGTCGCGGGACCTCGAACGGCACGGATGCCGCGCCAGAGCCTCCAGGGACGTATTCACGGCGTGTCCTGCGATGGTGGGCGGGTACGGGCCGTGCAGCCAAAACCGCAGAGCAACCGCCTCGCGGCGAAGACCTAAATCCTCCGCCCAGCAATAGACCGACGCCTAGTAGCGCAGCAGCCCTGTCAGTCGCTCAGTCGACGATGAATTCGGCGCGGCAACCGTCGTTGACCCACACTCCATCGCGGCTCCAGCCCCAGGTCTGGCCTTCCACGCACGGGGTTTTGGACATCTGCCGGCCCATTCGCACGTCACGTTCCACCGACACCCCGCAAGTGCGCCGCGCGCTCTTCTTCGATTCGCAGGTGACCATGCGCGGCATCGCCACGAAGCCGCTGCCGTCTTCGGCACCGACCTCGAATTCGCCGTCGCAGCCACGCAACACCCAGATCTCGTTACGGCGCGTTCCCCATGTGCGGCCTTCCTTGCATGGCCACATCGAGCGCTGGCGCAGCAGCCGCACCGGCGCGTCACGCAGGACCACCGGGCACACCACCTTGCCGCCATTGGAATCGCAGCGCACCACCCGGCGCATCACGCTGGCCGTGGGCGCGCTGCTGGCGAATTCGGCGCGGCAGCCCTGCTCCACCCACACGCCCTCGCGGTCGACATCCCACTCGCTGCCACGGATGCAGCTGGTCTCGGACAGCTGGCGCACCAGCTGCACGCCGCTGGCCACTTCCATCGGGCAATGCACGCGCGCCATGTCCTTGGACTCGCAGCGCACCACGCCGGAGCCGCGATCGGCAGCGCGTGCGTCGGCATGCATCAGCAGTGGCAAGCACCACACACCGCATAAGCTGATCAGCCACTTCATGCCAACAATCCTCACCCCGAAACGATGTACGTCGCGCCCGCGTGGACGTGAAGATGAGAGCACCATCGATGTGAAGATAGCAATACGGCGGGCATGACAAGGCCATGGCAACCCGGCGTGGCCGGCCTGCCGCATGGCGACGTGCCCATTGCGGTATTGGCGCGAGGCAGCCATTGCGCTGCGGGCGCGCAGGTTCCGGCGCGGCGTTGCCCCTGCGGCACAGTTCGCAGCATGAGCGTTCGCGCTGGCCGCGCTGCCAGCGCGACTCAGGCGCAGGCGAACTCGAAGGCCAGCACATCGGCAATCTGCGTGGTGCCGCGCATGGCCATCAACAACCGATCCACGCCCACCGCCACGCCGGCGCAATCGGGCAGTTGCGGCAACATCGACAGCAACGATTCGTCCAGCGGCAGCTGCGGCAGTCCACGCGCAGCACGCACGGCGTTGTCGCGCTGGAAACGCGCACGCTGTTCGTGCGCATCGTTCAACTCGTGGTAGCCGTTGGCCACCTCGCAGGCACCCAGATACAGCTCGAAGCGCTCGGCCACCGGCGGATCGTCGTGGCGGATCCGCGCCAGCGCGCATTGGCTGGCTGGCCAGTCGTGCACCACGGTCACCGTATCGGCGGCAAAGCCGGGCTGCAGGCAGTGGGTCATCAGCAGGTCCAGCCAATCGTCGCGCGTGAGCCCCTGCGGATCGATGGCGATCGCCTGCAATGGCGCACGCAGCGCCCGGATCGGGTCCAGCAACGGATCGACGCCCAGCCGCTGGACGAACAGCTCGCGATAGCTCAGCACCTGCACGGTGGCTTCGCGGTCGACCAGGGCCAGCGCACGCTGCACCAGCGCGATGGTCTCCTGCGCCAGCGCCCGGTCCTCCCAGCCCACCCGATACCACTCGAGCATGCTGAATTCGGGATTGTGGCGGCCACCGGCTTCGCCGTTGCGGAACACCCGCCCCAGCTCATAGCAATCGCCCAGGCCCGCGGCGAGCAGGCGTTTGAGCGGGTACTCCGGCGAGGTGCGCAACCAGCGCACCGGTGCGCCGGCATCCACGTGCCCGCTGAAGCGGGTGCTGAAGCTTTCGATGTTCGGCTCGGTGTTGCCGGCCTGCGACAGCACCGGCGTTTCCACTTCGATGACGCCGCGCTCGGCGAAGAAGTCGCGGATCGTGGCATTGAGCCGCGCCCTTAACTGCAACGCGGCCAGGTCCAGCGGCGCAGCGGTCACGGCTGCTGCCCGTGCTCGCCCAGGAAGGCCAGCAGACGTGCCTCGTCCCAGATCTCCACGCCCAGCGACTGGGCCTTGTCGAGCTTGGAGCCGGCCTCCTCGCCCGCCACCAGGAACGCAGTCTTCTTCGACACGCTGCCGGCGACCTTGGCACCCAGGGCTTCCAGACGCTGTTTGGCCGCGTCGCGGGTCAATGCCGCCAACGTGCCGGTGATCACCACGGTCTGGCCATCCAACGGACCGGCCTGCACTGTGGCAGCGTCCGGCAGACGCGCCAGCACGGTGTCCATCGCCTGCTGCGCGGCGCTGGCCAGGGCGGTGTTTTCCGGGCGATCCAGCCATTGCAGCAGCGCAGCGACCACCGCCGCCGGCACGCCGGCCTGTTGCAAGGCATCGGCGCCGGCCGTGCGCAATGCAGCGAACGACTCCGCTGCAGCGGCGAGCTGCTGCGCACGCACCGGCGTCACCTTGGGAATATCCATGTCTTCCAGCACGCTGGCAAAACTCAGCGCCTCGCGCAGCTTGGGCGATGGCGGATGCGCATCGCCGATGCGCACGCCACGCTGCAGCAAATCGTCAATGGCCTGCTGATTGCCCGGCTGATCGAAGAAATGCCCGAGCGAACGCGCCACTTCGCCGCCGATGTCCGGCACGCGCTTGAACAGCGGCCATGGCAGATGGCGAATGAGTTCAAGGTCGCCGAACCAGGCCGACAAGGCCTTGGCGGTGCTTTCGCCCACATGCTCGATGCCGAGTGCGAACAGGAAGCGCTCCAGCGTGGTATCGCGCGATTTTTCGATCGCCTCGATCAGGTTCTCGGCCCATTTGGTGGCGATCTTGCGGCGGTTCCAGTCGAAGCCCTTGAACTGCAAACGCAAGATATTGGCCTGCCAGTTTTCAGGTGCAGCCGCATCCGCGTTCGCCACATCTACGCCCTGCAGCCCGATCAAACCTTCCAGCTCGCGGTACTTGCTCTCAGCCAAATGCTCGCGCGCCTCGCGCAGGAAGCCATGCGGGCTGTCGGCGCTGCTGATCAGGCGCAACTGCAGCAGCTGATCCACGTTGAGCAGATACAGATCGGCCACGCCCTGCACCAGGCCGCTGTCCACCAGCACCTCGATGAATTTCTCGCCCAGGCCGTCGACATCCATCGCACGCCGCGAGACGAAATGCCGGAACGCTTCCTTGCGCTGCGCCGGGCAGGTCAACTCGCCGGAACAGCGCCACACTGCCTGGCCCTCCTCGCGCACGATCTCCGACCCGCACACCGGGCATTGGGTAGGCATGCGCCATTGCTGCGTGCCTGCCGGGCGTTGCTCGGCGACCACGCCGGCCACCTCGGGAATCACATCGCCGGCGCGCCGCACGATCACCGTGTCGCCCACGCGCACATCCAGCCGCGCGATCTGGTCGGCGTTGTGCAAGGTCGCATTGGTGACGATCACGCCGGCCACATGCACCGGCTTCAGCCGCGCCACCGGCGTGGCCGCACCGGTACGGCCGATCTGGATCTCGATCGCCTCCACCGTGGTGGACTGCTCCTGCGCCGGGAACTTGTGCGCAATCGCCCAGCGCGGCGCACGCGAGACAAAGCCCATTTCGCGCTGGCCGGCCAGATCGTCCAGCTTGTAGACCACCCCGTCGATATCGAAGGCCAGCCCGTCGCGCGCGGCGCCGACGCGCTGGTAATACGCCAACAGGCCTTCGCTGCCCTGCACCACCTCGACCAGCGCGCTGACCGGGAATCCCCATGCGCGCAGCTGTGCCAGGATGGCAGAATGGGTGTGCGGCAATACGCCTCCGCTCACCTGGCCAATGCCGTACGCAAAGAAACTCAACGGACGCTGCGCGGTGATGCGCGCATCCAGCTGCCGCAGCGAACCGGCCGCACCATTGCGCGGATTGGCCAGCACCTTGCCACCCTGTGCGCGCATCTGCGCGTTGTAGGCCTCGAAGGCCGCACGCGGCATGTAGACCTCGCCGCGCACCTCCAGCACCTCCGGCCAGCCCTGCCCGCGCAGGCGCAGCGGGATCGCCTTGACCGTGCGCAGATTGGCGCTGACATCCTCACCGGTCGCACCGTCGCCGCGGGTAGCACCCTGCACGAATTCGCCGTCTTCGTAACGCAGGCTGATGGCCAGGCCATCGAGCTTGGGCTCGGCGCAGAACAGCGGTTGCCTGATCTCCAACCGTTCGCTGATGCGGCGGACGAACTCGCTCACTTCCTCATCGCTGAAGGCATTGCCCAACGACAACATCGGCAGGGCGTGCCGCACTTCGGCAAAGCGCGAGGCGGCCAGGTAGCCCACGCGCTGAGTCGGCGAATCCGCGCTGGCCAGCGCCGGGTGCTCGGCCTCCAGCGTCTCCAGCTCGCGCATCAGGCGGTCGTAATCCACGTCGGCCATCTGCGGCTCGTCGAGCACGTGATAGCGGTAGTTCGCGTCGTCGATGCGACGACGCAAGGCCTCGATGCGCTGCGCGGGATCCGGGCTGACAGTCATACTGTTCGCTGGGCTGACTCTGGGCCGCTCATTCTAACGGGCCATGCCGGTGCACAAGCGGCGGCGGCGCGCGGCGCCCCGAAGCCTGTCGGTGCCGACTGACTGGAATGGCAATGACTGCTCGCCGACCAGCAGCCCCCTCTGCAGCTGCCTCCACCAGTACGACCGGCCTAGGCATGGCAAATTGCCGACGGGAGCCACGCTCGATTCGCCGCTGCCAAGCAGCCCGACTCGCCTGCCATTGCCGGAAATGCCGGGTGGACAGATGATTTCCCGATAGGCAGAGCGCCCCAAACCCGCTAGCGTGGCGCTCTCTTTGCCCTGTCTGTGTGGAGCTCGCCCGTGTCGTTGCCCGTCTCGCGCCGTTCGTTTCTCAGCCTCGCCACATCGGGCGTGGCGGTGTCCGCACTGGGCCTGATCTCGCCGGTTGAGGGGGCCCGCAAACGTGCAGTCGCGCCTGCCACCCCCGGCGTCGCCCCGGCCGCCGGCACGGTGTACCTCAACTACAACGAACATCCGCTCGGCCCCTCGCCCGCCGCCCTGGACGCAGCAACGCGATCGCTGGCGCGTGCTGGCCGTTATCAGTTCGAGATGGAGCAGGATCTGCGCAACCTGATGGCCGGCGAACTGCAGCTGCCGAACGATCACATGGCGTTCTTCCCAGGCTCCAGCGACCCGTTGAACCGCACCGGTTCGCTGTTCACCTCGCCACGCGCAGGCCTGATCATTGCCGACCCGACCTTCGAAGCGCTGGCCGATGTCGCCACCGCGCATGGCGCACCGGTGCGCCGTGTGCCCTTGCGTGCCGATGGCGCGCACGACGTCAAGGCAATGGCCAAGGCCGATCCGACCGCCGGCCTGATCTACGTGTGCAACCCCAACAATCCCACCGGTTCGATAACTCCGCGTGCGGACATCGAATGGCTGTTGGCCAACAAACCGGCCGGCGCCGTGTTGGTGGTCGACGAGGCCTATATCCAGTACAGCAACCAGACCTCGGTGGTGGATCTGGTGCGCCAGCGCCAGGACCTGATCGTGCTGCGTACATTTTCCAAGCTGTACGGCATGGCGGGCCTGCGCCTGGGCGCGGCCATCGCCGCTCCGGGCCTGCTGAGCAAGCTCGCCACCCTGGGCGGCAACCCGCTGCCGGTGCCCGCCATGGCGGCCGGCATCGCCAGCCTGCGCGACCCATTGCTGGTGCAGACCCGGCGCGCCGAGAACGCGCGCGTGCGTGAGGACACCATCGCCTGGCTCAAGGGCAAGGGCTACACCTGCCTGCCGTCGCAGGCCAACTGCTTTGTGGTGGACATCAAGCGCGATGCCAAGGCGTTCGCCGACTCGATGCAGAAGCAGGGCGTCATCGTGGGACGCAGCTGGCCGATCTGGCCCAAGCGCGTGCGCGTGACCGTGGGCACCGAGGCGGAGATGCTGCGCTTCCGCGAGGCGTTCGCCAAAGCCAAACGCTAATCGCTCAGTGAAGCGAAGCACTTATCCCTTCTCCCCTCGGGACATTGTCCTCCTTCATGGGGGAGAAGGTGCCCCGCAAGGGGCGGATGAGGGGGCGCCTCGGGAATCTGCCAGCGTCTGTCATGGCGAACGCGTCGCCACGCGCCGTCAGAATTGAATCACCGACTGCTCCGCTGCCACGCCCCGCACCCCTGCTCCGCACCCCGGCCCGCGCTTGCGGCGCGGGCGCTCCAAGGCCCGCGCGCCTACGGCGCGGGAGCCATGCCTTCTCGCCCCGCACGGAGAGGGGGTTTAGCGCGCAGCGTGCGCCGGATCCACAGGTAGCTGATCACAAACGTCAGCAGCATCGAGCCGGCATTCCATAGCAGCAGCTCGCGCAGCATCGGCGTGCCGTGCAAGAGATGCGTGTAATAGCGGGAATCGAACAGCGCGATCGCGTGCGGCATGATTACGCTGATGAATGGCGTTGGCACCGGCGCGACCAGTGCGGTGATCGCGAGCGCAAAGCCGCCCACAACCCAGGGCGAGTTACGCGGGCGCTTGCGCAGGCGCGCGGCGACCCTGGTAACGATCCACAACAACGGCATTGCCAGGATCGCCCACAGCACCAACAGCAACGCCACCGCCAACATGCCCTGCAGGCTCAGCATGCGGCGCGACTCACCAGCGCGGCGATTTGGTCAGCGGCGGTGCCTGGTGCTGGCGGTCGTAGGCGCGCAATTCGTCGCGGATATGCGCCACCCGCTGCCTGCCCAGCGCATTGCGGCTGTCGTCCAGCACCACGCCATCCAGCAATTCGGCCATGCGCTGCACGGTGGGCAGCATCTTTTCCCAGGCATCGAGCGCGGTCATCGGCGCCGGCAAGGTCAGGAAGAAGGCGATCGCCGGCGTCTGCATCTCGCGGATATTGGCCATGTCGAAACTGCCCGGCTTGAGGATGCTGGCCATGCTGAAGATCGGCCCGCGTTCCGGGTGCCCTTCCACCAGGCGGTGGAACACATTCATGTGGCCGAACACCAGGCCGGTCTTTTCCGCGGCAACCACCACATCTTCGCCACGCAGGATCTGGCCGGCCTTGGCCGCCACGAACAGCGACACGATCTTGTCGAAATCCTGATTCGGGCGCTTGCCAACGTCGTTGCCGCCGGCCGCATCCCGCTCATCCAGGTCGAGCTCGCTCTGTTCGGCGCCGCCTTGGCTGCGCTCGAGCGCGTCTGCGTCAATCCCCGCATCGCCGGAAATCACCGGCTCGCGGCGTTCGCGCGGTTGGCTCTCGTCCTTGTCGACGCGCCGTCCCTGGGGCGCTTTCTTCGGGCGGCCGAACAGAAAAATTGCAGCGACCAGCAGCACTCCCGCGATCAGAATTCCGATCCGGATCATGGCCATATCGGACATTCAGCGTGCCTCCGCATCAAAGTAACAGGTGTCGTCATTCCGACAAGCATGGCACGTCATGCCGCACCCGCCAAACGGGCGGCCTCTTCCAGGTCCACGCTGACCAGGCGGCTGACGCCCGGCTCGCGCATGGTCACGCCGGACAACTGACGCGCGGCTTCCATTGTGGCCTTGTTATGGCTGACGAACAGGAACTGCACCTTCTCGCTCATCTCGCGCACCATATTGGCCAGGCGGCCGACATTGGCTTCGTCCAGCGGCGCGTCCACCTCGTCCAGCAGGCAGAACGGCGCCGGATTGAGCTGGAAGATCGCAAACACCAGCGCCACGGCGGTCATCGCCTTCTCGCCACCGGACAGCAGCGAGATGCTGGACACGCGCTTGCCGGGCGGGCGCGCCATGATGGTCACGCCGGTATCGAGCAGGTCCTCGCCGGTGAGTTCCAGGTATGCGTGACCGCCGCCGAACAGGCGCGGATACAGCGCCTGCACGCCGGAATTGACGCGGTCGAAGGTGTCCTTGAAGCGGCCGCGGGTTTCGCGGTCGATCTTGCGGATGGCTTCCTCCAGCGTTTCCAGCGCGGTGTTGAGGTCCAGGTTCTGCGCATCCAGGTATTCGGAGCGTTGCGCGGCCTCGCCGTACTCTTGGATCGCGGCCAGGTTCACCGGCTCCAGGCGACGCATGCGGCCGTCGATCTGGTTCACCGCCGCTTCCCACTCGGCGGCATTGGCCGCCTCGGGCAGGCCGTTGACCACGTCCTCAAGCACGAAGCCGGCCTTGACCACGGCAGCGGAGAGCTGCTCGGCGTTGAGCACCAGCGCCTGTTGATCGAGCTTGCGCTGGTTGATGCGCTCGCGCTGCGCCAGTGCCTGTTCGTCGCGCTGCTGGCGGGTTTGCTCGAAGCTGCGCAGCTCGCCATCGATGCTGTCCAGCAGCGTGCGCGTTTCGCCGAGCACGCGCTCGGTGCGCACACGCTCGCTCAGGGCGGCCTGGTGTTCGTGTTCCAGCGTCTCTACCGGGGAATCGCCTTCGCTGAGCTGGGCCAACAGGTCTTCCAGGCGCGTATCCAGCTGGCCGCGCTGGCTGTCCATGCGCTCCAGGGTCTGGCTGAGCGAGGTGATCTGGGTGCGCTGCGATTCCAGCGTCAGCGCCAGCGCATGCATCGCATCGCGCACGCCGCGCGCGGCATCGCGCGCCTGATCGCGTGCATCGGTGAGCTGGCGGCGCTCGTTTTCCAGCGCCTGCCGTGTGCCCTGCAGATCGCCCATCAGGGTGACTGCGTC
Source organism: Xanthomonas cassavae CFBP 4642 (assembly GCF_000454545.1). NCBI lineage: Bacteria > Pseudomonadati > Pseudomonadota > Gammaproteobacteria > Lysobacterales > Lysobacteraceae > Xanthomonas > Xanthomonas cassavae. The sequence goes on from NZ_CM002139.1 coordinate 3,965,681, forward strand.
TTCGAGTTTCGCACGTGCCTCGCGGGCTTGTTCGCGGCTGGTGTCCAGGGTTTCCAGCAGCTGCGACAACTCGGTTTCGATGCGCTCGATGCGCGTACGCGCCGCATCGACCTTGCCCTGCTGACTCTGCAACTGGCCGGCCAGTTCGGAGACGCTGCGGTGGGCCATGTACAGCTGGCGCTGCGCATCTTCGCGCTGCTGCTCGGCCGCCAGCGACTGCTCGCGGAAGCCTGCAAGCCGGTGTTCGAGATCGGCCTCGCGCTCCTGCAGGGTTTCGATCTGAGTGCGCAGCTGCTGGATTTCGCGCTCGCGCAGCAGCGCGCCTTGCTTGGCCGCGCCCGAGCGCGACACGCGCACCCAGCCTTCGCCCAGGCGTTCGCCATTGCGGGTAATGACCGAGTCGCCTTCGGGCAGACTGGGTTGCAATGCACGTGCAGCGTCCAGGTCCTCGGCGGTGTGCAGCCGCGCCAGCAGGCGGCGGATCGCGATCGGCCCCTGCACCTTGGCAGCCAGCGAGGTCGGCGCGAAGCTCGCGCTGTCGGTGGCACGGGACACCAGCGCAATACGGCCCTCTCCCAACTCGCCCAGCGCATCGACCAGTTGCTCGGGCGCCTCCACCAGCACGCCTTCGATCAACTGCCCCAGCGCGCTTTCGACGGTATTTTCCCAGCCGCTTTCCACCGTGATGCGTTCGCCCACGCGCACCGCCGAATCCAGCCCACGCGAGGTCAACCATGCCACTGCCGCGCCCTGCTCCTGGCCGAGTGCGGCCTGCTGCAGGGTTTCCAGCGAGGACAGCCGGCCGCGTACGGCCTGCGCCTGCTTGCGTACCTCGGCCAGTTCGCCCTGGCTGGCGCGTTGCTGGTCCTGCAGCGCGGCCAGCGCGTGCTTGCGCGCGTCCACCTGCTCGTTCAATCCATCCAGCGAGGTCTTTTGCGTTTCGTGGCGCAACTCGATCTGCTCGAACGCCTCGGCCAGCGCGTCCAGATCCAGCCCGGCGCGTTCATTGACCAGCGCTTCGCGGCGGCGCTCGGCCTCCAGCGACTGGCGGTCCAGGTAATCGACGCGGGTGCGCTCCACTTCGCCGGCGCGCGAGGCTTCACCGGTGTCGCGGTTGTGGGTTTCCCAGCGCTGCTGCCAGTCGGCCAACCGCGCTTCGGCCTCGCGCAGCGCTTCCTGACGGAATTCGTGGTCTTCGCGCAGTTGCTCCAGTTGCGGTTCGGCATCGGCCACGGCCTCGCGTAGGACGCGCAGCTTCGCCGAGTCGCCGCTGATGTGCTGGGTCAGCTCCTGCAGCTGGCTGTGGGCCTCGTCGCGCGCCTTGTGCAGGCGATGCGAGAGTTCGCGCTGATGCTGGATCTGCTGTTCGATACGCGCCAGCGCGCTGCCCACCTGATAGACATCTGCCTGCGCCTTGGCCACCGCATCGGCTGCCTCTTCGCGACGCACGCGCCCGGTTTCGATGCGCGCCTCGGCATCGCGCTGTTCGGCGATCAGTTGCTGCAGGCGGGTTTCTTCCTGATTCAATTTTTCGCGCAGGCCTTGCAGCTGCCCGTCCAGGCCGCGGTATTCCAGCGCCTTCCACTCGGCGTCCTTGATCCGGCGCTCTTCCTGCAAGGCCTGGTACTGCTCGGCCTGCCGCGCCTGGCGCTGCAGATGCGCCAGCTGCTTGGTGATTTCCTCGCGCAGGTCGCCCAGGCGGTCGAGGTTCTCGCGGGTGTGGCGGATGCGGGTTTCGGTTTCCTTGCGGCGTTCCTTGTACTTGGAAATGCCGGCGGCTTCTTCCAGGTACACGCGCAGATCTTCCGGGCGCGCTTCGATGATCTGGCTGATCATGCCCTGCTCGATGATCGAGTAGCTGCGCGGCCCAAGGCCAGTACCCAGGAACAGGTCGGTGATGTCGCGGCGCCGGCACTTGGTGCCGTTGAGGTAATAGGCGCTGTTGCCGTCGCGGCTGACCAGGCGCTTGACCGAGATTTCGTTGAACGAGGCGAACTCGCCGGAGATGGTGTGATCGGAGTTGTCGAAGATCAGCTCCACCGTCGCCTGCGACACCGGCTTGCGCGCCGAGGAGCCGGAAAAGATCACGTCGGTCAGCGAATCGCCACGCAGGCGGCTGGCCGAGCTCTCGCCCATCACCCAACGCACCGCGTCGATGATGTTGGACTTGCCGCAGCCATTGGGACCGACGATGCCGGTCATGTTGGTGGGCAGGTGCAAGGTCGTCGGATCGACGAACGACTTGAAACCGGACAGCTTGATCGTGGACAGGCGCATGGAAACAGGGATCTCGGTCAACGGCGCGGGGCGCGCCATCGGGTCGGGGTTGCAGAGGCCCGCGCTGGCAGACAACAGCCTAGCGGCAGGGGCCAAGCGAACGATTGACGTCGAGTATAGCGGGCCAGGCACGGCGGACATTGGCGTGCCCGCCAGCGGCAGTCCCGGCGGGCTGGGCCGATTCAGCCCCTGCGCTTGCCCTCGCCACGAGCGCGGGGCCCGATCACCTCCCGCAGGGCGGCGCGCAACGCCGCCTGGAACACCGCCACATGGTGCAGCGCAGGAAACTCGCGGTAATGCACTGCCAGCCCCGGCGTCGCGGACAGGCGCGCGGCAAGCTGCCAGGCCCGTTCCGCACCGCCCAGACACAGCCACAGCCACAGCCGTGCGGCACCGCGCAGTCCACGCGCAAGAAAACACCGTTCGGGCTCGCCCAGCAGCGCGCACTGCCCCCAGCACAGCGACGGACTGGCCGCCACAAAGTCGGTGAACCAACCGTCGCCCGCATACAGCGCGTGCAGGACGAACAGGCCGGCCAGCGAATGTCCCCACAACGCCTGCTGCCTGGTCCAGACGCACACACTGCACCGGCGCGGGCACGGCATGTCGCAGCAGCGCGTCGCGCAGTGCCCGGTCACCGCCGCCCATCGGCGCTTCGGCCGCACCGGAAGCGGCCAGAAAGGGATGATCGGCCGGCTGGAACGTGTCGTGGCGGGCACGGGTGGGCAGATCGAACAACTGCATGCGGCCTGGCCCTGCATGTCACGCCGTGATTCCGCGCCACGTCGTAGGGTTCATCGGACGCAGCTCCCCCGCTGCAACGGCAGCGCTTGATCGCTACGCAGCATGCCGCCCCCAAACGAACAACGGGCGCCCTGAGGCGCCCGTCGATGGTTCCGCAAGCGAACTGTTCCGTTAGGTCAGCTGCGCCTGATGATGCGGATCAGGCGTCGGATTCGACGATGACCTTGACCGAGGTTTCCACATCGGCGTGCAGGTGCAGCACGACGTCGTACTCGCCGACATTGCGGAATGCGCCTTCGCCCAGGATCACTTCGCTCTTTTCCAGCGGCAGGCCGGCGGCGGTGAATGCCTCGGCGATGTCGCGCGGGCCGACCGAGCCATACAGCTTGCCTTCGGTCGATGCATGCGCACCGATGGTGACGCTGGCGCCTTCGAACTTGGCGGCGCGGCCCTGTGCGTCGGCCAGGATGGTGTTGGCCTTGGCTTCGTACTCGGCGCGCTTGGTTTCGAACGCTTCGACGTTGGCAGTGGTGGCCGGCACGGCCTTGCCCTGCGGCACGAGGAAGTTGCGGCCGTAACCCGGCTTGACGCTGACCTTGTCACCCAGGTTGCCCAGGTTGGTCACTTTCTGCAGAAGAATCAGATCCATGGTGGTACTCCGTTATTCGTTAGCGCCGGCACGTGGGCTGGCGCAACGGGTGCTGTCCGAAAAGACGGGATTCGGGAATCGGGATTTGGGAATCGTAAAAGCACGATCGACACCGCATCTCGAATGACCGGCCTCTATACTTTAAATAACCCGCACATGGATGTGCGGGCTCTTGTGAGGGACTCACATAAAACCGTGCGGGCTCTTGTGAGGGACTCACATCAACGACTTAAACGTCGTGATTGTCCGTGTACGGAATCAGCGCCAGGAAACGCGAGCGCTTGACGGCCGTGGCCAGCTGGCGCTGATACTTTGACTTGGTACCGGTCACGCGGCTCGGCACGATCTTGCCGTTCTCGGTGAGGTACTGACGCAGGGTGTTGAGATCCTTGTAATCGATCTCCTTGACACCTTCGGCGGTGAACTTGCAAAACTTGCGACGACGGAAGAACTTGGACATGACAGCGCTCCTTAAGCGGCTTCGGCGTTGTCGCCGTCGGTATCGGTGGCAGCGGGGGCTTCGCCCTCTTCATCGTCACGACGACGACGCTCGCTACGCTCAGGCTTGTCGCCCTTCTCGTCCTTGCTCTTCATGATCAGTGACTGCTCTGTGTCGGCGCCATCGCGCTTGACGACCAGATGACGCAGCACCGCGTCGTTGAAGCGGAAGCTTTCCACCAGCTCGCTCAGCACGGCCTGATCGACTTCGATGTTGAGCAGCACGTAGTGCGCCTTCACCAGGTTCTGGATCGGGTAGGCCAGCTGACGACGGCCCCAGTCTTCCAGACGGTGGATGGTGCCGTTACCGCCCTCGATCAGCGACTTGTAGCGCTCGATCATGGCCGGGACCTGCTCGCTCTGGTCCGGATGGACCAGGAACACGACTTCGTAATGACGACTCATGTTGTTTTACCTTTCGGATGTGGCCACGTGGGCCGGACAGCTCCCCGGCAAGTCCGCGCAAGCGGCCGGTGGAGCAAGGGATCCCACCCGAGACCCGGGCAGGAAGCGCGAAAGTATGGCAGCTCAAGCGTTTAGCCGCAACTGGGCTGCAGCAGTGAGGGGCTTGAAGCCCCCCCTCGGGGCGAGAGGGCACGGCTTAGGCGCCACTGGCGCGTGTGCCCTGGAGCGCCCGCGCCGCAAGCGCGGGCCGGGGGTTGGGGTGAGGATACGGGCAAAGCAGTCGCAGCGTCACTTCTGAGGGGGACAATGTCCCGGTAGGAGAAGGGATAATGCGCGCCCGCCGGCTCAGCGATGCTCGGCTTCGGTCGTGAAGCTCTCGCCGCAACCGCACTCGGCGGTCGCGTTGGGATTGCGAAAGGTGAACGTCTCGCTCAGGCCGTGCTTGCCGAAGTCGATGCAGGTGCCATCGACCAGGGGCAGGCTGACCGGGTCGACGAAGATCTGCACCCCGCCCTGCTCGAACACCGCATCGTCGTCGCGCTGCTCGCGCGCCAGGTCGGCGATATGGCCCCAGCCGGAGCACCCGGTTTTGGTCACGCCAAAGCGCAGACCCAACGCACCCGGGGTCTGCTGCACGAAACGCTGCACGCGCTCCAGCGCGGCGGGGGTGAGGCTGACGGCCATGAGGGCACTCCAAGACAGTGGCGACAAGTATAGCGAGACCGCAACAACCTGGCGGGACGCTGAGCAGCGATGTCTGCGACAGACGGGGGCGGTGTGCGCCTGCGACAAGCGCAGCAGCCGGCACCCCGTTCAGATGCTCGCGCCGGCGCGGTCGCAGCCAGTAAACTCGCAGGTCATTCAAGGTCGCAACGGCGGGGAATAGTCATGACGGTGGTCAGCATTGAACATGCGCTTGCGGGCAAACTCCCCGAAGGCGGCGAAGTCATGGTACGGGGGTGGGTGCGCACGCTGCGCGGATCTGCCGGACTGGCCTTCATCAACGTGACCGACGGTTCCTGCTTTGCTCCGATCCAGGTGGTGGCCAACGACACCCTGCCCAATTTCGACGAGATCAAGCGACTGACCAGCGGCTGCTCGCTGATCGCCAAGGGCGTGCTGGTCAAGTCGCAGGGCAAGGGTCAGTCGTTCGAGATCCAGGCCAGCGGCGTAGAGATCGTCGGCTGGGTCGAAGACCCGCTGACCTACCCGATCCAGCCCAAGCCGATGACGCCGGAATTCCTGCGCGAAGTGGCGCACCTGCGCCCGCGCACCAATCTGTTCGGCGCGGTCACGCGTATCCGCAACTGTCTGGCGCAGGCGGTGCACCGCTTCTTCCACCAGAACGGCTTCAACTGGATCAGCACCCCGATCATCACCACTTCCGATGCCGAGGGCGCCGGGCAGATGTTCCGGGTCTCCACGCTGGACATGGTCAACCTGCCACGCGATGCCGGCGGCAATGTGGATTTCAGCCGCGACTTCTTCGGCAAGGAAACCTTCCTGACCGTCTCCGGACAGCTCAACGTGGAGGCCTACTGCCTGGCGCTGAGCAAGGTCTACACTTTCGGCCCGACCTTCCGCGCCGAGAACAGCCACACCACGCGCCACCTGGCCGAGTTCTGGATGATCGAGCCGGAGATCGCCTTTGCCGATCTGGCCGAAGATGCGCGCCTGGCCGAGCAGTTCCTCAAGTACCTGTTCCGTGCGGTGCTGGACGAACGTGGCGACGATCTGGCGTTCCTGGCCGAGCGCGTGGACAAGAACGCGATCAGCAAGCTGGAAGCCTTCATCAATGCGCCGTTCGAGCAGATCGACTACACCGATGCGGTGAAGCTGCTGCAGAACTCCGGCAAGAAGTTCGACTTCCCGGTCGAATGGGGCCTGGACCTGCAGACCGAGCACGAACGCTGGCTCACCGAGGAACACATCGGCCGCCCGGTGGTGGTGACGAACTATCCCGAGCACATCAAGGCGTTCTACATGCGCCTGAACGACGACGGCAAGACCGTCGCGGCGATGGACGTGCTGGCGCCGGGCATCGGCGAGATCATCGGCGGCAGCCAGCGCGAAGAACGCCTGGACGTGCTGGATGCGCGCATGGCGCAGTTCGGCCTGGACAAGGAGCACTACGGCTGGTATCGCGACTTCCGCCGCTACGGCTCGGTGCCGCACGCCGGCTTCGGCTTAGGGTTCGAGCGCCTGGTGGTGTACGTGTGCGGGCTGAGCAATATCCGCGACGCCATCGCCTACCCGCGCGCGCCGGGCAGCGCGGAATTCTGAGGTGAACCTGCCGGCCGCCGCCTCCATGCTTCAATCGCTGGCCGTCGGGCTGGCGGCGATCATGGGCGGTCTGACAGCGATACGTAGCGTGTTGCTGGCGCGGCTGGCGTCGCGCCAGCCCGACCCACAACGCTGCTGGCAGACCAGTACCGCACGTGCCGCAACCCGGCATGCCACGGCTCCGCTGCGCTGGACCATTGCAGCGCTGGTCATTGGCGCGGCATTCCCGAAACTTTTCCTGATGCTGGCGGCGGCATGATTCTGTTCTTTGCCCTGTGCTTCGTTGGCCTGGCCATCGCAGGTTTGACCGCGCTGCTGATCTTCTGGCCGCTGACCCTGGTGCACCTGCGCGATCGGCATCCGGAGGCGTTGGCCAGCTTCGGCGACCCGGCTTTCATCAGCCCCGTGGCATTGCGCTGGTTGCTGGCGCGCCATTACCGCAGCTATCGCGACAGTGCGCTGTCTGGTCTGGCCACACCCGCCTGGCTCTCGCTGCTGACCATTTTTTTCGGCCTGGGCATGGCGGCCCTGCTCGGGCTGCTCTCCAGGGTTCTGACATGACGACTGCTGCACCGGATACCGACTTCGATCGCGACCAATGGTGGCTGGCCACCATCGGCCGCACCCTGATCTGGGCGCGCTTGCGCATCAAGGCCGCCGGCACCGCCGAGGTGCTGGACAGCGATGGCAAGACGCTGGCCTACGACAGCGAAGACAGTGCGCGCGCCGCGCTGTTCGACGCGGAGTTCGTTGCGCTGGACGGGCTGGACGAAGAGGATGCGTTGATCCGCGGCTTCTCGCTGCACGAGATTGCGCCGCCGCGAGGCGACGACGAGACCGGCCTGCGCGAACGCATGGTGGTGAGCATGGGCGGCCGCGCCTGAGATGTATGCACCGCGCGCCTTTGCACAGACCGATCTGGCGCTGCTGGACAGGCTGCTGGCGCGCGATGCATTCGTCACCCTGATCAGCCCGGGCGAGGACGGTGTGCCGGCAATCTCGCACCTGCCGGTGCTGTACCGACGCGACGGCGAGGCCGTCACCATCGAAGGTCATTGGGCGCGGCCCAACCCGCAGGCGCGCGCGTCGGGCGATGCAGTGATCGTGGTGCACGGGCCGCATGCCTATGTGTCGCCGAACTGGTACCCGGACAAGGAAGCGGCCGCGCGCGTGCCGACCTGGAACTATGCCGTTGCGCATCTGCACGGCGAATGCTGCCGCGTGGAAGACGAGCAGGCCCTGGGCGATCTGATCGGCCGCATGAGCCAGCACTTCGAGCAGCGCGTCGGCAGTGACTGGCAATTCGAGATGGAACGCGACAGCCATCGGCGCCAGTTGCGCGGCCTGGTCGGTTTCCGCTTCGTGCCCCGCCGTATCGAGCTCACCTTCAAGCTGAGCCAGAACCACCCATCGGCCAATCGCCGCAGCGTCAGTCAGGCGCTGGCGCAACAACCGGGCGAGGATGCACGCGCGGTTGCGATGTGGATGCAGGACACGCAGAACGCCGCGGGCACGCAATAGGAACAGCCAACAAGAACTGCTGCGCAGCTGCCAGGCGGGCATGGCCGGCGCTCGGAATCGGCATGTACCACTCGTACGCTCCGGTTCCTCCGCGCCGTCCGCACCCGCCTGACGACTGCGCGCCACGTTTTTCTGTCGTCTCTGAAAAATCCTTTTCAGACGCCAATTGCTAGCTGTGACCGATCCACGGCGCCCAGGGATGGCCACGACATGGCACGGATCCAGGCACGCAAAAGCGCGATCCAGCGCATCAACCAGCGCAGGTCCAAGCCGGCGGCGCGGCCCAGCACATGCAGTGCATCGCCTTGGGCGCCCTTCAATCTGCAGCGCCGCAGCCGGCAGTCGTCTATCGCCGTCGTACGGATTGCCGGGGAAGCTACGCGCTCCCACGACCAACCCCTTGCAGGCCGTCACCGCAATGCTCACCCTAGGGATGGTCTGATCAACGCAGCCGGAAAACGAAACACGCCACATCCGCCGCGCTGAGGGCGCTCAAACCCCCGGTTTTTTGCCGTTTTCGGCATGTTTTCGGGGTATTGNTCCGCGTCGCCGAAGGTCAGTTGCATCGTCATCGTCCTGGTGCCTCTGTGCGATTGTCGCAGGATCAGGGGGAGTTGTTCAGAGTTTCCCTAGACGCCAAACTCGTACGGTCGACGCGCTTTGCCTTTACCGATGCATTCCACCTCCGGGGCACACAACGCATACAGCTTGTGCTTGTCCTTGGGGCGTTACGTGCATAGGCGTTGCGCACGTTCCAGCCAGACAGCAATGCGCTCGCGCACGCTGTCCTACACTTCCAGCCCGGCTTCGCCCAGGCGCTGACGCCAGCGCGTCAGCGGGCCGGCATCGCACGGTAGACGCGTCTGGAACACCACCTCACCGGTGAAGAACTGCCAGTACGGATTCTCCAGCCAGCGCTCGCACACCGCTTCGTCGGACAGGCGTAGGCGTGCTTGAGGTACAGCGATCCGGTCATCAAGCGCACCGGCAAGGCCGGACACAGCGCAGCGAAAACTGGCAATTCCGGCACGCCCGTGCAGCCGGTGAAGCCTTGCTATGACCGAGATGGCGGGGTTTTTCAGGGACGACTTTTTAGCCGCTCTCGGCATCCCGCCGCGCCGGTCAGTCGCGCCGATCAGTGACGCACGCTCCTTGTCTGCAGCAGGGAGGACGAGGCTGGATGATCCCGCAGTGCCGGACCATGCGGTATCGCGCATCGGTGGGGGTTCTTCAGTCCATGTCCACGAGCCACGCCGGTCGGCGCGGGAAGCCCACGTGGTAACACACCCACTCCACCGACACCTGCTCCGCACCGATCTGCTCCATGCTGGTGTGCTTCTCGATGGTGATGATGCGCCCCTTGGGAAATTCCGCCAGACAGCGGTTGAGCAGGTCCATCGCCCGCGCATCCTGGTCGTCGGCAGCCGGCCGGTCGCCGTGGCCCTTGCGCACTGCGATTCGCTTTACGAAGCGGATCTCGCTCAAATCGCCCATCTCGCTACCGGTCGCTTGGTGCATCGAGAAGACTCCAGGTCATGACAGGTTCGGGAAACTGGCGACACGGGTGAGCCAGCCTTTCAGAAAGCGCTGCAGTACCGGTCGCGCTGCCGCCAACCGGGTGTAGTAGTCCACGCGCCCCTGCTTGTAGCGCATGTAGAGCTGGGTCTGGTCGACCTGTTGCAGCGCCGCCAATGTCTGGGCCGAGAACACGCCATCGGTGGGCAGTTGCTGCCCCATCTCGCCCAGTTGCCGCTGCAGCAATGTCACCGCATTGGCGCCTGCATCCGTATAGAAATCGAACACGATGTCGGCCAATGGCTGCAACTGGATTGCATCGCCCTGCACCCTGTCCCAGTACAGCGCCTTGTAGAGGGAGGCGGCCTGGGCGACAGTCAATTGCCGCAGGGCCTCCAGGGTCGGCTCCAGCCCCAGCCTGGCCTGGGCCGACTGCCTGAACACCGCCAGGCTGATTCCCATGTTGGTCGCCCCGCCAGGATCGTCTGGCGCATCGACGAATCCGCCCTGGAAGCGAAGAAACGTCGGGAAAAACTGCGTGAAATCGGCCATGGATTGGGGTCTGTCGGGATTGGGCCCACTCTATCGCGGCAGTGGCGTTGCAACCTCGGTGCCGGTTCCAGTTTGGGCCTGGAACCCCGAACGCGACTGACCAGACCTGATCGCGGCCGTGTCGGACGCACCATGACGGACGTCTTCGACGCGGTTCTGACACGCGCTGCACGGGCTTCTGGAATAATCCCCGCCATGAACGAACTCAACCATCTGCTAGACAACAACCGTGCTTGGTCAGAGCGTATCCGTCGCGAAGACCCGGAATTCTTCTCCAAGCTGTCCACCCAGCAGACGCCCGAGTATCTGTGGATCGGGTGCTCGGACTCGCGCGTGCCCGCCAACCAGATCATCGACATGGCACCGGGCGAAGTGTTCGTCCATCGCAACATCGCCAACGTCGTCGTGCATACCGACCTGAACTGCCTGTCGGTGATCCAGTTCGCGGTCGACGTACTCAAGGTCAAGCACATCCTGGTGGTGGGCCACTACGGATGCGGTGGCGTGTTCGCCAGCCTTACCCAGAAGCGCATGGGCCTGGTGGACAACTGGATCCGTCACGTCACCGACGTGGCGGACAAGCACGAAGCCTGCCTGCACGATGCCGGCGATCTGCCGGTGCAGCATGCGCGCCTGTGCGAGCTCAATGTGCTGGAACAGGTGGTCAACGTCTGCCGCACCACCATCGTGCGCGATGCCTGGGACCGCGGCCAGGCGCTATGCGTGCATGGCTGGGTGTACAGCCTGCGCGATGGGCATGCGCACGATCTGGGCATGTCCATCGATCGCCCGGAACTGTTGCAGGAGCGGTACGACGCCGCGCTGGCGCAGATCCAGGCCGATCACGCCGAACGCTGAGTCGCAGCCGCATGCATGGTCGACCGCGGCGCCCATCGGCGCCGTCGGTTGGCTATGCTGGACGTCTTCTTTGCCGAGGAACGTCGATGCTGGTCCCGCCGATCAACCTGCATGCCTGGATCGCGCAGCACCGCCACCTGCTCAAACCGCCGGTAGGCAACAAGTGCATCCAGCAGGACGGCTTCATCATCATGATCGTCGGTGGGCCGAATGCGCGTACCGACTATCACTACGACGAAGGCCCGGAGTGGTTCTTCCAGCTCGAAGGCGAGATGGTGCTGAAAGTGCAGGACGAGGGCGTGCCGCGCGACATCCCGATCGGCGCCGGCGAAATTTTCCTGCTGCCGCCGAAGGTGCCGCATTCGCCGCAGCGCGCCGCCGGCTCGGTCGGCCTGGTCATCGAGCGCGAGCGCCTGCCCCACGAACGCGACGGGCTGCAGTGGTATTGCGCGCATTGCAATCACAAACTGTACGAGGCGATATTCCCGCTGCGCAATATCGAAACCGACTTCCCGCCGGTGTTCGATCACTTCTACCGCTCGCTGGCGCTGCGTACCTGCACACGATGCGGGCAGGTACACCCTGCCCCCGAACGTTATGCCGCGACCGCCGACTGAGTGGGCGAGCGCATGCGCCAGCGGTGGGCGGCAGGCCTGACACGATGCGCGTCGCGCGCCGTGATGTGCCCGATACAGGGCATGGCCGGCGATGCTCCCCAGCTGCCCGAATCCGGCGTGTGCAGGCAGCCACCGAGGCAGACCCACCCACAGGCACCACGGCCGCCGGCGCCATGCTGCGCGCACTGATCGACCTCAAACCGCGCGATGTGCCGCTGCGCGTCGCCCTGCGCAATACGGCGGCGGTGGTCCTGCCGCTGGCGATCGGCGTGGCCACCGGGCACGTGGCCGCCGGGCTGGCGGTGTGCAGCGGCGCGCTCAACACCATGTTCTCCGATCAACCGGGCCCGTACCGCGCTCGCCTGCAGCGCATGCTGATGGCCGCGCTGGCAGCGGGTCTGGCGGCCTTGCTGGGCGTGTGGGTCGGGCACGACACGCCGGCCCTGGTGCTTGCCGGACTGCTGCTCGGTCTCGGTGGCGGCCTGGTGGTGGCGTTGGGACCGGTGGCGGGTCGGGTCGGCCTGACCAGCATGATCCTGCTGGTGGTCAGCGCCGACATGCGGCTGCCGGTCGAACAGGCGCCCGGGGTGGCGGCGCTGATCTTTGCCGGCGGCCTGCTGCAGGTGGTGCTGGCCCTGGCGGCCTGGCCATTGCAGCGCTATCGCCCGGAGCGGTTTGCGCTGGCCGAGCTGATGCGCCAACTGGCCGGCATCGCCCGGCAACGTCCGGAGACCGGCGCGGCACCGCCGGCCACCCAGGAAGTGCTGGACGCGATGGTGATGCTGCATGGCGAACATCGCTCGCGTGCGATCGCCGTGCAGAGCTTTCGCATCATTGCCGAGCTGTGCGATCGCGTTCGGCTGGAGTTGCTGTCGCTGGCCGATGCCGATACCCGATTGAGCGATTCGCAGGCGCGCCCGGCGATCGAGCGCGTGCTCGAACGCAGCGCCATCGTGCTGGACCAGCTGGCGCATGCGATGACGGTGGGCGAAGACCCGGTGGCGGCCGACGCATCGATGACCGGCTTCGACGATCTGGTCGCGACGCTGGCGCAGTTTCAGCACGACAATGCCGACACCCGCGAGCGCCGGCTGGTGCGCGTGGCGGTAGCGCGGGCGCACGGCCTGGGCGGGCAGTTGCGTGCGCTGATCCGCAATGCGCACTGGGCCAGCAGTCGCGGCGACATCCAGGCGCAACTGGCCGAAGCACGGCTGCCGGCCGCGTTGCGGCCCGCGGCCAGGTGGGCCACCTTGCGCGCGAACCTGAATCTATCCTCGGTGGCGTTTCGGCACGCATTGCGCTGCGGCGTGTGCCTGGCGTTGGCCATCGCCTTCCAGCGCTGGCAGCAGATTCCGCACGGCTTCTGGATTCCGATGACCACCGCCATCGTGCTCAAGCCGGACTTCGGCGGCACCTTTAGCTTCGGCGCGCTGCGCGTGGCCGGCACCTTCCTCGGGCTGCTGCTGGCCACCTTGCTGGCGCACCTGGCGATGGATGGCGCCAGCATCCGCCTGGCCTTGCTGGCGCTGTTCTGCCTGGGATTCCGTTTGCTGACCCAGGTCAACTACGGCATCGGCGTGGCCTTTCTCACCGGCATGCTGGTGCTGCTGCTGTCCTTCGAAGGCGTCGCGCCCGGCGAAGCGGTCGGCGCACGCCTGCAGGCCACGGTGGCCGGCAGCGCGCTGGCGCTGATCGCCTATGCGCTGTGGCCCACACGCGAACGTCGGCATATCCGCGCCGCGCTAGCACAGTTGCTCGATGCCTATCGCGAGCACCTGAACAACCTGCTGCTCGGGCGGATGGAGCGCCTGGGCGACAGCCGTGCTGCGGCACGTGTGGCGCGCACCAATACTCAGGCCTCGATCGAACGCCTGCGCGGGGAGCCGCGCAGCCGGCGCAACCTGCACGAGCTCACATTGGCCGAATCGCTGCTGGCCAATGGCAACCGGCTGATCCGTGCCACTTTGCTGCTGGAAGCGGCACTGCGCGATGGCCAGCCCCTGCCTACGCTGGACGCGCTGCCGGCGTTTGCCGATCGCGCCGACCAGGCCCTGGCCGAACTCATCGCCTGCCTGGTGGATGGTGGCACCCCTGCCGCCGCCACCCTGCGCAGCGCCGAACGCGTGCTGTCCGAGGCGCTGGCCGCACTGCCCGACGCCTCGCCGGCCAATGCCGCGCTGGCCGACACCATCGACCGCGTCACCGACAGCATCGGCACGCTGACCCACCTGCTGCGCCCTGCCCGAGCGATCTCGACAGAAGCGCCGGCAGCGCATGACGGCGTCCACGGAGCCGGCGGGTAAACTGCCGCATCGCTCCAGCCCACTGCCAGCCCGATGACCACCGACTCACTGTCCCGTCCCCACGCCGCAGCGCTGGATGCCGCCGACCCGCTGCACGCACTGCGCGATGCCTTCGTGTTCCCGCAGCATGCCGGTGCGGACCAGACCTACTTCGTCGGCAATTCGCTGGGCCTGCAGCCGCGTGGCGCACGTGCGATGGTGACCGAGGTGCTCGACCAGTGGGGCGCGCTCGCGGTGGAAGGCCACTTCACCGGTCCCACCCAGTGGCTGACCTATCACCAGCTGGTACGCGACGGGCTGGCGCGCGTGGTAGGCGCGCAACCCGGCGAAGTGGTGGCGATGAACACCCTCAGCGTCAATCTGCATCTGATGATGGCCAGCTTCTATCGCCCTACCGCAGCGCGCGGCGCGATCCTGATCGAGGCCGGTGCCTTCCCGTCCGACCGCCATGCGGTGGAATCGCAGCTGCGCCTGCACGGGCTGGATCCGGCCACACATCTGATCGAAGTGGAGGCCGATGAAGCCAACGGCACGTTGTCGATGGCGGCCATTGCCGATGCGATCGCGCAACATGGTCCGCGCCTGGCATTGGTGCTGTGGCCCGGCATCCAGTACCGCACCGGCCAGGCCTTCGAGCTGGGCGAAATCGTGCGGCTGGCACACGCGCAGGGCGCGATGGTGGGTTTCGATCTGGCGCATGCGGTGGGCAACATCCCGCTGACGCTGCACGACGATGGCGTCGATTTCGCGGTGTGGTGCCACTACAAATATCTCAATGCCGGCCCCGGCGCGGTGGGCGGTTGCTTCGTGCATGCGCGTCACGCCACCAGCGATCTGCCGCGCATGGCCGGCTGGTGGGGACACGAGCAGCAGACCCGTTTCCGCATGGACCCGCAGTTCGTGCCCTCGCCCGGTGCCGAGGGCTGGCAGCTGAGCAATCCACCAGTGTTGGCGCTGGCACCGCTGCGCGCCTCGCTGGCGCTGTTCGACCAGGCCGGCATGGCCGCGTTGCGCGCCAAGTCCGAACGGCTCACCGGCCATCTGGAACAGCTGATCCACGCGTGCCTGCCGCAGCTGCTGCAGATCGTCACCCCGGCCGAACCGGCGCGGCGCGGCTGCCAGCTGTCGCTGCGCGTGGCTGGCGGGCGCGCGCAGGGGCGCGCACTGTACGAGCATCTGCATGCCGCCGGCGTGCTGGGCGACTGGCGCGAACCGGACGTGATCCGCATTGCGCCGGTACCGCTGTACAACCGTTTCAGCGATCTGCACACCTTCGTGGAACAGGTGGAAGCCTGGGCCGCCGCCTGAGCGCCGCAGGCTGACTGCAGTGCCACCAGGCCCCACGGCCGGCGCCCGGAACCGCCCCGTGCCCACGTACACTCCGGGCCCGCCCAGGGCTGACGCCAGGGCGGACGTCATCGCCCGTCGCTGCCTTCCCCTTTTCGCCGGCGCTGCGTCCGGCTGCTGCCGGACATTGCATTGAGCCCAGTCTCCCCTCGCTCCCTGATCCTGATCGGCGCCGGCCTGGCCGGTTGCCTGCTGGCCATCCTGCTGTCGCGTCGTGGCTGGCAGGTCACCGTCTACGAACGCCGTGGCGATCCGCGTATCAAGGGCTACGAGTCCGGACGCTCGATCAACCTGGCGCTGGCCGAGCGCGGCCGCCATGCGCTGCGCCAGGCCGGGGCCGAAGACGCAGTGATGGCCAAGGCGGTGATGATGCGCGGGCGCATGGTGCACCCGGTCAGCGGGCAGCCGCAGCTGCAGCGCTATGGCCGCGACGACAGCGAGGTGATCTGGTCGATCCACCGCGCTGCCTTGAATATTGCGCTGCTGAATCTGGCCGAACAGGCCGGCGCGCGCGTGCACTTCTATCGCCGCCTGCACACCGTGGACTTCGACGCCGGCTATGCGCGTTTCATCGACGACCGCGACGACCAGCCGCACGAGATCCATTTCCAGAGCCTGATCGGCAGCGACGGAGCCGGCTCGGCGCTGCGCGCGGCGATGCAGCGCAAATCGCCGTTGGGAGAGCGCATCGAATTCCTGGATCACTCCTACAAGGAGCTGGAGATTCCGCCGCTGCCCGATGGCGGTTTCCGCATCGAGCGCAATGCGCTGCATATCTGGCCGCGCGGGCGTTACATGTGCATTGCCCTGCCCAACGATGGCGGCACCTTTACCGTCACCCTGTTCCTGCCAAACGCCGGTGAGCCCAGCTTCGCCACCACCCGCACCGGCGAAGAAGCGCATGCCCTGTTCGCTCGCGACTTTCCCGATGCGCTGCCGCTGATTCCGCAACTGCGAGAACACTGGGAAGAACACCCACCCGGCCTGCTCGGCACCCTGACCCTGGAGCGCTGGCACCTGGACAGCCGCGCGCTGCTGATCGGCGATGCCGCGCACGCCATGGTGCCCTTCCACGGCCAGGGCATGAACTGCGCATTCGAAGATTGCGTGGCGCTGGCCGAACAGATGGATGCGCATGACGACATCGGCAGCGCATTCGCTGCGTTCGAAGCCGCGCGCCGCGACGATACCGCCGCGATCCAGCAGATGGCGCTGGAGAACTACCTGGAGATGCGCGACCGCGTGGGCGATGCCGCCTTCCTGCTGCAACGCGAACTCGAGCAGCAACTGCAGGCGCGCTGGCCCACCCGCTTCGTACCGCACTACACCATGGTGACCTTCCTGCGCACACGCTATTCGATCGCGCTGGCGCGCAGCGAGATCCAGCGGCAGATCCTGGTCGAGGCCACGCGTGGGCACAGCGACCTGTCGCGGATCGACTGGGCCGCGCTGGAAGCGGTGGTACATGCACGCCTGGAGCCGCTGGAAGGCGCGCACTGAGGCCGGCCCCGGCATCGCGTCGCTGGCGGCGCGCATCCCGCACAGCCACGCCTCAGCGTGCGAGCACGACAATCGGGGATACTAGCGGCCACTGGCGGCGCATACGCCGCGCGCCGCGAATCTGGATGTCGCAACCGTATGCCCGAGAGCTTTCTCTTTTACGACCTGGAAACCTTCGGCCAGGACCCGCGCCGCACCCGCATTGCGCAGTTTGCAGCCGTGCGCACCGATGCGCAGCTGCGCGTGATCGAAGAGCCGATCAGCTTCTTCGTGCAGCCCGCCGACGACCTGCTGCCCTCGCCCTACGCCACCATGGTCACCGGCATCACGCCGCAGCATGCGCTGCGCGAAGGCGTAACCGAAGCCGAAGCGTTCGCACGGATCGCCGAGCAGATGAGCCGCCCGCAGACCTGCACGCTGGGCTACAACTCGATCCGCTTCGACGACGAGTTCGTGCGCTGCGGCCTGTTCCGCAATTTCTACGACCCATACGAGCGCGAGTGGCGCGGCGGCAATTCGCGCTGGGACCTGCTGGATGTGCTGCGCCTGGTGCATGCATTGCGCCCGGACGGTATCGCCTGGCCGCAGCGCGAGGACGGCGCCACCTCGTTCAAGCTCGAACACCTGGCCAATGCCAACGACGTGCGCGAGGGCGATGCGCATGAGGCCCTGTCCGACGTGTACGCCACCATCGGCATGGCGCGCAAATTCCAGCAGCACCAGCCGAAGTTGTGGGACTACGCGCTGCGCCTGCGCGACAAGCGCTTTGCCGCCACACTGCTGGATGTGATCGGCATGCAGCCGGTGCTGC
Source organism: Xanthomonas cassavae CFBP 4642 (assembly GCF_000454545.1). NCBI lineage: Bacteria > Pseudomonadati > Pseudomonadota > Gammaproteobacteria > Lysobacterales > Lysobacteraceae > Xanthomonas > Xanthomonas cassavae. Next base: position 3,983,561 of record NZ_CM002139.1, read on the forward strand.
ACATCTCCCAGCGCTATCCGGCCTCGCGCCTGTGCGCAGCAGTGGTGTTGCCGCTGACCCGGCACCCACGCATCGACAGCCGGGTGATCGTGTTCGATCTGGACGGCGACCCGGAGGTGCTGCTGCGGCTGAGCCCGGAGGAGATCGCCGAGCGGTTGTACATCCGCGCCGCCGATCTGCCCGAGGGCGAACAACGCATTCCGCTCAAGGAAGTGCATCTGAACAAGTCGCCGGCGCTGGTCGCCTGGCAGCATCTGCGCGACGCCGATTTCCAGCGCCTAGACGTGGACCGCGACGCGGTGCTGGCCAAGGCCGAACGCCTGCGCGCCCTCGGCCCCGCCCTGGCCGAGAAGGTCCGCCAGGTCTATGCCAGCGAGCGCGGCGCCGGTGCGGCAGGCAACGATGCCGACGCCTCGCTCTACAACGGCTTCCTGGCCGAAGGCGACAAGCGCCTGCTGACCCGGGTGCGCGCCAGCGCGCCCGCCGAGCTGGGCGCGCTGGAGGCGCGGTTCCGCGACCCGCGCCTGATCGAGTTGCTGTTCCGCTACCGCGCGCGCAACTGGCCGCAGACGCTGTCGTTGGACGAGCAGGAACGCTGGAACCAGTATCGCCGCAAGCGCCTGCTCGAAGACCACGGGCTGGGCGAAGTCACCCTGGACCAGTACCGCGCACAGATTGCGGATTTACGGCTTGCTCACCCCGACGATGCTACCAAGCAAGCCCTACTCGACCAGCTCGCCGCCTGGGGTTCGGACCTCCAACGCACGCTATGACCACCTATTTTTCCGACGCCAGTTTCAAGTTCCTGCGCGCCCTGGCCCGCCACAACGACAAGACCTGGTTCAACGACCACCGGCATCAGTATGAGGCGCATGTGCGCCAGCCGTTCCTGCAGCTGATCACCGATCTGCAACCAGGCCTGGCGCAGGTGAGCGAACACTATCGCGCCGACCCCAAGACCCAGGGTGGCTCGCTGTTTCGCATCTACCGCGACGCGCGTTTTTCCAACGACAAATCGCCGTACAAGAACTGGCAGGGCGCGCGTCTGTTCCATGCGCGCCGGCGCGAATTACCGGCCCCCTCGTTCTATCTCCATCTGCAGCCGGGCGAGAGCTTCGTTGGCGCAGGTCTGTGGCATCCGGAACCGGACACCCAGCGCAAGCTGCGGCAGTTCATCTTCGACAACCCCGGTAGCTGGAAAGCGGCCGCGCATAACCCCAAGTTGCGTCGCAAGTTTGCGCTGGACGACAGCGAAAAGCTGGTGCGTTCACCGCGTGGCTTTCCCAACGATTTCGAGTTCATCGACGATCTCAAGCACCGCAACTGGGCCTACCTGCGCCACCTGGACGACACCGTCATGACCGGGCCACGCCTGCGCCAGACCATCGAGGCGGACCTGGTGACGCTGGCGCCGTTTGTCGATTATCTGTGTGCGGCGCTGGATCTGGAATTCTGATGCGGCAGGCGGCAGGCGCAGTGCCGCCTTCGCCGTAGCGCGTGTGATCGGGCCCATGCCTGCACGCACTGGCTGCGCGCAACCACCACCCCACCGACCCTGGCAACGGAGTGCGAACGATGAAGAAGCGTTGGTGGTTATTGCCCCTGGCAATGATGGTCCTGCTGGCCGGCTATGTGGTGGCCGGGCCGTATCTGGCGATCCGTGGCATCAGCCACGCGATCGCCGAGCGCGATGCCGCGCAGCTGGACCGCTACGTGGATTTCCCCAGCCTGCGCGTCAATCTCAAGGCGCAGCTGGACGATTATCTGGTGCGACAGGCCGGCAGCAGCATGCAATCGAGCCTGCTCGGCGGCTTCGCCCTGCAACTGGCCAGCGGCATCAGCGGCGCCGGCGTGGATACCTTGGTGACGCCGCTGGGCATCGGTGCCTTGCTACAAGGCCATAGCGTGTGGAATCGCATGATCGGCGATACCGTCAGTGCCGATACCTACGCGGCGCCGGCACCGGCGCGTCCGTTGCACGGCGCCACGCAGCGCTTCGAATCCACCCGACGCTTCACCGCCACGACGCAGACCGCCAACGGTGCGCCGGTGACCTTCGTGCTGACCCGCCAGGGCCTGCGCTGGCGGCTGACCGATATCCAGTTGCCGCTGACCGACGCCACCCCAGCGCCAACGCGCTAGTGCGCGGCGCAGCAGTGCGTTGCCGGGAGCAGGAGCGTCGCGCACCAGAGCCGCTGACACCTCGACGACGCAACCGCCAGGCGGATGCTGCCGGTGCCCGGAATCCTTCTGGACCACCCGTACATTCCGGTTCCTGCAATGCCAGCCGCACCCACTTGATAACTGCTCGCCTCGGGGTGTGATGCGCTCGCAGGTCGGCGTGCCAGTTCAATGGCACGCGCACGCCGATAGGTGATTGCCGGGAAACTGCCGGGGCCGTTTAGAGCGGCCAACAAAACTACTGCGCAGCCGTCAAGCGGGCGCGGTCGGTGCTCGGAATCCTCATGTACCACTCGTACACTCCGGTTCCTGCGCGCCGCCCGCACCCACCTAACGACTGCTCGCTACGTTCTGTTAGCCGCTCTTAGCCTCAGCACAGGTGCGGCATATCGCACGCTGTCGATCCACCCACCGGCCACGCTGCGCCGGCGCCACGCCAACCAGCCAAGCCGTATATCGGCACTGGCCGGGTTACGAAAACCGCCAGGCACGCTCCAGCCACGCTGCCTGCAGCCGCTGCATCGCCGGACGCAGCTGGCGGCGTGCCGCCCATGGCAATCCCGCCAGGGCCTGCCCCGGCGTTCCCGGGGTACCTCGGCGGTTCCAGGCGATTACCACCTGGTTGCGCAGATCCTGCTCGGGCAATACCAGTACCAACCCGTCGAAGATCGAACGCAGCTGCGCCAGCGGCTCTGCGACCGGCACGTCGTATAGATTCAGTGCCATCACGCCACCGGGGGTCAGCGCAGCGTGGCACTGTGCGTAGAACTCACAGGTGCACAGCGCCGGCGGGATGCCATCGGCATCGTAGGCATCCAGCAGCAACAGGTCGTATCGCCCGTCCCGCCCCCTGATCCACTGCGCACCATCGCCCAGGCTGATCTCCAGCCGCGCATCGTCGGGTGGCAGCGCGAACGCATCGCGCAGTGCCAGCACCTGCGCATCGGCCTCCACCGCCTCGATACGCGTGTGACGCAGATAGCGGTGGCAGAACTTCAACTGCGCACCACCGCCCATGCCGATCAAGCCGATACATGCAGGATGCGGCTGCAACCACATGGCGGCCAGCATGCTGCGCGTATACGGCAATACCAGCCGATGCGGCGCCCAGCGCGCCATGCGGGTCTGCACCGTGTCGTGGCTGAAAGACAGCTCCAGCGTGCGCCAGGTGCGACGCAATGCCACGCGCAATGGCGGCGGCGCTTCGCTCATCGGCTCGGCGGATCGTTGGCCACGCCGTGCGGCACGTGGCCAGCCGCCACATGCTGATGCTGGCGTGCGCTGTCGATGTTGTGCTGCGAATCGTCGAAGAAGATATCCGCGCCGAATGCTTCAAGGAACGGCCCCTTGTGTCGGCCGCCGAGAAACAGCGCCTCGTCCAGGCGCACGCCCCACTCGCGCAGGGTACGGATCACCCGCTCGTGCGCCGGCGCCGAGCGCGCAGTAACCAGCGCGGTGCGGATCGGCGAGGCTTCGCCGGGCGGGAACGCCGCCTGCAGCGCATGCAGTGCCGAGAGAAAGTTGCGAAACGGCCCCACCGACAACGGCTCGCGCGCACGTTCGCGCTCATGCCGGCCGAAGGCTTCCACACCCTGCTCGCGCGAGATGCGTTCGCTCTCGTCGCCAAAGATCACCGCGTCACCGTCGAAGGCGATGCGCAGCTGCGTGGACAGCCGGCTTTCGTCGTTGTCCGCGATCGCTGCAGCCGCCTCGGCGCGTTCACCAGGCGCACGCGGCATGATGGTCGCTGCGGCAATGCCGTGGGTCAGCGCACGCCGCACCGAGTCCGGGTTGGCCGAGAGGAACAGATCGGTGCCGAACGGTTTGACGTACGGCCAGGTCGGCTCGCCGGAGGTGAAGGTCGCGCGCACGATGCCCAGGTTGTAATGCTGGATCGAATTGAAGATGCGCAGGCCGGTATCGGCCGAATTGCGCGACAGCAGGATCACTTCCACGCGCGGGGTTTCTTCGGGCACGTCGTGGTTGAGCGCGAGCAGCTTGCGCACCACCGGAAACGCCACGCCCGGCTGCAGGATGTCGTCCTCGTGCTCGCGTTGGAACGCAGAATACGCCTCCACCCCGCTGGATTCGAACAAGGCGTGGCCCTCTTCGAGATCGAATAGCGCGCGCGAGGTCACCGCGACGGTCAATAACCTGGGGGAGTTGTCAGCCATTTGGGTGCCGGGATTGGAGATTGGGGAGTCGGGATTGGTCAAGGCAACAGCGCAATGCTGCTGCAGCCACAGCGCTGCATCCTACCGTTTCCACAGCACGCGCCGCGCAATGCTGCGCTGTCGATCTGCCCAATCCCAAATCGCAAATGCCCAATCCCCGCCCTCAAACTGCAAACTGCTCGCTGAAGATGCGTTCTTCCAGGTTATGTTCCGGGTCGAACAGCAGGGTCACGCGGCGTTGCGTGGATTCACGGATGGTCACTTCCACCACATCGCGGATTTCGTGCGAATCGGCGGTGACGCTGACCGGACGTTTGTAGGGATCGAGCACGCGGAAGCGCACTTCGGTATCGGCCTTGAGGATGGCGCCGCGCCAGCGTCGCGGGCGATACGGCGCGATCGGGGTCAGCGCCAGGGTGTGCGAGCCCAGTGGCAGGATCGGACCATGCGCCGAATAGTTGTAGGCCGTGCTGCCGGCCGGGGTGGCCACCATCACGCCGTCGCCGATCAGCTCGGCAATGCGGGTCTGCCCATTGAGATCCACGCTCAGATGCGCAGCCTGACGGGTCTGCCGCAGCAGCGAAACCTCGTTGTAGGCCAGCGAGCCGGCACTGGTACCGGATTCGGTCTGCACCAGCATTTCCAGTGGCCGCAGGTGGGCGGGCTCGGCGCGTTGCAGACGGGCCAACAGATCGTCCTCGTTGTCGCGATATTGGTTCATCAGGAACCCGACCGAGCCCAGCTTCATGCCGAACACCGGTTTGTCGGCAGCACCATGGCGATGCAGGGTCTGCAGCATGAAGCCGTCCCCGCCCAGGGCGCAGACCACGTCGGCCGTTTCCAGCGGATGATCGCCGTAGCGCTGCACCAGGCGCGCGCGCGCATTGGCCGCGGGCTCGGTCGGGCTGGCCAGGAAAGCGATACGGGGCGGTGCGGTCATCGTCGACTCCAGAACGTGCGAATCAGCATACCGCAGCCCCGTGGCGGGCTTGTTGCCGCTGCGTCCTGCCCTCGCCTGCGCGGCCGCAATGCGTTCGCGCGTGCAGGCGCTGCCACGCCTCAGAGCGGCAGACAAAACGTGGCGAGCGGTCGTCAGGCGGGGGGCGGACGGCGCGGAGGAACCGGAGTGTACGCGTGGTACATGCCGCACCGCGCACCGGCCGCGCCCGCCTGACGGTGAGCGCAGTCGTTTTGGTGGCTGCTCTGCGCCGTGTGCCGATGCGGCAACTGCGCTTGCTGGCGACTTTGCCACCGCACGCAGCACTGCATCGCACACAGCCAGGCTGGGCTCAGGCCGTCAACCGCCATGCGCGATGGATACGCGCATGCCGTTGGAAATCCGGGTCGATGGTGCGCGGGCTGATTTCCTCGCATTGCGCGAACTCGGCGACCGCTTCCTCGTCCAGCTTGAAACGGCGGAAGTTGTTGGAGAAATACAGCACGCCGCCCGGCGCCAGGCGTGCAACCGCAGCGCGCAGCAAGCGCACATGCTCGCGCAGGATATCGAAATCCTCCGCGCGCGCGGAGTTGGAGAAGGTCGGCGGGTCGCAGAAGATCACATCGAAATGCGCACGCTCGGCTTCCAGCCAGGCCAGCGCATCGGCCTGCACCAGCTTGTGCTTGCTGCCGGCCTGGCCGTTCAGGGCCAGGTTGTCGGCGCACCACTGCAGGTAGGTACCGGACAGATCCACGCTGGTGGTCGCGCTGGCACCGGCTACCGCCGCCTGCACGCTGGCCACGCCGGTGTAGCAGAACAGGTTGAGGAAACGCCGGCCCTTGCTCTGCTGCGCCATGGTGCCGCGCAACGGGCGGTGATCCAGAAACAGGCCGGTGTCCAGATAGTCGAACAGGTTCACCCGCAGCAGCGCGCCGTGCTCGCGCACGTTGACGATTTCGTTGCGCTGCTCGAAGCGGCCGTACTTGCTGCCGCCCTTGCCACGCTCGCGCGACTTCAATGCAACACGCTCGGCCGGCACCTCGAACACCTCGCGCGCAGCCGCCAACAACTCGCCCAGGCGACGGCGCACATCCGCCTCGGGAATGGTCGCCGGCGCGGCATATTCCTGCACATGCAGGAAGATGCGCCGGTCGCCATCGGCTTGCTGATATATGTCGATGGCAGCGGAATATTCCGGCAGGTCGGCATCGTAGACGCGGAAGCATTCGATGCCTTCGCGAGCACGCCACTTCTTGAATTTCTGCAGATTCTTGCGCAGCCGATTGGCCACCATCTGCGCGCCTTCGCTGAGCGCAGTCGGCGCCGCCAACGGCGTACGGCGCGGAACCGCGATCGGGTCGCAGACGATCAACGCACACTCGATCGCGCCATTGAACAGCTGGTACTTCTTGCCGGCGCGCAGCCCGGTGGCATAGGCCAGCTCGGCATTGCCGCACAGCAGGCTCGCACGCCACTGCGGCACCACCCGCTGAAGGGTGTCGCCAAGCTTGCGATACAAGACCGCATCGGCAGCCAGGCGCTCGTCGTACGGCGGGTTGCAGACCACCACGCCGGTGGCCTGCGGCGGGGATTGCAGGCCGCCGACCTCGCGCACGCCGAACCAGATCGCTTCGGCCACGCCGGCCACCTGCGCATTTTCCTTGGCGGCACGGATCGCGTGCGGGTCCATGTCGCTGCCCTGGATCACCTGCTTCAGCGCGGCACGACCTGCGCTGTCGCGTTCGCGTGCTTCATCCACCAGCTGCTGCCAAGCCGCGCGATCGAACCCGCGCCATCGACTGGGCACATCGCTGCCGTAGCGCTGCAGGCCCGGCGCCACGTCGGCGGCCATCAAGGCGCCTTCGATCAACAGCGTGCCACTGCCGCACATCGGGTCCAGCAAGCCGCCGCCATCGGCATACATGCGCGGCCAGCCGGCGCGCAGCAACACCGCCGCGGCCAGATTTTCCTTCAACGGCGCCTCGTTCTGCGCCATGCGCCAGCCGCGCCGGTGCAACGGGCCACCGCCCAGGTCCACCGAGATGGTGGCGCGGCCCTTGCGCAGCGACAGGTTCAACCGCAGGTCGGGGCTTTCCACATCCACCGACGGGCGTTCCAGCCCTTGCCGGCGCATGGTGTCGACCACCGCGTCCTTGATGCGCTGCGCGGCATAGCGCGCGTGCGTAATCGCGGTGCCGGAGACGTGCGCATCCACCGACAAGGTGTGGCCCACCGACAGGTGCTCGTCCCACGGCAGTTCGGCGACACCGGCGTACAGCGCGTCCTCGTCCGGGCAGTCGAACTCGGTGAGCGGCCATAGCACGCGGCTGGCCAGGCGCGACCACATGACGGCGCGCAGCGCGTCGCGCGGTTCACCCTCGACGTTGACGCCGGAAATGGTGGCGGTGGCCTTGCTGGCGCCAAGCGTCAGCAGCTCATCGGCAAGCAGGTATTCCAGGCCTTTGGCGCAGGATGCGAAGAATTTCACGTAGGCAGGTATCGATAAAGACGCTGGCCGCGGCGGCGAGCGTGGGAGCAGGACGGCGGGCCGGCGCCCGCAGGGGCAGTGCCGTGGCCGCCGGGTACGGGCGCAAATGGTCGGCCATCGCGGCCGGCATTACCACCCCCGCCGGCCGCATCGCCTGCCGCGCGATTCACCACGACGCCAGCGGCCACTGTGGCTGCGCGATATCCAGACGCTGCTGCAGGCCCAGCCGCTGCAGGAAGGCGGCGTCGTGCGAGGCCACCAGCAGCGCGCCGGTGTAGCTGCGCAGCAGCGCGCCGGTGTAGCTGCGCAGCAGCGCCTCGATTGCCTCCAGCGAGGCCAGATCCAGGTGATTGGTGGGCTCGTCCAACAACAGCAGTTGCGCCGGCCGTGCCCGGTACGGCGCGCAGGCCAGCGCAGCCTTGAGCGGCTGCCCGCCGCTGAGCTGGCCGCAGGGCAGATCCGCGCGCGCCCGATCCAGCCCCATCAGGGCCAGCCGCAGGCGCTGCGAACGCGCGGCGGTATCCGGGTCTGCGCCATACAGGTGCGCAAAAGCCGAGTGCGCCGGGTCCAGCATGCCCAGGTCCTGGTCCAGCTAGGCCACCGGCACATGCACCTGGCAATGGCCGGATGCCGGGCTCAGCTGGCCGCCCAGCAGTTGCAGCAACGAGGACTTGCCGCTGCCGTTGGGGCCGACCAAGCCGATACGCTGCTGCCCGTGCAGCAGCAGGTCCAGCTGTCGCCCGCCCCACCGCCGATCGCCGAGTCCCACCTGCTGCAGCGTTGCCGGCCGCCGCGACGCGATGGCTGGCTGCGCCGGCGCCGGTACGGCAATGGCCTGCGGGTCTTGCACCTGCGCCGCGGCCTGCACCACCGCCGCGGTCAGGTGCGCCTGCGCGATCTGCCGGCGATGTTGCAGACGCCCGGCACCGAGCTCGCTGCGCTGTTTCTGTGCACCGAGCAGGATCGGCGTCTGATTGGCCCGCGCGGCGCGGCGTGCCCCGCGCGCCTGACGTTGCTGTTGGCGTTGCTGCTGCGTCTGCAGCGCCTGCTCGCCACGCGCGCGGGCCTGCTTGCGCCGCGCGAGCAGCTCGGCCGCCGCCTGCTGCTCGTGAGCGCGCTGCTGCGCGTGATCGGTGTAGTTGCCGCCGTAGCTGCACAGCCCCGGCGCCGACAGTTCGACGATGCGTTGCATGCGAGCTGGGCGGCTGGCAACTGCGGATCGCGCCCCGCCCAGCCCGTGTTGCTGCGGCGCGGCGGCAAAGCCGGCATGCGCCGTCCAGCGCTCGCTTACCAATTCGACATCGGCAGGCGCCACGCTACCGCGTTCGATACGCTCCAGCGCGTCCAGCACCGGCGCCACGCCGGCAAAGCGCGCGCCGAGCGGTGCAACACCCCAGGGGTCTGGCTCCGCACATGCCTGCATACGGCCACGCGTTCAAGCAACGGCGTGTTGCCGGGCTACAGGACATCGGCGTGCGGTTGGCAGCATTGGGCATCCGCGTGCCGGCGCGACAAGCCCCGCGCCGCTGCACCTTCGCGTGCGCTCCGACGCAGCCGCGCTCAGTCGGCAGGCTTTCGCGCGATCACCGTGGGAAACGCGCAGGTGCTGTCGTCGATGAAGCGCACGTCCACAAAGCCTGCGCGCTCCAGCTGCTCCCGGGTCTGCGCGTGGGTGCGGAACGAGATGGCAACCTGCACGATCTCGGCAAGCACCAGCGTCTGCAGACGCAGGCCCTCCGCATCGATCGCGTCCAAGTTCCAGGGAGACTCGGGAGACAAACCAGGTGGAGGCGTCAGTGCGCTGGTCACCAGCGTTCCACCCGGCCGCAAGCGATCGTAGAACCTGCCGTACAGCGCCACCACGCGCTCCTCGTCCGGCTCATAGATGTTCAGGCCATTGCTGGTCAGCACATCCACGCTGGCCGCCTCTCCCGGTGCCCAGGCATCGTCGAGCTGCAGCGACAGCTGGCCCTCCAGACCATGCTGGCTGGCGAGGCGGCGCGCGCCCTCCAGCGCCTCGGGATCGAGGTCGACGCCGATCAGGCGCACGCCGGGGCACTGCCGATAGTCGAGCAGCAGCAGTTCGCCCATCCAGCCGCAAGGGATCGATGCCAGGACGATGCCCGGACGCAGCAACGCCTGCAGCTGTTGACGAAAAATGCCGAACCGCTCGCGCGTGGCCAACAGCGAGGGCATCGACTCGAACAACGCGTATTGCAGCGCCGGTGTCGACTCCTTCGCCAAGCTTCCCGATGGATGGGTCACCATCTGGTGCGTCCATTCGGCATTGAGCCCGCGACTGACGAGCAGAAAGCGACCCAGCGCGAAGGTCCATAGCTCGTCCACCAGGGCAAGCAGTTCATCCACGTGCGCATCGGCGCCGCTGGCGGTGGCCCGCAGACGCGCGCGAACCGCCTGCAACAGGGCCTCGTCCTGCGGCGGGGTCTCGGTGGAATGGGAAATCAGCTGGCCACGAGAAGTGGATTGGCCCGGGTGCAGATCGTTGTCTTGCATGGTCCGCCTCCGCATCGGCAATGGGGGATTCCATCGTCGTGCCCAAGGTTGCAGAGCCCACCACCGCGCGGTGGTCGGAAGGACGAGGCCAGTTGCCGGGAAACGAATCTTTGCCGGTGCGTGCATGCCGGCCGCTCCCGTCCATCTCCAACGAACGGCCGCCGGTGACGTTGTCGCTGCCGCTCTCAGCCCAGTCCGAATGCCGGGTGATACGCCACATCGGCCAGGGGCAGCAGGCGGTCGCCGAATGCCAGCGCCTGCAGTTCCGATACCGGCGCTTCGGGCAGGGTCAGTCCGGGTTCGACCGCAAATTCCAGCTGTCTGAAGAAGCCCGGCGCACCCAATGCCAGACAACCGGCCGCGCCGCGTTCGCGCAGATTCGCCAATGCCGCCTGCACCAGCCGCGTGCCCAGACCCTGGCGTTGATGCCCCGGCCCCACCGCCAAAGGCCCCAGCGCGTACCAGCCGGACGAGCCGTCCGACAGCGATACCGGCGAAACCGCCAGATGCCCCACCACGTAGCCGTCGTGATCGGCCACCAACGACAACGCCAGCGCCTCGTCCTCGCGCAGTGCCGCGATCACGTGCTGCTCGTCGTGGCGGCTGTGGTCGTCGCGCATGAACGCGACCATGGTCAGAATCTCGATGGCGGCCGCATCGTCTTCACCGGCTGCGCGAATCAGCACGTTCATCGCTGACCTCGTTGGCAGCGCCAGCCACGGCACGCGTGCATCACAGGCTGTTCAACAGATCGGCGAACGCGGCCGACGCCGCATCCACATGCGCAGCCAGATCGTGTTCGTCGTCGACCAGCAACAACCGCGCACGCCGCGCCTGCGCCCAGGCAATCACCTCCGCCGCCGGGATCAACGCGTCGCGCCAGGCATGCACGATGGAGATCGGTACCGGCGCGGCATCCAGTGCCGGCATCGGGCCCATCGTGGTGGGCGGCACCATCAGAAACAGGCCCTGGGTGGGTACCTGTAGCGACACCTGTGCGGCGATGTAGGACCCCAGGCTGGAACCGGCCAGCACCAGCGGGCCCTTGTCTGCGGCTGCACGCGCAATCTGCAACAGCCGCAGCAGCCGCCCCTGCACATCGCCAAGCCGGCTGATCTCGCGCTGCGCATCCAGATCGGTGAAATCCGGGCGCTCGTGGGTCCAGCCCAGACGCTCGGCCACCTCTGCCAGCGCGGTGACCTTGCGTGCGGCCGGACCACTTTCGAAGCCGTGCGCCAGAATGCAGTGACCGCGGCTCATAGCGCCTGCACCGTAGCGCCCAGCCGCACCACGCCGCCACGCAGGATGCGCGCGCACAAGCCGCCGTGCCCGCGCATCGCGTTGTAGCCACCGGCTCCCAGCGCGTCTTCCATGCGCGAGCAAGGGTCGCAAGGGTCGGTGCCTTCCAGCTCGACATCGCCGATACGGAAACGCCGCCCCTTCAACGCGATCAGCGGAATCCCGCTGACCACCAGATTGCGTCGCAGCGTGGCCGGCGCGATCGCCGCGTGCCCGGCCAGCGCCGCGATCACCGGCAGATGCTCGGCCTGGATCAGGGTGACCCCACGCTTGCCACTGCCGCCCTTGTAACGATCGCCCACCAACCCGATGCCGGCGGTGGCCTGTACCGCGTCCACCTCCAGCATCTCCACATCACGCGCCGGACGCACGCCGATCCAGGTCACCTGACCGGTCTGCGGCAGCGTCGCCATCAATTTGCCCAGGGGGCTGTCGGGATTCAAAGCCATCGTCGAATGCTAGCATCCACCTCATGTCCGATGCCGTCCTGCCGTCGCCGCCGATCACCTACGCGCCGTTGCCCTACGAATCGCGCCTGGCCCGCCGCGCGCTTGGCCAGATCGACATGGTGGTCATCCATTGCACCGAATTGCCGGACATGGCGATGGCGCGCGACTACGGCGAGCGCGTGCTCTACGACAGCGGCACCGGCAATAGCGGCCATTACTACATCGATCGCAATGGCAGCATCCAGCAATACGTCGCGCTCGAGCGCGTCGCCCATCATGTGCGTGGGCACAACCCGCACACGCTGGGCATCGAACTGGTCAACAGCGGGCGGTATCCGCACTGGCTGGATTCGCGCCATCAGCAGATGCACGAGCCATATCCAGAGGCGCAGATCGCCGCGCTTGTCACGCTGTTGCAATGGCTGCAACAACAGCTGCCTGCGGTGCATCGCATCGCCGGTCACCAGGAACTGGATACCACGCTGGAAGCGGCCAGCGACGATCCAGCGCGCAAGATCCAGCGCAAGCTCGATCCTGGCCCCCTGTTTCCGTGGCCCCGTATCGAAGCGGCGGTCAACTGGTCGCATGCGATGCGTTGAACGCATGCCCGGTCAGTGCGTGCAACGCCAGAGTGATCAGGGGTCCAGCGCGCGATAGGTCTTTTCGCCCGCGTTCACCGCCACGTCCAGCCGATTTTCCGGCGGCGCGATCGGGCAGACCACATGGGTGGTGAAGGCGCAGGGCGGATTTTCGGCCAGATTGAAATCCAGGGTCACCTGCCCGTCGCGTGGCATCGCGGTGAATAGATAACGCGCGCCGCCATAGCTCTCCTTGCCGCTGGTGCGGTCGGCGAACAGGAAGAACAATCCACTGACGTCGTCCTGCACGATCGGCTGCAGGCGATACTCCCGGCCATCGCGCTTGAACACGGCCTCACCTAGAACCTCCACCGTCAGCGGCGTGCCGATCGATGTCAGCAAGGTGACGCTGCGTGGCGTGGCATACGGCTGCCAGCGCGCCTGCAAGCGCCAGTGCGGATCGGTCGGAAAATAGTCGAAACCCTGAAAACGGCTGACTGCCGCTGCGCCCGGGTCGCGGAAACGCCAGCCGAACAACGTGCCGGTCTGCACCAGATAGAACTGCCGGTTCTGCACGTCGAGCCGGTCGCCACGCCGACCTGCGCGTTCGGGCTCCAGAGTGACCTCACCGACCGGCTGCCCGTTCAAGCGCACCGTCACGCCGGCCGCAGCGCGGAAATACACATGTCCTGCGGCATCCAGGCTCAGCTCGCCCAACTGCGCCGGCCCGGCCGGCAGGACGAGATCGCTGTGCGGATCGCTGCCTACCCGGTAACGGCCTGCGCGCAGGCGACCGGAGCCGGTGTAGCTCAGCCAGCCATCGGGTGCGCGCACCTGGTCCAGTCGCCGGGCGCGCGCCTCTTCCAGTGCGAGCTGATAGACCTGCGTGCCGTCCGCGTCATGGCGGCCGCTTATCCGCACACCGTCGGTGTCGGCGGTGGATCCCGCCGAACACGCCGCCATCGACATTACTGCGGCGCACACGACGCCGGCCTGCGAATGCAACCGCATGTCATCCCCAACCCTGCAAGAAACCGCGCTCCGCGCCGCGAGCCTGCGTCCCCACAGACACCAGTCCTGCCCGTAGTGTGCCTGATCAGGCAGTGGTCGCGACCGGACGCGACGGATCCTGCAGCCATCCACTCCAGGAACCGGCGTACACGCGCGCACCGGGCAGCCCGGCCACTTCCAGCGCCAGCAGCAGATGGCAGGCAGTCACGCCGGATCCGCACATCACCACCGCCTGCTCGGGCCGGTACGTGCCCAGCAACGTGGACAGCTCCGCACGCAACTCGTGCGCCGGCTTGAAGCGGCCATCGCGCAGGCTCAGGTCCAACGGGCGACTGAGCGCACCGGGCACGTGTCCGGCCACCGGGTCGATCGGCTCCACTTCGCCGCGAAAACGCTCGCCGGCCCGCGCATCCAGCAGCCAGCCCGGCGCCTGCTGCAGCCGGGCCTGGATCTGCTCGGCCTCTACCACCGCATCGGCATCGAAACCACCCGGATACGCAGGGCCGGCGTGCAATGCCGGTGGCTCGGTGGTCTGCGCCAGGCCTGCGCCGCGCCAGGCAGCCAGCCCGCCATCGAGTACCGCCACCTGGCGATGTCCCATCAGCCGCAGCATCCACCAGGCGCGCGCGGCCGCCATGCTGCCATCGCCGGCGTCGTAAACCACCACCTGGCTCTCCGGCTCGATGCCCCATGCGCCCAGACGACTGGCAAAGTCGGCGCTGTGCGGCAACGGATGCCGCCCCTGCCCGGGCCGCGACAGATCGGCAAGGTCATGCTCCAGATCCACGTACTGCGCACCGGGCAGATGCCCCTGCGCGTAGGCCTTGCGTGCGGCATCCGGGTCCGGCGCAGTCGGCGGCGCGGCGCGCGCGTCCAGCATGCGCAGCTGCGGATGCGACAAGGCGCCTGCCAGCGTGGCGCTGTCCACCAGCGTGGTCCAGTTCGGCTCTGTACTCATGCAACCTGCTCCAGGCGACGACGAAGATTGAGAAGAATGGCGGCCGTGGCGCCCCAGATGCGTTGCCCCGGCCAATCGTATTCGAGCACGCGGCGCGGCCGCCCGCGGAACTCCAGCTCCACGCTGCGCAGGTTGTCGGGATCCATCAAATAAGCCAGCGGCACCTCGAAGACCTCGGCCACTTCCTCCGGCTGCGGCACCGCCACGAAACCGGGGTCGATCACCGCCACCACCGGCGTCACCCGAAAGCCGCTCACGGTCAGGAACGGATCCAGATAGCCCAGCGCATGCACCTGCCCGGCGCCCAGCGCGATTTCCTCGCAACTCTCGCGCAAGGCTGCCGCCACCGCGTCGGCATCGGACGGCTCCATGCGCCCGCCCGGAAAGCTGACCTGCCCGGCATGATGGCGCAGGCTGTCGGTGCGCCGGGTCAGCAGCACCGTGGTGCCCTGTTCGCGCGGCACCAGGCCGCACAGCACCGCCGCTTCGGCGCAGGCACCGCCTTCGCTCAGATCGATCAGCTCGGCATGGTTCCAGCCCGGCCCGTCGGGCGCGGTGTCCAGTGGATACAACGCCCGCCGCATCCGCGCATATTCGGGCAGCGCAGCGAGCAGCCCGCGCGCCGGCAAGACGGTGTGCAACAACTCCTGGCGTTCGGCGTCGCTCATGCTCATCCAGCGTGCAATTTCATCCAGGCTGCGCAGGCAGCCGACGCAGTGCGACTGCGCGTCCAACGAACATACACCGATACACGGGCTGGCCAGCTGCGCACCGGCCGAATCGGTGTCGCTCATCGTTCGCTCCTGCCGAACCGGTGCGGTTTTCCCATCGCTCTGCTCGCGCCTGTCTACCGATCCAAAACGACAACGCCGGCCTGGTGGCCGGCGTTGTCACTGCAACAGCAAATGCGACTACTTGACGCTGACCAGCTTGATTTCGAACTGCACTGCCACGTTCGGCGGGAACGGAGTGCGCGGGTCGGCACCGTAGGCCTTTTCCGGCGGCAGGGTCACTTCCCACTTCGAGCCGGCCGGCATCTGCAGCAGCGTGTCGCGCATGGCCTGCATTTCGACTTCGCTGACCTTGATGGCCGGGATCTGCTGCGCCGGACGTGCCTTCTCGCGGTCGCCGAACGGGAACGGACCAGCCACTTCCAGCTGCACGGTGCTGGCCTGGGTCGGCTTTGCGCCCTTGCCCGCTTCGATCACGCGGTACTGCACGCCGCTCGGCAGCGTCTGCACGCCAGCGGTGCTCTTGTTCTTGGCCAGGAACGCATCGCTCTTGGTCTTGTTGGCCGCAGCGGCCTTGTCGTACTCGGCCTTGGCCTGCTGGGCACGGCCCTGCTCGCGCTTCTGGAACGCTTCAACTGCCGGCTTCAGCTGGTCGGCAGTGATCGCCGGCTGCTTCTTGGCATAGGCGTCCTGCAGACCCTTGACCACCGAGTTGATGTCGAGCTGCTCGCCGCGACCGGTGAGCTCGGCAAGGTTGTTGCCGTAGTCATAGCCGAAGTAGTAGCTCAACTTGCCCTTCTCGGACGTCGTGTCCTGGGCCAGTGCATTGCCCGTCAGGGCCAGGGCCGCCACAGCGACCGCGATAGAACGCAACTTCATCAAACAATTCTCCAGGGTGGTGGCACAGGACGGGTCTGCCGCCTGAGATGACGCGCTAGGATAGCGGCCGCGATACCGAACCGCCACTTATCACGAAAGCTATGACCAGCAAGGCTTTCGGAAGTTCCGTATTTACTATTTTTTTACGTTCACAAGGGTTTTCGATGTCCAATCACGTCATTCTGATCGCCGATCACGCCAGTGTCCGGACCATTACGGTCAACCGGCCGGACAAACTGAACGCCTTGAACTGCGACACCATGCTGGCGCTGGACCAGGCCTTCGCCGACGCGGCCAAGGCTGACGACGTGCGCGTGGTGGTCCTCACCGGCGCCGGGCCAAAGTCCTTCGTGGCCGGCGCGGACATCGCCGAAATGAGCGGGCTGTCCGCGATGGAGGGCCGCGACTTCTCGCTGGTGGGGCAGCAACTGATGCGCCGGATCGAGCGCATGCCCAAGCCGGTCATTGCGATGGTCAACGGATTCGCGCTCGGCGGCGGGCTGGAACTGGCCATGGCCTGCCACCTGCGCATCGCCGCGAGCACCGCACGACTGGGCCAGCCGGAAATCAATCTTGGACTGATCCCCGGCTTCGGTGGCACGCAGCGCCTGCTGCGCCTGACCGGACGTGCCGCCGCGCTGGAGCTGTGCCTGCTCGGCCATCCCATCGATGCGGCCCGCGCCCTGCAGCTGGGCCTGGTCAATCGCGTGGTCGAGCCGGATGCCCTGCAGCAAGAAACCCAGGCAGTGGCGCAGCGTCTGGCGGACTCGGCGCCGCTGGCGGTACGCGGCATTCTGGACGCGGTGGTCTTCGGTGGCGAATGCGGGCTGGAAGAGGGATTGCAGCTGGAAACCGCGGAATTTGCGCTGTTGTTTGCCAGCGAGGACATGCGCGAGGGCACCCGCGCGTTTCTCGACAAGCGCCCCGCCCAGTTCCGCAATCGCTGACGCATCATGCTGCCCGACTCCACGCAAGCCATACCCGCCTTGCCACGGCAGCTATTCGACTGCGTGCAGGCGGACGATCTCGATCGTGCGCTGGCACTCGGACTGATGGACTACCAGCCGACGCCGCAACAAGACGATACGGACGCCACGCCAGCCGACGTCGTCGCTGCACTGCTTGCCGCGCAACAGCGCCTGCGCACTGCCTGGGCCGCACGCGAACGCTACAGCCAACGTGCAGCACGCCTGCAACTCCGCGCTGCCGAGCGCGAGGCGCGACGTGCGCCTGCCCCGGCGCCCAGCCAGGCGGCCGTGCCCGCGTTGCCGCCGCTGGCTGCCACCATCCTGGCGCGCGCCAAGGCCAAGGCGACCGGAGGTGCGCAGTCTTGAATACCGTTCGCCCCGCCGCCGCGCCACGCCGCGGCAGCACCATGCGCAAACCCGCGATCCAGGAAATGTTCGTGCGGCTGCGCGAACTCAATCCGCATCCCACCACCGAGCTGGAATACACCACGCCTTTCGAACTGCTGATCGCCGTGTTGCTCTCGGCGCAGGCCACCGATGTCGGCGTCAACAAGGCCACCCGCAAGCTGTATCCGGTGGCCAATACCCCGCGCGACATCCTGGATCTGGGCGAAGAAGGCCTGAAGCGTTACATCTCCACCATCGGCCTGTTCAACGCCAAGGCCAAGAACGTCATCGCCACCTGCCGCATCCTGCTGGAGCACCACGGCGGCGAGGTGCCGCACGATCGTGCAGCGCTCGAGGCATTACCCGGGGTCGGCCGCAAGACCGCCAACGTGGTGCTCAACACCGCCTTCGGCGAACCGACCATGGCAGTGGATACGCATATCTTCCGGGTCGCCAACCGTACCGGCCTTGCGCCCGGCAAGGACGTGCGTGTGGTGGAGGACACGCTGGTCAAGGTCATTGGCGCAGAATTCCTGCATGACGCCCACCACTGGCTGATCCTGCATGGCCGCTATGTCTGCAAGGCCCGCAAACCGGATTGCCCGGGCTGCGTGATCCACGACCTGTGCCGCTACCGCGACAAGACCCCGCCGGCCCCAGAGCGGCAAACAAAAACGAGGAGTGATGCGGCTATGGCATCAACCCAAGCCCGCAGCAAGACGACAGCGCAGTAGAGAACCCCGATCCACACCCAGCAAACGCACGGCCGCATGCTGTTGCGATTCCCGATTCCCGATTCCCCAATCCCGGCCCGAAAAAATCGTGACCGGATGATGCGTCTTGCGGCGCCAAGCATCATCCGGTCACGACAGCAGTGCTCCCGGCGCGAACGCCGGGATGACAACTAAGGTTAAGCGGCCTTGCGTGGTTCCGGCAACGGCACAGCGTCGACGACGCGCTTGCCCTCCACGCGCCGGTCCAGTTCCTTCCAGTCAACCACCAGCTCGCAGCCACGCGATGCCGCATTCCGGCTCCAGTCGCGCAGCAACTCGATGCAGGCATGGTCTACGTGGTGCAGCTTGGCCACATCCAGATGCAGCGCGGTGTTGGGCGGCACGCTTTCCAGCGTACGCGCCATCGCCGGCACCTTCAGGAAGGTGGCCGAGCCCTGCAGGGTCAGATGCATCTCGTCCTTCTTGTCGGCGTGCTCGCGCACTTCGACCTTCAGACGCGAGGAATGCAGCGCCAGGCGGAACAGCGACAAGCCAAAGCCGATCAGCACGCCGGTCAGCAGGTCGGTCGCCACGATCGCGGAGGTAGTGGCCAGGTAGATCGCAGCCGTTCCACGACCGTAGGTCGCCAGCTCCTTGACCTGCCCGATCTTGATCATCTTCACGCCCGTATAGACCAGGATACCGGCCAGACACGCCACCGGCGTCATCCGCAGCAACCACGGCAGCAACATCGCAAACACCAGCAGCCAGCTACCGTGCAGGATGGTCGATGCACGCGTCGCCGCACCGGCCTGCACATTGGCCGCACTGCGCACGATCACGCCGGTCATCGGCAACGCGCCCAGGAAGCCGCACAGCATATTGCCCACGCCCTGCGCGGCGAGCTCGCGGTCGTATTGCGTGCGAGCGCCCTGGTGCATGCGGTCCACCGCTGCTGCCGAAAGCAAGGTCTCGGCACTGGCGATGAAGGCAAAGGTCACCGCCGACACCAGCAGGGTGTGATTGAACACCCCGAAGATGTCGGAGACGCTCGGGATGCTGATCGCGGAGAACAGGTTGCTCGGCACATCGACGCGATTGACGTCCAGGCCCTGCAGCTGCGCCGTCGCGGTCACCGCAACCACTGCGATCAACGCACCGGGAAGGAAGCGCAGACGCTGCGGACGCAGCTTGTCCCATGCCAGGATGATGCCGATCGTGGCCAGACCCACGAACAATGCGGTGCGGCCGGTGCCTGCGCTGATCGCCTGCCACACCACGGCGGGCAATGCGGCGAAGTTCTCCAGACCACGCGCCTTGGGCGCGGCATCCATCAGCACATGCGCCTGCGATGCGACGATCAGGATGCCGATGCCCGACAACATGCCGGCCACCACGGCCGGCGATGTCATCCGGAACCACACGCCCGCCCGGCACAGACCGGCAATCAGCTGGATCGCACCGGCCACCAGGATGACCGGCCCGAGCGCGGCGGCGCCATGCTCGCGAACCAGTTCGAACACCAACACAGCCAGGCCGGCGGCCGGCCCGCTCACCTGCAAGGGGGAGCCCGCCAGGAAGCCAACGACCAGTCCACCGACGATGCCGGTGATCAGGCCTGCGGCAGGCGGCATGCCGGATGCGATCGCAATACCCATGCACAACGGCAACGCGACAAGAAAGACCACGACAGACGCCAACAAATCACGCCCGAACAGTCCCTGGCGGAAATATCCGCCGATACCTGATGTGTTCATGATCCACTCCGTCAGGCGAGTTCAGCGCGAACGACTTGCTGCAGTCGCGGACGCGGAGTGGCTTCGGGAGTGCTTTCGGCCAGCAGCGGCCGGAAGCCACCCTTTTCGGCATCGAAGGCGCGAATCTCGCCGTGGGCGATATCGTAGATCCAGCCATGGATCCGCAAGGTGCCTGCGGCAAGACGCGCAGCGACCACCGGCTGCGTGCGCAGGTGGTCCAGCTGCGAGACCACGTTCTCCTCGGTCATGCAGCTCAGTGCGTCCGGGCTGGCAGGATCGTGCCCGTGATGCGCGGTGACGTGACGCGCCGCATCGGTGTGCTTGAGCCACGCCGCCACGGAGGGAACGTCTTCCAGCGAGTCCGGCTTGAGTACGGCCTTCATCGCGCCACAGTCGGTGTGGCCGCAGATCACGATGTGACGCACGCCGAGCACCGCGATGGCGTACTCGATCGCCGCCACCACGCCGCTGACGTGCTGGGAGTAAGGCGGCACCACGTTGCCGATATTGCGGTAGACGAACAGTTCGCCCGGCTGCGCGGAGAAGATCAGCTCCGGCATGACGCGCGAGTCGGCGCAGGTGATGAAAAGGGTATGCGGGCTCTGGCCGCCGGCCAGTTCCTGAAAGCGCGCACTCTGGCGCGGATACACTTCCTTACGGAAATGACGAAAACCTTCTAGCAAACTTTCCATGGGAGATTCCTCTAGGCAACGAATAGCCGTTCGCGGCGCAAGCCGCAAACTGCAAAGACAACAAATCAATAGGAAATCCGGCGCGCAGAGCACCGGGTGCAGCGACAGCGGGGATCAGCCGATCAACGCGTTTGGAGGACGCAGTTGCGGGATCAGGTCGCGTTTCTGAGTTGCCGGCGCGTGATGCGCGTGCCAAGAAGGGGAATACCGCGCCAGCATCGGCCATGCTTGGGAGAGCAAGGGGATATCGTCTGCAGGCTGGGTATCGACTTGGCTCTGGGTATCGCCATCGTCCTGCGGATCTTCTACTGCATCGCGTTCTTCGCCAGCGTCCACCATGACCGCCAGACCGTCGCCCACCAGCGCATCCTGGATGCGCGTGTGTGCACTGGCCGCCGACCACGCGCTGAACGCGAGCAGGCAGACCAGCAACAGTTGGAGGCATCGAGGGAACATGGCCTCAAAACTAACAATTTAGATCAGGCATGCGCAAGTGGTGCGTCGCACAAACCGACATCTATGTTCAGTCTGCAATGGTGACGGTTCGGATCGCCAGTGACGCAGCCCCCCAAAACAGGTGGCATCGGCGCGATCAACGCACAGTCACAAACCAGCCGCGTTCAGATTTTTGCCACACGATGACACAGTTAAAACTTTCGTAAACTCTTGTCTTTATTGGCAAAAATCAATTGTGACGTTTCTGTCGTCCTGTCACATTAACGCAACTTTCACGCCATAGCCTGCGCCCACTTCCTCAGGTCGCAAGGCATCCATGAAACTCGCTCCCACCCTGCTTGGTTCCGCGCTGCTGCTGGCGCTTGCCGCTCCGGCAGCACATGCCGAAATCGCCATCGATGTGATCGGCGGTTCCGAGGTCTCGCTGGAAGGCCTGGTCCAGGCCGACGGCAACTGGTTCCACAACGATGTGCAGGACCTCAACGGCCCGATCGGTGCCAATGGCGACAACTCCGAGTTCAGCATCCGCCGCGCCGAGCTGGTGCTCAAGGGCAAGGGTCCGGGCAACGTCGAATGGGTGGCCGGCTACGACCCGAGCGTGTTGAAGGAAGTCACCATCCGCGGTACCACCATCCGCAGCACCGGGCGGTTCCTGGACAACAACATCAAGTACAAGTTTGGCGGCAACGCCAACAACTACCTGCAGATCGGCCAGTTCAAGCAGCCCAACAGCCTGGAAGAACTGTCCAGCACCAAGAACAACGACTTCGTCTCCAAGGCCTCGGTGACCAATACCTACGGCATCTCGCGCCGGCTGGGCGTGGCCTATGGCATGGGCGACAACAACTGGAGCCTGACCGCCAGTGCGTTCGGCCGCGAACTGACCCGTAACCAGGCGCACGGCCGCGGCTACGGCGCGCGCGGCACCTGGGCGCCGATCAACGAGACCGGCAACGTGCTGCACTTCGGCCTCAGCTACCTGGCCTACGACACCGACGACGATACCCTGCGCCTGCGTGCCCGCCCGGACGCCGACCTGACCACCATCCGCCTGATCGACAGCGGCGCCATCACCAATGTCGACGACGTGGGCGTGGCCGGTGCCGAGGCGATGTGGATCACCGGCCCGTTCAAGCTGCAGAGCGAGTACTTCCAGGAAAACGCCAACCGCATCGGCGCCAACGCGCATGACTACAAGAGTGACGGCTGGTACGTCAGCGGCGTCTGGAACATCACCGGCGAAACCTGGGGCTACAAGGCTGGCGTGCCGACCACCCCGCTGCCCAACGAGCCGGCCTCGGGCATGTGGCAGCTGGCGGTGCGCTACGACACCCTGGACCTCAACGACGGCCACCTGGTCTCCAACGGCACCACGCCGTTCGTCGATGGCGTGCTGGGCGGCAAGATGAATGTGTGGACGGTCGGCGCCAACTGGTACTGGCGTTCGAATTTCAAGTTCGCACTGGACTACGCCAAGGTGGAAAGCACCCGCTACAACAGTGCCACCCGTGGCCTGGTCGACGACAACCCGTCGATTATCGAAGCACGCGCGCAGTTCTATTGGTAAGCCATCCGCTGCGCAGTCGACCGGGCGTGCTTGCTGAGCATCCCCGGCACCATCGGGCGCCGCGCTCCATCCGGCAGGCGCCTGCGCCTGCGCGTCACTGCACTGTCATCTCTTCGACACCGCGCGGTCATGCCCCTGCCCTGCAATGGCAGGCCTGCGGGATGTCCTGACCTCAACCCTACTGGAGCTGTTCCGTGATCCATTCCTTCAAGACCCGTCTGGCCGTGGGCGTCCTTGCCGCTTCGCTGGCACTGTGTGCCCAGGCCGCCGATGTCACCGGCGCCGGTGCGTCGTTCATCTACCCGGTGATGTCCAAGTGGTCGGCCGACTACAACACCGCCACCAAGAAGCAGGTCAATTACCAATCGATCGGTTCGGGCGGCGGCATTGCCCAGATCAAGGCAGCCAGCGTGGACTTCGGCTCTTCCGATGCCCCGTTGAAGCCGGAAGAACTGGCCGCTGCCGGGCTGGCGCAGTTTCCGTCGGTGATCGGCGGCGTGGTGCCGGTGGTCAACGTGCCCGGCATCGCCGCCGGCGCGCTCAAGCTCGATGGCAAGACCCTGGGCGACATCTTCCTGGGCAAGGTCAGCACCTGGAACGATCCGGCCATTGCCGCGCTCAACCCGGGCGTGAAGCTCCCCGACGGCAAGATTACCGTGGTGCATCGCTCCGACGGTTCGGGCACCAGCTTCAATTTCACCAACTACCTGTCCAAGGTCAATCCGGACTGGAAGAGCAAGGTCGGCGAAGGCACTGCGGTGCAGTGGCCGACCGGTATCGGCGGCAAGGGCAACGAAGGTGTCGCCGCGTACGTGAAGCAGATCAAGGGCGGCATCGGCTATGTCGAGCTGTCGTACGCGCTGCAGAACAAGATGGCCTACACCGCGATGAAGAACGCTGCCGGCAAGTTCGTGCAGCCGTCCGATGAAACCTTCGCCGCCGCTGCCAACAGCGCCGACTGGGGCACGGCCAAGGATTTCTATCTGGTGATGACCAACGCGGCAGGCGACAACGCCTGGCCAATCACCGCGACCAACTTCATCCTGGTGCAGAAGAGGCCGAAGAACCCGGCCGGCCTGAAGAACACGCTGGACTTCTTCCGCTGGGTCTACACCAAGGGCGACGCGCAGGCCAAGCAACTGGACTACGTGCCGCTGCCGGACACGCTGGTGACCCAGATCGAGGCCTATTGGGCCAAGAACCTGCCCAAGTAACAGCAGACCACAGCAACAGGAATGACGCCGTCTCTCTCCCCGGCGTCGGGACCGGGACGCGGATCCCGGAGGGTACGACGCCCTCCGTGGTCCGCGTCTTTTTTTGTGATGCCTTCGCCAGAAGGCTCTGTCATGCACGTGTAACAAAAACATCATTTCATAGCATGGTCTGCCGGACACCCGGCCAATCCAGCCTCGGAGCTTCCATGAAATTGCAGTCGGCCAGCCTGACCGCCCTGTCCCTCACCATCGCCCTTGCCCTGGCTGCGTGCTCGCCCGGCAAGGACGCGCAGTCCGGCGACGCCGCCAAGGGCGCACCCAGCGCCGGCGCCGCGGCCAGCGACAGCAAGGGCGCCGAGATCTCCGGTGCCGGCGCGTCCTTCATCTACCCGCTGGTGTCCAGGTGGTCGGCCGACTACAACGCCGCCACCGGCAACGAGGTGAACTACCAGTCGATCGGTTCTGGCGGCGGCATCGCGCAGATCAAGGCCGGCACGGTGGATTTCGGTTCGACCGACAAGCCGCTCGATAGCGCCGAATTGCAGCAGGCCGGCCTGGGCCAGTTCCCGTCGGCGATCGGCGGTGTGGTGCCGGTGGTCAATCTGGAAGGCATCGCACCGGGCAAGCTGCGCCTGACCGGCGCGCTGCTGGGCGACATCTTCCTGGGCAAGGTCACGATGTGGAACGACGCGGCCATTGTCGCCGCCAATCCCGGGGTGACCCTGCCGGCCACCAAGATCAACCTGGTGCATCGCTCCGACGGTTCGGGCACCACCTTCAATTTCTCCAACTACCTGTCCAAGGTCAGCCCGGAGTGGAAGAGCAAGGTCGGCGAAGGCACCTCGGTGCAGTGGCCGGGTGGCGTGGGCGGCAAGGGCAATGAAGGCGTGGCCTCGTACGTGCAGCAGATCAAGGGTTCGATCGGCTATGTCGAGCTGGCCTACGCGTTGCAGAACAAGATGCCGTACACGTCGCTGCAGAACGCGGCCGGCCAGTGGGTCGAGCCGAATGCAGACAGCTTTGCCGCCGCTGCCGCCAGCGCCGACTGGGCCAACGCCCGTGACTTCAACTTGGTGATCACCAATGCACCGGGCGAGAAGGCCTGGCCGATCACCGCCACCAACTTCATGCTGATGCACAAGCAGCCCAAGGACGCCGCCCGCAGCAAGGCGACGCTGGACTTCTTCAAGTGGGCGCTGGAAAACGGCCAGGCCCAGGCCAGCGAGCTGCATTACGTGCCGCTGCCGCCGGAGCTGGTGAAGCAGATCGAAGCCTACTGGGGCAGCGAGTTCAAGTAATGCCTGCATCCCGCCTGCAGGGCGGGCTGCGCGGCGGCGAGGTGCCTGAGGGCCCCTCGCCGTTCCTGCTGTCTCACGCTCCCGCCACCGCGCGGGTGACGAGTTCAATCGAATGAATGCCACCGCACTCCCCGAAGCGATGACCGCCCCCCGCGGCCGCGACCTGCGCGATGCGCGCGCCGATCGCCTGTTCAAGCTGGCGCTGGCCGCCACAGTCGTCTTCGTGCTGTTGGCGCTCGGCAGCGCGGCACTGTCGATGCTGTGGGGCGGACGCCATGCGCTGCAGATGCAGGGCCTGAGCTTTTTCTATTCCGCCGACTGGAACCCGGTGGAAAACAAGTACGGCGCGCTGGCGCCGATCTGCGGCACCCTGGTCACGGCCCTGATCGCGATGGTGATCGCGGTGCCGGTGAGCTTCGGGATCGCCTTCTTCCTGACAGAGGTGGCGCCGCGCTGGTTGCGCGGCCCGGTCGGCACCGCCATCGAACTGCTGGCCGGCATCCCGTCGATCATCTACGGCATGTGGGGCCTGTTCGTGCTGGTGCCGGTGATGACCGAGCACGTGACGCCCTGGCTCAACGATCACCTGGGCACGCTGCCGCTGATCGGCCCGTTGTTCCAGGGTCCTCCGTTGGGAATCGGGTTGCTGACCGCAGGCTTCGTGCTGGCGATCATGGTGATTCCGTTCATTTCCTCGGTGATGCGCGAAGTGTTTCTGACCGTGCCCACGCGCCTGAAGGAATCGGCGTACGCGCTGGGGTCCACCAAGTGGGAAGTCAGCTGGGACATCGTGCTGCCCTATACCCGCTCTGCGGTGATCGGCGGCGTATTCCTGGGCCTGGGGCGTGCGCTGGGCGAAACCATGGCGGTCGCTTTCGTGGTCGGCAACACGGTGCGGCTGTCGCCGTCGCTG
Organism: Xanthomonas cassavae CFBP 4642; assembly: GCF_000454545.1. Lineage (NCBI taxonomy): Bacteria > Pseudomonadati > Pseudomonadota > Gammaproteobacteria > Lysobacterales > Lysobacteraceae > Xanthomonas > Xanthomonas cassavae. The sequence continues at coordinate 4,009,725 of NZ_CM002139.1, forward strand.
CTGGAGCCGGGCACCACCATTGCCGCATTGATCGCCAATGACTTCGGTGAGGCCACCGAAACCTATCGTTCGGCCCTGTTGCTGCTGGGCTTCGTGCTGTTCATCGTGACCTTCATCGTGCTGGCCATTGCGCGCTTCATGCTGATGCAGCTCTCGCGCCGGGAGGGCAACTGATGTCCTCGGTCTCGCAATCGTTGTACAACCGCCGCCGCGTGACCAACGCGATCGCACTGTTGCTGTCCTGCGTCACCGCGGTGTTCGGGCTGTTCTTCCTGGCCTGGATCCTGTGGACGCTGCTGTCCAAGGGTGTGCCCGGTATCGATCTCAACCTGTTTACCAAGATGACCCCGCCGCCGATGCAGGAAGGCGGCTTGCTCAATGCCTTCTTCGGCAGCGCGGTGATGTGCGGGCTGGCGTTGGCAATCGGCACCCCGCTGGGCGTGGCCGCCGGCACCTGGCTGGCCGAATACGGCAATGCGCGCAAGGCCGGCATCGTGGTGCGCTTCGTCAACGACATCTTGTTGTCGGCACCGTCGATCGTGCTGGGGTTGTTCGTCTACACGCTGTACGTGATGCAGACCGGCGGGCGCTTCTCCGCATTTGCCGGCGCGCTGTCTCTGGCCTTCATCGTGCTGCCGGTGGTGGTGCGCACCACCGACGAAATGCTGCGCCTGGTGCCGGCGCAGATGCGCGAAGCGGCGTTGTCGCTCGGTATTCCGCAGTGGAAGGTGACCGTGCAGGTGCTGTACCGCAGTGCCTCGGCCGGCATCGTCACCGGCGTGCTGCTGGCGCTGGCGCGGATCAGCGGCGAAACCGCACCGCTGCTGTTCACTGCGTTCGGCAATCAGTATTGGAACAGCAATATCTTCCAGCCGATGGCCAGCGTCCCGGTGATCATGAACCAGTTCGCCGGCAGCCCGTACGAGTCCTGGCAGACACTGGCCTGGGCCGGCGCACTGGTGCTGACCGTGTTCGTGTTGCTGGTGAGCCTGGGCGCGCGTGCGCTGCTATTGCGCAACAAGATTTCCAATGACTGACCTTTCCCTCCGGACACCTGACATGAACGATCTCCAAAACGCCAAGCCGATGCATCGCATCGCTGTTCCGGCCGCCAAGGGGGCGCCGACGGCGCAGGCGCCGGTGAAGGTGGCCGCACGCACTCTGGACTTCTACTACGACAAGTACCACGCGCTGAAAGGCATCAACCTGGAGATCCCGGAAAAGCGCGTCACTGCGCTGATCGGACCTTCCGGTTGTGGCAAGTCGACCCTGCTGCGCATCTTCAACCGCATCTATGCGCTGTATCCGAAGATGGAAGCACGGGGCGAGGTGCTGCTGGACGGCGAGAACATCCTGTCGCCGAAGTACCCGATGAACCGCCTGCGCAGCAAGGTCGGCATGGTGTTCCAGAAGCCGGTTCCGTTTCCGATGACGATCTTCGAAAACGTGGCCTACGGCATCCGCCACCACGAAAAGCTCTCCAAGGCCGACATGCAGAACCGCGTAGAACAGGCACTGCGCCAGGGCGCGCTGTGGGACGAGGTCAAGGATAAGCTGGGGCAAAGCGCACTGGGCCTGTCCGGTGGCCAGCAGCAGCGCCTGTGCATTGCACGCGCGGTGGCCCTGCGGCCGGACGTGCTGCTGCTGGACGAACCGACCTCGGCACTCGACCCGATTTCCACCAGCCGGATCGAGCAACTGGTGGAAGAGCTCAAGCGCGATTACACCATCGTGATCGTGACCCACAACATGCAGCAGGCCGCGCGCGTGTCCGACTACACCGCCTTCATGTACTTGGGCGACCTGATCGAACACGACCGCACCGAAACCATTTTCTCCCAGCCCTCCAAGCAACAGACCGAGGACTACATCACCGGCCGGTTCGGTTGATGTAAAGCGCGCCAGCGCAACGCCACACTGCCGCACTTCCGCCGCATTGCCCGGCACGACATTTGCATCATCTGCCAAGTCGCCGAGGTTACGGCGGACATCCACCATTGCCACGAGCGAGACCACGATGAACCAGCACCTCAACGACCATATCGTCAAAAGTTACGACGAGGAGCAGCACCGTCTTGTCGCCGAGATCGTGCGCATGGGCGACACGGCGGTGGCGCAGCTGGAAGCAGCGCTGGACGTGGTGGAGCGTCGCGACGACAACGCCGCGCACCGCATCGTGGTCAACGACGAGGCGATCGATGCGCTGGAGCATGCGATCAGCCACGACGTGATGCGGCTGGCGTTGCGTGGGCCGATGGCGCGCGACCTGCGCGAGATCCTGGCCGGCCTGCGGATTCCGGCCGATATCGAACGCATCGGCGATTACGCGGCCAATGTCGCCAAGCGCTCGATCGCGCTCAATTCCGCACCGCCGCTGCCGCAAACGGTGGGCCTGCGTGCGCTCGGCCAGATGGCCGCCGATGCCGTGCGCGAAGCGGTGCAGGCATACCGCAACAAGGATGCCGATGCGGCCATCCGCGTGCGCGATGAAGATGCACGCCTGGATGCGCAATACACCGCGCTGTTCCGCGAGTTGCTCACTTACATGATGGAAGACCCGCGCAACATCACCCCGTGCACGCATCTGCTATTTATGGCCAAGAACCTGGAGCGCATCGGCGACCACGCCACCAACATCGCCGAGAACGTGTGGTTCCTGGTGCATGGCGAACAGCCGCTGCCGCCGCGCGTCAAGCGCGACGACACCAGCACCACCGGTGTGATCTGATCGCGGCGGGCGTCGCACGCCCTTCCCTGACAATGCCCCAAAGATAGACCGAAAACGCTTATTTCATTACGTATTCAGCTAAAAACACAAATAGTGTGAGCGCACAGGCCGTTCCTGTTCCGTAGGAGTACGCAGATGAAACGCATCATCGGATCTTTCATGGCTTTGTCGCTGCTGGCATCCACCGCCGCGATGGCCGCACCACAGCAGCATGACGATCATGGGCGCGGCGCGCAGCACCATGACGAGCACGGCCCCGACGATCGACACGATCATCGCGACGACAGGCACGACGATCAGCGCAGCGCGCGCTCCGACGACCATCGCAATGACCGTCATGGCCCACCGTTCCAGCGTGGCGAGCGTCTGGCGCCCGATCATCGCGGCGACCACGTCGCCGACTATCGCAAGCATCACCTGAAGGCGCCGCCGCGCGGGCATGAGTGGCGCCGCGTGGACAATCAGTACGTGTTGATCGCCGTGGCGACCGGCCTGATCGCCAGCGTGGTCGCCGGCCGCTGATCGGCCGCCAGAGGTGTCGTTAGGCTGGCCCGGCCCGTGACCACGCGGGTCGGGCCTTCTCTTCTTCGCCGCGCCACGTCCAGTGCTGGACGCGCAAGCTCAACGATCCAGGCTCGAGCGCGGGGTGCGACCTGCTAGGCTATGCGGATGAACGAACCGGTCGACCCACAGCCTGCCCCTAGCTTCCTGCCGATGTCACGGCGTTTCCGCGGCTATCTGCCGGTGGTGGTCGATGTGGAGACCGGCGGCTTCGACTGGAACAGGCATGCGCTGCTGGAGATCGCCTGCGTGCCGATCGAGATGGATGACCAGGGGCGATTCTTCCCCGGCCAGACCGCCAGCGCGCATCTGGTGCCGGCCCCCGGACTGGAGATCGACCCGAAGTCGCTGGAGATCACCGGCATCGTGCTCGATCACCCGTTCCGCTTCGCCAAGCAGGAAAAGGACGCGCTGGATCACGTGTTTGCGCCCGTGCGCGCGGCGGTGAAGAAATACGGCTGCCAACGCGCGATCCTGGTCGGCCACAACGCGCATTTCGATCTGAACTTCGTCAACGCGGCAGTCGCGCGCGTGGGACACAAGCGCAACCCGTTCCACCCCTTCAGCGTGTTCGATACGGTCACCCTGGCCGGCGTCGCCTACGGGCAGACGGTACTGGCGCGCGCCGCGCAGGCGGCCGGCCTGGAATGGAATACGGCAGACGCGCACAGCGCGGTCTACGACACCGAGCAGACCGCACGGCTGTTCTGCAGGATCGCCAATGCCTGGCCGGGGCCTGTTTAGATAGGGATTGGGAATTCGGGATTCGGGATTGGCAAGGGCGTGCTGCGCTCGGGCTGAAAGTTCGTCGCGCATGCTAAAAATTCTGAGCAACCGATGCATAGCCCGCATGGCTTTTCACAGGTGTGCCTTCGCCATCGGCTCGTATCACTCTTCTGCTGCAAGCATCAAGTCTTCCGCCCGAACACAAAGAGCGTCAACGCCGCGCTTCACCATTCCCGAATCCCCAATACCCAATCCCGCCCCTAATCCCCGCTGATCCGGTCGCGCCCCGCGCTCTTGGCCTCGTACAACGCGTGATCGGCGCGCTGCATCAGCGATGAGCCGGTGTCGTCGTCGCGCAGTTCGGCGATGCCGGCGCTGAAGGTCACCTGCAGGCCTTCCACGCCGCCCCAGTCGTTTCGCGCGTGGAACAGCGCGCGAATGCGCAGGCATAACACGTGTGCGTCGGCCAGGGTGGTGTCTGCCAGCAGCAGGGCGAACTCTTCGCCGCCCAGGCGGGCCGGTAAATCCGAGGCGCGCGCGGCTGCGGTGAGCAACGCACCGACCTCGTGCAGCACCGCATCGCCGCTGGCATGCGAATAGCGGTCGTTGATGCGCTTGAAATGGTCGATGTCCAGGATCGCCAGCACCAGCGGCCGGCCGCTGCGGCGGGCGCGGCTGAGATCGCGCGCCAGTGCTTCATCGAAATGGCGGCGGTTCGGCAGCCCGGTCAGTGCATCCTCGTGTGCCTGGCGTTCGAATACATCGGACTTGATGCGCAGCCGGGTCAGCAATTCGCTTTTTTCCTGATTGGCCTGCAGCAGGCGTTGCGCCTGCAGCTGCAGGTCCTGCGTGCGCTTGCGGACCAGGTCGGCCAGGCGGTCGTTATGGGTCTTGTAGCGATGCAGCATCACCCGATATAGCAGGGCGAGCGCAAACAGCGCGCCCAGCACGGCGACAAACCGCACGTCCTGGCGCTGCCACCACAGCGGCAGCACGTCGAAGGTCCAGCGCGCTTCCTGCCGGCTCCATGCCCCGCCCGGGTGGCGCGCGGTCACCCGCAAGGTGTAATGCCCCGGCGGCAGGCCGATGAATTCCACGCTGCGCTGGCGGCCGCGGTTGATCCACACGTTGTCCAGCCCATCCAGGCGGGTGCGGTACTGGATGCGCTCGGACAGCAGAAAACTCATGCCCGCATAGGAGATGTTGAGCCGGTCGCCACCGGGCAACTGCGCCTGCTGCTGCCAGGCCAGCGGGCGGCCATCCTGCTGCACGCTTTCGATCACTGCCGGCGGTGGGCGCCGTTCGCGAAACCGCTGCAGCCGCCCGGGATCGACCATGCTCACGCCACCGGCCGTGACCACCCACACCGACCCATCCGCACGCTCGATCATGCTCGGACCGGAGCTGCCGTTGGCCTGCGCATTGCCCATGCCGTCGATCTCGCCATAGCGCTCGATGGCAAGCGTGCCGCGTCCGTCGGCAACCGCATTGAGCGCGACGAATTCGGTGCGCAGCACGCCCCGGTTACTGCTGATCCAGGCATTGCCCCGGCGGTCGTCGATGAGCTGGAACACCGTGTCCACCGGCATGCCCTGCTCCAGGCCCACGCGCGCCAGCGTGCCGCCACGCACGCGGTACAGGCCGCGATCGGTGGAGATCCAGACCGCGTCGCCGATCGCCTGGAAACCGAATACGCTGCGCGCGCCGCCAAGACGCTCCAGATCCAGTTGCTGCAACCTGCCATCGCGCAACACCGCCGCCCCGTCTACCGAGCCGATCCACAACGCGCCATCGACACTGGCCAGCGCGGTGATCACGCCATCGGGCATTCCGGCGATCGCCAGCGGCATGCGTTTGCCATCCACCAGCTTCACCACGCCGCGTTGGGTGGCCAGCCACACCGCTTCCTGCGCGTCGATTGCAATGGCACGGATATGGCCACTGGGAATGCCGTGCGCCTCACCGAAGTGCTGCAGCAGTTGTCCGTTACGCAGCACGAAGACGCCGTCGGCGTAGGTGCCCACCCACAGATCGCCACGCCGATCCAGCGCCAGGCTAAGCACCGACAGCCGGCGCCCCGATGGCGTGGCCACCGGCACCCGGACGATCCGGCCATCCGGCAACCTGCGGTCCAGGCCCGCAGTGCCGGCGACCCATAGGCTGCCATCGCGGTCTTCCAGCACCGCGCGGGCGTAGTCGCCGCTCAAGCCGTCGCGCTGGCTGTAGCTGCTGAACAAGGTCTCGCGCAGACGGAACAGGCCGCCGTTGGCGCCCACCCAGATGCTGCCTTCGGCATCCTCGCGCAGGCTGACGATGCGCCCGGTGGGCAGACTGCGGCCAGCAGGCAGGTACTCCACGCCATGGCTGCCGATGCGCAGCAGGCCCTGGTTTTCGCTGCCCAGCCACAGATCGCCATTGCGATCCTGCAGCATCGCGGTGAAGTGGCCCTGCCCCGGCACCCGGTGCGCCAGTTCGGCGCGTTCATCGTGCAACCGGTACAACCCCTCGCCCGCCACCACCCACAGGGTGCCGTCCGGAGCGCGGTACGGCCAGGCCAGACCGGGCGGCAAGCCAAATGCCGCCGGCGCGCGGTGCATGCGTCCGTCCGGCTCGCGATAGATCAGCCCGTCCAGCGTGCCGATCAACAGCCGGCCGTGGTCGTCGAACAGCATCCGCGGAAAGCTGCTCTGCAGCGGCACACCATCGCGCGGCGGAAAATAGTCAAAGCGCCCATCCGGCCACAGGCAGCCCAGCCCATGTCCCTCGAACAGCAGCCACATGCGGCCTGCAGCATCCATGGTCATCGCGTGGATCAGCGCCTGCGGCCACTGCCCGCTACGCTGCCAGTGCCGCCATTGCCCATCGGCGCTCCGGCGCACCAGATTGCCGCGCGCATCGCTGAGCCATAGCGCGCCATCGCGATCCACGTACAGTGCGCCCACGCCGTTGTCGGGCAGTCCGGGCCGGGTGCTGCGGTCGATGACGCCAAATTCCAGGCCGTTGTAGCGCACCAGCCCTTCCCAGGTGGCGAACCACAGCGCGCCATCGGGCGTCTGGGCGATATCGCGCAGCGAGTTGTGCGGCAGGCCATTGCGCGAATTCCAGCTGTCGATGGCGTAATCGCGCAGTGGCGCGGTGCCGACCGGCGCTGCGGTCGCCGCAAGCGAGCACAGCATCAGCAACACGCCCACACCGGCACCGAGCCAGCGCCGCCACTGCCTATGCCGTCGTGCCGACGCCTGGCCGGCGTCCCCATTCTCGCCCCCACCGCGGGCGCCCACCCCAAGTTTCATCAGACACGACACGCCGTTTGCTGCCGATATGGTAGGCACAAAGCCGCATGCGCGCTGCGCAATGACGACACCGGGCGCCGGACGCGTTGATCCAGCAGCGTTGCGTGCATCCCGCGTGACCCCACCAGCCGGTTCCAGGGGACGATCTGCGCAGATTCGATCGTCACGCACGTACGTGGGCGGCGCGCATTCGGCAGCCTAAGAGAGCGGCTACCAAAACGTAGCGAGCGCTCGTCAGGCGGGTGCGGAGGGCGCGGAGGAGCCGGAGTGTACGAGCGGTACATGCCGCACCGAGCACCGGCCGCGCCCGCCTGGCGGTGAGCGCAGTAGGTGTGTTCGCTGCTCTCAGCGCTTCACTCGCTGTGCGAACCTTGGAAGGTCACTTGCCCAGGCGCTGGCGCACGGCCTCGAACAGGGTCACGCCAGTGGCCACCGACACATTGAGGCTTTCGATATCGCCCGGCATCGGAATCTTGACCAGGCCGTCGCAATGCTCGCGGGTGAGCCGGCGCAGGCCATCGGCCTCGCCACCGAGCACCAGTCCGACATTTCCACGCAGGTCCACGCTGTACAGCGAGGCCTCCGCTTCGCCAGCCAGGCCATACAGCCACACACCCTGCTTCTGCAGATCGCGCAGGCAGCGCGCCAGGTTGGTCACCGCCACCACCGGGATGCGGTCGGCCGCACCGGCCGAGGTCTTGCGCACGGTGGCATTCACCGTGGCCGACTTGTCCTTGGGAATCACCACCGCGGTGACGCCCGCCGCTGCCGCGCTACGCAGGCAGGCGCCCAGGTTGTGCGGGTCCTGCACACCATCGAGCACCAGCACCAGCGCACGCCCTTCTGCGGCGTCGACCAGGCCTTCCAGCTCGTTCTCGGCCCACAGCCGCGCCGCCGCATAGCGTGCGGCCACGCCCTGGTGGCGCACCTGCCCGCCCACACCGTCCAGCGCCTGCGTATTGACCCGGCGCACGTCGATGCCCTTGCGGCGCGCCTGTTCCTCGATCTCGGTCAGGCGCGGATTCTTGCTACCGGCCTCGATCAGGACCTCGCGCACGTTGTCGGCGTCGTTCTCGACGGACGAGGCGACGGCGTTGACGCCGACGATCCACTGGTTCTGCTTGCTCATTGCGCCGGTGCTACGAAAATGGAGGGGGAATGGTAGGGCCTGCGGCTGGTTACGTCACGGCCGGGGCATGGAAAACCCGGATGGCACCGGCGAAACGGTGCCGCGATGACAGCGGGACTCTACGCGGGAAGTGTGCGGATCTCGCTGACACGCACCTGGCTTGAACGCCTGACTGCCTGCCGTACCAATCATCGTGCCCGATGGATTTGCCGTCAGACCGGCCGTGAGGGTGTCCGACTGCGGCGACCCACGGTACCAAGCGTCCTGACGCTCCGGACCAGACGGCTCGGATGCCCGAATCAGCCGCACCCCAGCGCCGGGACCTGGCCTCACACCGGCCATTGGTCGGTGTCGTGGTCCGGATGTTGCCGCGACACCACGCTGGCCAGGAAGGCTTCTGCGGCGGCATCGTTTTCCGGTGGACGCGTGGGCAGCTGGGCCACGTGATCGACGAAGGGGAGCTTGCGATCCAGCCCGTACTGGATATGCGGCGGCAGCCGTTGCGGGGTATCGAATGCCCCGGCAGCGATGGCCACGCCGTCGGGCGCTTCATAGGTCAATGGCGTGCCGCAGTCGGCGCAGAAACCACGCTGCACCACCGACGAGGATGCAAAGCGCCTGGGCATGCCACGGGTCCAGCGAAACTCGGTGCCCCGGATGGACACCAGGGGCGCGTAATACGCACCGAAGGCCTTCTGGCACATCCGGCAGTGGCAGATCGAGGCATCGGTCAGTGCCCCGCGCACATGGAAACGCACGGCGCCACACTGGCAACCGCCGCTGTATTCGTTCGTTGCGTCCATTGCCTTCTCCGCACGCCAGTCTGCCGGAATCGCCGCTGCGGACATGGAGCAGTCCTGGCGGCACCACACTACGCCTGCCGATCCAACAGATTGCCGGCGGCACGGGGCCACCGGCAACGTCCTGCTCACATCAGTGCGACTTCTTCTTGCGCTTGGCGGGCTTTTCCCGCGGTGGCAACGGTGCCTCGCCGGGGTCGCGCTCTTCGGCCAGGCGGAAATCGATCTTGCGCTCTTCCATGCTGGCCTTGAGCACCAGCACGCGCACCGGGTCGCCCAGACGGAACTCGCGGCCACGGCGCTCGCCGCTCAGGGTCTTGCGAATCGGATCGAACTGGTAATAGTCCTGCGGCAACTGGGTGACATGCACCAGGCCGTTGACCTTGGATTCGTTCAATTCCACGAACAGGCCGAAGCCTGTCACACCGCTGATCACGCCATCGAACTGGCCACCGACATGTTTTTCCATCCAGGCAGCGCGATAACGCTCGTCGACTTCGCGCTCGGCTTCATCGGCACGCCGGCCACGCTCGGAGCATTGCAGCGCCAGTGCCGCCATCTGCCGCGGCGTGTAGATGAATTTTTCCGGGCTGGCGCCAGTCAGCGCGTGCTTGATCGCGCGGTGCACCAGCAGGTCCGGATAACGGCGGATCGGCGAGGTGAAGTGCGCATACGCCTCCAGCGCCAGGCCGAAGTGGCCATTGTTGTCGGGCGAATACACGGCCAGGCTCTGGCTGCGCAGCAGCACCGATTCCAGCAACGCCGCATCCGGGCGCGCACGCACCTTTTTCAGCAGCTTTGTGTAATCGCCCGGGCGTACCTTGCTCCACGCCGGCAGGCTGAGCTGGAATTCCTTGAGGAACTCCAGCAGGTCTTCGTACTTGCTCTCCGGCGGGCGCTCGTGCACGCGGTACGGTGCCGGCACATGCGCGCTCAACAGATAGCGCGCGGCCTCAACGTTGGCAGCGATCATGCATTCTTCGATCAGCTTGTGCGCATCGTTGCGCACCAGCATGCCGGCCTGGGTGACTTCGCCGGTATTGTCGAGCACGAAGCGCACTTCGGAGGTTTCGAACTCGATCGCGCCGCGGTGCGTGCGCGCCTTCGACAGCAGGTGATACAGCTGATGCAGGCGCTGCACCTGCGGCAGCAGCGGGCCGATGAAGGCCTTGGTGTCGGCATCGTCCTCGCCCACCGCCTTCCAGACCTGGTTGTAGGTCAGGCGCGCGTGCGAGTTCATCACCGCTTCGTAGAAGCGCGAGCCGGTCACTTCGCCATCGCGTCCCACCTGCATGTCGCAGACGAAACACATGCGGTCGACCTTGGGCATCAGCGAGCAGATGCCGTTGGACAAGGTCTCCGGCAGCATCGGCACCACGAACCCGGGGAAATACACCGAAGTGGCGCGCTTTTGCGCTTCGTCGTCCAGCGGCGTGTCGGGACGCACATAGTTGGACACGTCGGCAATCGCCACCACCAGGCGGAAACCGTCGGCATTGGGCTCGCAATACACCGCGTCGTCGAAATCCTTGGCGTCTTCGCCATCGATGGTGACCAGTGGCATCTGCCGAAGGTCCACCCGGCCGCCGATCATCTGCGGTTCGACCAGCAGCGGCACGGCTGCGGCTTCGTCCAGCACCTCCTGCGGGAATTCGTGCGGCAGTTCATGGCCATGGATAGCCATTTCCACCACCAGCGACGGCGTCAGCTTGTCGCCTAGCACGGCGATGATCCTGCCGATGGCCGGGCGGCGTGCGTCCGGCGGGGCGATCAGTTCGCACACCACCAGCTGGCCTTCGCGGGCCTCGCCGATGCCGTCCGGCGCAATCTGCACATTGCGCTGCACGCGCTTGTCGTCCGGGTCGACGTAAGCCACGCCGTGCTCGTAGAAGAAGCGTCCGAGCATGCGCGACATGCCACGCTCCAGCACGCGGGCGATGGCGCCCTCGCGGCGGCCGCGGCGGTCGATACCGGTCACGTTGGCCAATGCACGGTCGCCGTGCATCACCTTGCGCATTTCGAACGGCGGCAGGAACAGGTCGTCGCCACCCTCGTCCGGCTTGAGGAAACCGAAGCCCTCGGGGTTGGCGATCACCACACCGGCGATCAGGCTGGTCTGCTGCACCGGGGCGTAGCCGCCACGGCGGTTCTGCACCAGCTGCGCTTCGCGCACCATCGCGGCCAGCCGCTTGCCCAGCGCATCGATACGATCGCTCAAGCCGAGCTGCCCGGCAATTTCTTCGGCGGTCTGCGGGCCGTCGCAGGCCTCCAGCAGCTGCAGGATGGCCTCACGGCTGGCGATTGGCTCCGCATAACGCAGCGCCTCGCGGTCGGCATGCGGGTCCTTGAAGCCGGCGGCAGGAGCCGGAGCGGCCTCTGCAAAGCGCTCGGGCGGCGGTGCCGGCGGGCCGCTCTTGCGCGGATGCGGAGCGCGCGGGGCGGCAGGCAGTGGAGCGGAAGGCTGCTCCGGTGCCGCCTTGGCGGCAGCGCGCTTGTTGGCGGACTTGGTCGATGCGCCGGCGGCGGCGCGGACCAGGAAGTCCGGCATCCACCCCGGCAGTTTCTGCTGTTCAGCGGTGGAGGAATCGCCCGGGCTGGCGGATTTACGGCGGCTGGGCCGGGCCGAATCTTGGGGGGTTTTCTTCGTCATTGCTCCAATGGTACCCCCTGCGGTCCTGGCGTGGGCAGCAGGCGGGCCCCGGCGGTCGGCGATGGATGCTCGAAACCCGTTGACAAGCTCGCCAGGAGTCTGCAGAATTTGCGGCTCACCTGCCCAGGTGGCGGAATTGGTAGACGCACTAGCTTCAGGTGCTAGCGGGGGCAACTTCGTGGAGGTTCGAGTCCTCTTCTGGGCACCAGTTTAAAAAGACCTCCGAGCGATCGGGGGTCTTCTGGTTTCTGGGGTCGGGAGTCTTGCGGTGTCGTGACCATCAACCGCATGGATCGCCAGCTCCTCCGGCGATCATCAGCACCCTGTGATGCCGGTTGGACGCTGCGCGGGAAGACAGGCCACGCATGGCACCGCGCCCAGCCCGTGCGCTCTAGCATCTACGCGATGCGCGACGCCGCAGCTTGCAACCACGCCTGCACCGCTCGCCAGCATCAGCAGCACCACCATCACCATTGCGCCGGCCCGCGACAGAGCCGGCCCCTGCCCTCACCGCGTCACGGCGCTGCCGTGATGCCGGCAGCGCGCAGTGCCTGCGCCCAGATGCGGTAGCCGGCTTCGCTGGGATGAGTGCTATCGGGCATCAGGGCTTCGGGCAGGGAGCCGTCGGGTAGCAGCATCTGCGGGCCGATATCCAGCAGACGCACCGACGGGTCCTTGGCGAAACGGGCGACCAGCAGGCGATTGGTCTCGGCGATCGGCGCACGCAGCGGACTATCGGCACGGAAACCGCGCGGCATGATCTGCATCAGGATCAACCTGCTGTCGGGCAACCGGCGGCGCACCTCGGCGACCACCGCCTCCACGCCCTGGGCAGCCTCGGCCGGGGTGCTGGCGCGCGACTGCGCGGTGGCGGTGAGATTGTTGGTGCCGATATGCAACACCACCCATTGCGGATCCAGGCCGTCGAGTTCGCCCTGGCGGATGCGCCACAGCACGTTCTGGGTGCGGTCCCAGCCGAAGCCCAGGTTCAGCACCGGCCGCTTGCCGTACAACCATTGCCAGGACTCCTGGCCACTGACACGGGTGGCCTGCGGCGGACCGGCCCAGAAATGGGTGATCGAATCGCCGATCATCACCACCTCGGGCTTGAGCGTGCGCGCTGCGGCCAGCGCCGCATGGTGACGCGCATACCAGTCGTAGGAGTCCTGCTCCAGCCGGTCGACCGGAATCAGCGAGGTCGCAAAATCGCGGCCCAGCGCGGCAACCGGCTTGACCGGCGGCTCGCCCAGCAGGCGCGCCAGGGTCGGCTCGATCGCCTCGGCCAGCATGCGCTGGCCTTGCGTGTCCGGATGCAGGGCACCGGCCGGCGGACGGAAGCGAGTGTCGTAAAACAGCTCGGTGCGCAGCTTGCCGTCGCGCTGGAAGATCGACCCCACATCCAGATAGGTCACGCGTGGATTGTCGCCATAGCGCACCGCCAGGCCCTGGTTGATCTGCGCATCGCGGCGCGACTTCTCGCCGGAGATGTCGCTGGGCAGCACGCCCACCAGCAAGATCTGGGTGCGCGGCAACCTCTGTTCGATCGCCGCCACCACCGCATCGATACCGAGCTGGGCCTGCTCCGCGGTCTGGCCGAGATGGCCGGTGTTGTTGGTACCGATCAATACCAGCGCGACCTTGGGCTGCAGGCCATCGACCTCGCCATTGGCCAGCCGCCACAGCACATTCTCGGTGCCATCGCCGCTGAAGCCCAGGTTGAGCGCGCCACGGCTGCCGTAGAAGGTCTGCCAGGTCGGCTGAAAATCCTCGTCCGGCGCCTTGGCTTTTTCGTAGTTCTGGGTGATCGAATCCCCGATCAACAACAGCGGCGTGTCGGCGTGCTGCTTCACCTGCTCCAGCACCTGCGCATGCCGCTGCGCCCACCAGGCTTCCTGCAGGCGGTCGGTGGGCACGATCGAGGGCGGCGGCGTTTGCGCACTTGCCGCAGCGCAGACCAGCAACAGCGCCCAACACACCAGCACCGTAACGATGGCAGACAACGAAGGGCGGGAAAACACAGCGTGCAAGGACCGGGGCATGCGCGCACCAGAGGCCAGAGAAGCTGCGATTGTGATCTGCGCGCGCCGCGCGCGACAAGGTTGGATGCAACCATGTGCGATGTAAAGCTGTGAAGTTGCTTACGGTGTGCCGGCGCCAGGCCACTGACACGGCGCCTCTGCGACATCTGAGCGCCCACGTTTGCGTAGGAGCGCGCTTGCGCGCGATGGGGCGTTATCGAGAACGCCGTTTCGCGCGCAAGCGCGCTCCTACACAGGGTGAGGCAATCGCCAGCGCCACGGTGCCGGATCGACTGCTGCGCAGCTCGGGCCGATGGTGTCGACCGCGACGTAGTGCCGGATCAGGCCGTTCAGCGCAGGCCGGTCTCGCCGCGCGCGATCACCAGGCGCTGGATTTCCGAAGTGCCCTCGTAGATTTCGGTGATCTTGGCATCGCGGAAGTAACGCTCCAGCGGCATTTCCTTCGAATAGCCCATGCCGCCGTGGATCTGCACCGCCTGGTGGGTGATCCACATCGCCGCTTCGGACGCGGTGAGCTTGGCCACGGCCGCCTCGGTGCCGAATTTCTGTCCCTGGCCCTTGAGCCAGGCCGCGCGCAGCGTCAGCAGCAGTGCTGCGTCCAGCTTGCACTTCATATCGGCGATCTTGGCCTGGGTCATCTGGAAGGTGCCGATCGCCGCGCCGAACGCCTTGCGCTCCTTCACGTAGGCCAGCGTGGCCTCATAGGCGGCACGCGCGATGCCCACCGCCTGCGAGGCGATGCCGATGCGCCCGGCATCCAGCACGCTCATCGCGGTCTTGAAGCCCTCGCCCTCGGCGCCCAGCACCTCGTCCGGCTGCGCCACATAGTCGGCGAACTCGATCTCGCAGGTGGCCGAGGCACGGATGCCCAGCTTGGGCTCGGTCTTGCCGCGATGGAAGCCGGCGCGCTCGGTATCGACCATGAACGCGGTGATGCCGCGCGAGCCCTTGTCCGGCTCGGTCACCGCGAACAGCACGATGTACTTGGCCACCGGGCCGGAGGTGATCCAGCTCTTCTTGCCGTTGATGACGAAGCTGCCATCGCCCTGCCTGACCGCGCGGCACCGCATTACCGATGCATCGGAGCCGGACTGCGGCTCGGTCAGTGCGAAGGCACCGATGTGGGTGCCTTCGGCAATCGCACGCACGTAGCGCTGCTTCTGCGCTTCGGTGCCGTTCTTCAGGATGCCGGTGCAGAACAGCGAGTTGTTGACCGACATGATGGTCGAATGCGCACCGTCGGCGGCGGCGATTTCGATCATCGCCAGTGCATAGCTGATCGGGTCCATACCGGCACCGCCGTACTCGGCCGGCACCTCGATGCCCATCAGACCGTTCTCACCCAGCAGCTGGATGTTCTCCAGCGGAAATTCGCCGCTGCGATCGAACTGCTCGGCGCTGGGGGCGATCTTTTCCTGGCCGATCCGGCGGGCCACGTCCCGGATCATCAGTTGTTCTTCGGTAAAGCTGAAATCCACGTTCGACCCCTCCCGGGTGTTGGCTATGCGCTCATTGTAGCCACAACCATTCGCATGCGTATGTAGTTGACCCCATCCCCTGCCCGTCCGAAAATATCTCCATATCGCGATATAGAGATATTCATGGATCTGGAAGACTGGTCGGCCCGCCTGAAAGTATTCGCCGACGCCACCCGTGTCCGCCTGCTGGCCCTGCTGGAACAGGAAGAACTCACCGTGGCCGAGCTGTCGGCCATCACCCGCCTGGCCCAGCCGCGGGTGTCCACCCACCTGGCCAAGCTCAAGGAAGCCGGGCTGGTGCGCGACCGCCGCGCCGGTGTGTCCGCGTACTACCGCTTCGACGAGGTGTCGCTGGATCCGGCCCAGCGTGCACTGTGGCTGGCGCTGAGTACCGGCAGCGACGATCCGCTGCTGCGCCAGGATGCCGAGCGGGTGGCCGCCGTGCTCGCCAACCGCGCCGCCGACCAGAACTGGGCCGATTCGGTGGCCGGCGACATGGAGCGCCACTACTCGCCCGGGCGCACCTGGGAAGCGCTGGCGCGCACGGCGCTGCCCCTGTTGGAAACCGGTGACGTCCTCGACATCGCCTCCGGCGATGGCGTGCTGGCCGAGCTGGTGGCCCCGCATGCCACCCGCTACATCTGCATCGACACCAGTGCGCGCGTGGTAGCCGCCGCCAGCGAGCGTCTGCGCAAATTGCGCAATGTGGAAGTGCGCGAAGGCGACATGCATGCGTTGCCGTTCCCCGATGCCAGCTTCGACCTGGTGGTGCTGATGCATGCACTCACTTATGCCGCCAAGCCGGCGCAGGCCGTGGCCGAATCGGCGCGCGTGCTGCGCCCCGGCGGCCGGCTGCTGCTGTGCAGCCTGGCCAAGCATGAACACCGCGCGGCCGTGCATGCCTATGGCCACGTCAATTTGGGTTTTGCCGCCAAGGAATTGCGCCGATTCGCCGAAAAGGCAGGCCTGGACGTCTCCAGCCTGGAGACGGTGACGCGCGAGAAGCGCCCGCCGCACTTCGAAGTGATTTCGTTGATCGCGGTGAAGCCGGGAATTGGGAGTCGAGACTCGGGATTCGTTGAAAGCAGCGCCACTGCCTCACGGAGAATCGCATCATGACGCCCGCAGCAATCTCCAATTCCCAACCTCCAATCCCGTTTGCACTGCCCTGGCTGCATCCCGAGCGCGCCGCCAGACTCACTGCCGCGCTCGCCGAACGCATCCTCATCATCGATGGCGCGATGGGCACCATGATCCAGCGCCACGACCTGCAGGAACCGGATTACCGCGGCACCCGTTTTGCCGACGGCTACGACAGCGCGCACGTGCATGGGCCGGGGTGCGATCACGCACACGCGCCGGAAGGGCATGACCTGAAGGGCAACAATGACCTGCTGCTGCTGACGCGCCCGGAGATCATCGCCGGCATCCACCGCGCCTACCTGGATGCCGGTGCCGACCTGCTGGAGACCAACACCTTCAACGCAACCTCGGTGAGCCAGGCCGACTATCACCTGGAACACCTGGTCTACGAGTTGAACAAGGCCGGCGCCCAGGTCGCGCGCGATTGCTGCGATGCGGTCGAAGCGCTGACCCCGCACAAGCCGCGCTTCGTGATCGGCGTGCTCGGCCCGACCAGCCGCACGGCCTCGATCAGCCCCGACGTCAACGATCCCGGGTATCGCAATACCAGCTTCGACGCACTGCGGCAGACCTATCGCGAAGCGATCGAAGGCCTGATCGACGGCGGCGCCGACACCTTGATGGTGGAAACCATCTTCGACACGCTCAATGCCAAGGCCGCGCTCTACGCCATCGAAGAAGTCTTCGAAACGCGCGGCGGACGGCTGCCGGTGATGATCTCCGGCACCATCACCGATGCGTCCGGGCGCACGCTGTCGGGGCAAACCGCCGAAGCGTTCTACGCCTCCGTGGCGCACGGGCGGCCACTGTCGGTGGGTTTGAATTGTGCGTTGGGCGCCAAGGACCTGCGCCCGCATGTGGAAACGCTGGCGCAGATCGCCGAAGGCTACGTCAGCGCGCATCCAAATGCCGGCCTGCCCAATGCCTTTGGCGAATACGACGAAACCCCGGAAGAAATGGCGCAGACGCTGCGCGAGTTCGCTCAGGCCGGCCTGCTCAATCTGGTCGGCGGGTGCTGCGGTACCTCGCCGGACCATATCCGCGCCATCGCCGACGCGGTCGCCGATCTGCCGCCGCGGCAATTGCCGGGCGCGCAGGAGTTGGCGGCGTGATGCGGCAAGTGAGCCCTCATCCGCCCTCCGGGCACCTTCTCCCGCTGGCGGGAGAAGGACAGCGCCGCGCTTGGGCTGCAACAAGGATGCTCCGTGCGCAGCGTCCTGCCCTTCTCCCGCCCGCGGGAAAAGATGGCGCGCAGCGCCGGATGAGGGCCGCATTCCATCGCGCGCGCTCGTCCTGCGGTGAGTACCGACTCGACAAGACCGACCACGCCGTCACCGTCCAGCAGAGCCCCGCATGAGCACTCCCCGCTACACCCGCCTGTCCGGCCTGGAACCGCTGGTCATCACCCCGGACCTGCTGTTCGTCAACGTCGGCGAGCGCACCAACGTCACTGGCAGCGCGCAGTTCCGCAAGCTGATCAAGGAGGAGCGCTACGAAGAGGCGGTCGACGTCGCGCGCCAGCAGGTCGCCAACGGCGCGCAGATCCTCGACGTCAACATGGATGAAGGCCTGATCGATTCCGAAAAGGCAATGACGCGCTTTCTCAACCTGATCATGTCCGAGCCGGACATCGCGCGCATCCCGGTGATGGTGGATTCGTCCAAGTGGACGGTGATCGAAGCAGGCCTGAAATGCCTGCAGGGCAAGAGCGTGGTCAATTCGATCTCGCTCAAGGAAGGCGAGGCAGTCTTCATCGAACAGGCGCGCAAGGTGCTGCGCTACGGTGCTGCCGCGGTAGTGATGGCCTTCGATGAAGTGGGCCAGGCCGATACCTGCGCCCGCAAGGTGGAAATCTGCACGCGCGCCTACACCGTACTGACCGAACAGGTGGGCTTCCCGCCGGAAGACATCATCTTCGACCCGAACATCTTTGCCGTGGCCACCGGCATCGAGGAACACGACAACTACGCAGTGGACTTCATCGAGGCCACGCGCGAGATCAAGCGCACGCTGCCGCATTGCCATATTTCCGGCGGCGTCTCCAACGTGTCGTTCTCGTTCCGCGGCAACGAGACCGTGCGTCAGGCGATCCATTCGGTATTCCTGTTCCACGCGATCAAGGCCGGCATGGACATGGGCATCGTCAATGCCGGCGGCATGCCGATCTACGACGAGCTGGACCCGGAGCTGCGCGAGCGCGTGGAGGACGTGATCCTCAACCGGCGCCGCGACGGCACCGAACGGTTGCTGGAAATCGCCGAGCGCTACAAGGGCACCAAGGGGGCATCGAAAGTCGAAGACCTGGCCTGGCGTGACAAGCCGGTGCGTGCGCGTCTGGCGCATGCACTGGTGCACGGTATCGATGCCTACGTGGAAACCGACACCGAGCAAGCGCGCCAGCAGTCCACCCGCCCGCTGGATGTGATCGAAGGCCCGCTGATGGACGGCATGAACGTGGTCGGCGACCTGTTCGGCGCCGGCAAGATGTTCCTGCCGCAGGTGGTCAAGTCCGCGCGCGTGATGAAAAAAGCCGTGGCCTATCTGCTGCCCTTTATCGAAGCGGAAAAACTGCGCACCGGCGATGTGGGCAAGTCCAACGGCAAGATCATCATGGCCACGGTCAAGGGCGACGTGCACGACATCGGCAAGAACATCGTCGGCGTGGTACTGGCCTGCAATAACTTCGATGTGGTCGACCTGGGCGTGATGGTCAGCGCGCAGGTGATCCTGGACCGCGCACGCGAAGAAAATGCGGATCTGATCGGGCTGTCCGGGCTGATCACGCCGTCGCTGGAGGAGATGTCGCACGTGGCGCGCGAAATGCAGCGACAGGGCTTCGAGATTCCGTTGCTGATCGGTGGTGCCACCACCTCGCGTGCGCACACCGCGCTGAAGATCGACCCGCACTACACCGCACCCACGGTGTGGGTAAAGGATGCCTCGCGTGCCGTAGGCGTGGCGCAATCGCTGATTTCGCGGGACCTGCGCCAGGCGTTTGTTGCCGCCAACGATGCCGACTACGCGGAGATCCGCGCACGTCATCGCAACCGTGGCGACGCCAAGCGGCTGGTGCCGCTGGAAAAGGCGCGCGCGCAAAAGTTCGACGGCGACTGGAGCAACTACACCCCACCGACGCCGCGTCAGCCGGGACTGCACGTGTTCGACGACTACCCGCTGGCCGAGCTGGTGGAGCTGATCGACTGGACCCCGTTCTTCCAGGCCTGGGAACTGGCCGGCAAGTTTCCGGCCATCCTCAGCGACGAGATCGTCGGCCCCCAGGCCAGCGAGCTGTATCGCGATGCACGCCGCATGCTCAAACGCATCGTCGACGAACAGTGGCTGACAGCAAAGGCGGTGTTCGGCTTGTGGCCGGCGAACAGCGTTGGCGACGATATTGAAGTAGTCCTGACGGACCACCGGGATTCGGCAGCCGGGATTGGGGAGTCGCAGCAGCCCAGCCAATCTCCAATTCCCAATCCCGAATCCCGGCGTTTATTGCACTTCTTGCGCCAGCAAGTCGACAAGCCCATCGACCGCCCGGACTTCTGCCTGGCCGATTTCATCGCCCCCAAGGACAGCGGCAAACAGGACTGGATCGGTGCGTTCGCGGTCACCGCCGGTCTTGGCATCGACCCGCATATCGCGCGCTTCGAAGCCACGCACGACGACTACAACTCCATCCTGCTCAAGGCATTGGCCGATCGCCTGGCCGAGGCGCTGGCCGAGCGCCTGCACCAGCGTGTGCGCACCGAGTTCTGGGGCTATGTGGACGATGAGAACCTGGACAACGAGGCGCTGATCGCCGAGCGCTACCGCGGTATCCGCCCGGCGCCCGGCTACCCGGCCTGCCCCGAACACAGTGAAAAGCGCACGCTGTTCGATCTGCTCGCCGCCGAGCACCATGCCGAGATGTCGTTGACCGAAAGTTTCGCCATGCTCCCCACCGCCGCGGTGTCCGGCTACTACTTCAGCCATCCCAGGAGCCAGTACTTCGTGGTCGGGCGGCTGAGCAAGGAACAGGTCGCCGACTACGCCAAGCGCAAGGGCATCACCCTGGCACTGGCCGAACGTGGGCTGGCGTCGAATCTGGATTACGACCCGGAATAAGCACAGCCGCAGACTGCAGACATCGTAGGAGCGCACCCGGGCGCGACGAGGCTTTACCGGTGGAACCTCATCGCGCCCGGGTGCGCTCCTACGCGGCGCCGACGCATCGCGCGGCGACGCCCTTGATCACGCCAGCATCAAGCAGCCGGCCGCAACACGTTCAACACTTCGTAGCACGCGCCCATGGTGTGGTAGTCGGTCTTGCCGGCCGGGCTCTTCTCGTCGCTGTACTTGCGGTTGTCCGCATCCAGAATGCGATACCACGCACCGTAACGGTGGTCGATCATGTGCTTCCACGAGTAATCCCACAGCCTGTCGTACCACTGCCAGTAGCGTTCATCGCCACTGCGTTGTGCCAACAAGGCCGCGGCAGCCAAGGATTCGGCCTGCACCCAGAAATACTTGTCGTCGTCGCAGACCTTGCCGTCCGGGTCGAAGCCGTAATACAGCCCGCCGCGCCGCGCGTCCCAGGAGCGCTCCACCGCCACATCGAACAGATGCTGCGCAGTCGGCAACAACCAGTCCGTGGGTGCATAGCGATCCAGCAGCATCAGCAGCTTGGCCCACTCGGTCTGGTGGCCCGGCTGGAAGCCCCAGGGCCGGAACAGATGCTTGGGATTGTCGCGGTTGTAGTCCCAATCGATGTTCCACTGCGGGTCGTAATGCTCCCACACCAGACCATCGGCCTTGGCCGCCTGGCGCCGGGTCATGTGCTCGGCCAGCTGCAGCGCACGATCGAGGTAGCGCTGCTCGCCACTGGCTTCGTACGCGGCGATCATCGCCTCGCACATGTGCATGTTGGCGTTCTGGCCGCGATACGTGGTGAAGTTGAACTGGGCGTCGGCTTCATCGCGGTACAAGCCGAATTCCGGCTCCCAGAAGTGCTTGTCCAGCAGCTGCCAGGTTTCGTCCATCCACGCACGTGCCTCGGCGATGCCGGCCTTCAGCCCGCACGAATACGCCAGCAGCACGAACGCAATGCCGTAGCAGTGGTTCATGTCGTCTTCCACGACGCCATCGCGCAAGGTCCAGGCATAACCGCCGGTGGCGGCGTTGCGATGCACGTTGCGCAGGTAATCCAGGCCGTGGCGCACTGCCTCCAGGTACTCGGCATTGCCGAACTCGCGGTAGGCCATCGCGTAGTTGAAGACGAAGCGCGTGCTGCTCACCAGATGCCGGTGGCCGGCATCGTAGATGCTGCCGTCATCCTTGAAGTACTGGAAGAAGCCACCGGCTGGATCGATCGCGCGCGGGTGGTAGAACGCCATGGTGTCGGCGATGTGCTGGCGCAGGACGTCGGCCGAACGGAAATCGGGTGCGGGGGAAGCGGGCAGCGGGCTCATGCTTGTTCCTGGATCAGGGTATGGACGTCATCGATGCCGGGCATCGCTGCAAACGCGCCCTTGCGCGTCACCGCCAACGCACCGACCGCGGCGGCGAAGCGGATCACCTCGGCCATCGTAGTGGGGTCGCCGCACAGCTGCTCAAGCGCAATTGCACGCGCTGCCAGCTGATACAGCAGGCCGCCGACGAAGGCATCGCCTGCCGCAGTACTGTCGCGCACCTGCACCTCGAAGGTTGGCACCTGGCCGGTATCGGTCCGCGTCTGCCAATGCACCGGGCCACCGCCGTCGGTGACCAGCAGCCAACGCGCCTGCCCCTGCCATAGCTTCTGCGTCACCGCGCCAGCGTCGGCATTCAAGGTGCCGGCCAGATAGTCGAGTTCCTCGCGCGAGAGCTTGACCACATCGGCCAGCGCCAGCGCCTCCCACAGGACCGGCGCCGGGTTCACGTCCTGCGGCCACAGCATCGGGCGCAGATTGAGGTCCAGGCTGACGATGGCGCCGGCAGCGCGTGCGCGGCGCATGCCATCGAGCGTGCACTGCGCGATCTCCGGCTCGGTCATGCTGTTGGAGCACACATGCAGCACCGCCGCCTGCGCGAAGCCGTCGGCGGCGAAATGTTCGGCGCGGAACAGCAGGTCCGCCGCCGGCGGCCGGTAGAAACTGAAACTGCGCTCGCCCGCCGCATCGAGTGCGACGAACGCCAGCGCGGTCTTGGCCTGGTCGGTGCGCACGATGCCGTCGGTGGCCACGCCGGCCTGCTGCAGGCTCTGCAGCAGGAAGTCGCCAAACATGTCGCGGCCCAGCATGCCGACAAAATGCGCCTCGCCGCCGAGCTTGGCCACTGCCACCGCCACGTTGGCCGGCGCACCGCCGGCGTATTGCGCGAAGGTACGCGCATCGTCGCTGGCGGCCTGCGGCAAGGCCAGCATGTCGATCAAGGCTTCACCGAAGCAGATCACCTGATTCCTGACCGCACTCATGCGCGTGCCTCCGCCAGGGCGCCACGCAGACGCGAGCCCCAGATACCATAGAACACGATGTACAGGTAGCACACCAGCGGCAGCACGAACGACTCGTGCAGGCCGATGCGATCGGCCAGCAGGCCCTGCAGGTACGGCACGATCGCGCCGCCGACAATGGCCATGATCAGCAGGCTGGAGGCGCGGCCGGTCAACGCGCCCAGGCGCTCGATGCCCAGGGTGAAGATGGTCGGGAACATGATGGAATTGAACAGCCCGATCGCCACCAGCGCATACACCGCCAGCATGCCGCCGCTGACCATGGTCAGCCCCAGGAACAGTGCATTGATCGCTGCGAACACCGACAGCAGCACGCGCGGCGACAGCTTGGCCAGCAGCGCCGAGCCGATGAAGCGGCCGATCATTGCCAGCGTCCAGTAGGCCGACACGTACGTGGTCGCCTCGCGCTCGGTGAACCCGCCAATCTCCGGCAGCGAGAAGTAATTGACCATCAGGCTGCCGATCGCCACTTCCGCACCAACATAAAAGAAGATCGCCAGCACACCGAAGCGCACATGCGGGTGGCGCAGCGCATCCAGCAGCGAATGCTTGCTTTCGTCCTTCTGCGCGCCGGCGTCAGTCAGTGCCGGCAGGCGAAACAGGAACACGAAGATCGCCAGCAGGAACAGCACCACGCCCAGGCCGATGTACGGGCCCTGCACTGCCTGCGCTTCCTGCACGCGGTAGGCAAGCTGCTCGGGTTCCGGCAGCGCCTTGAGCGCGTCGCTGCTCATCACCGTGTTGGACAGGATCAACCAACCGCCCAGCAACGGCGCGATCGCGGTGCCTAGGGAATTGAGCGCCTGCGCCAGGGTCAGCCGGCTGGAGGCACTGCGCTCCGGACCCAGCAACGCAACGTAGGGATTGGCGGCCACCTGCAGGATGGTGATGCCGGTGGCCAGTACGAACAGCGCGCCCAGGAAGGCGCCGTAGACGCGCAACTCCGCCGCCGGCCAGAAGCCCAGCGCGCCAACCGCCGCCACTGCCAGCCCGGCCACGATGCCCTGCTTGTAGCCCAGCCGGTTCACCAGCCAACCGGCCGGCAGCGACATCAGGAAATACGCACCGAAGAAGGTGAACTGCACCAGCATCGCCTGCGCGAAGTTGAGCTCGAACACCGACTTTAAATGCGGAATCAGGATGTCGTTGAGGCAGGTGAGAAAGCCCCACATGAAGAAGATCGTGGTGACCACCGACAACGCAACGCCGTTGTTGACGGGCGCCTTGTTGCCACTGGGTACAGTGGATTGCGTGGAAAGGGAAACCATAGGAGTTGCCTGGTCAGCGGCCGGAGGCCTTGGTGGGGGAATGGGCGGGAGAACGGTGTAACGGAGCGGACGAAACCGCGGGTGTCGGTGCACAGGCGCTGCTGGCGCGAACCTGCAGCGCCACCGCGGCCGTGAGCCGTTGCACCGCCAGTTCGGGATTGCCGATACGTTGCAGCACCAGTTGCGCAGCCTGCCGGCCCCGCGCGCGCGGGTCGGCGGCCAGCGTGGTCAACGCAGGAGTGAACAGCGCGGCCTCGGCGATATCGTCGAAGCCGGTCACCGCGAAGTCGCGTCCCGGCACGATGCCGCGCATCGCCAGGCCCGCCATCAGGCCCAGTGCAACGCTGTCGTTGTAGCAGACCGCCGCGGTGGCGCTGTGCGCACCACTGTCGAGCATGCGTGCGCCGCACAACGCGGCATCCTGGCGATTGGGTGCCGATTCGACGTACTGCACGGCCAGCCCGGCCGCGGACATCGCCCGCATGTAGCCGGCACGACGCTGCCGGCAGGAGCTGGAATCGGCGTGGCCGCCGAAGAACACGATTTGGCGGTGTCCCTGCGCGATCAGATGGGTACAGGCAAGCAAGGCGCCCTGCTCGTTGTCCAGCGACAGCAGATCCCAGCCCGCTCCGTCCACTTCGCGGTTGAACAGCACCACGTTGCGCTGACGGCCGAATACCTGCGCCAGCGCCTGCGCCTGGCTGCCTTCCGCGGGCGAGAGGATGATGCCGGCCGGTGTGTGCTCCATCAACGAGGCCAGCACCGCGTGCTGGCGCTGCGTCGACTCGCCGGTGCTGCCCAGCAGGGTTACATAACCGGCCGCGCCCAGCGCCTGGTCGACGCCGGCGGCGAATTCGGCGAAGAACGGATTGGACAGATCGTTGATGACCAGCGCGATGCTGGACGAAGTGCGCTGCCGCAGATTGGCCGCAGCGCGGTTATAGACGTAGTGTTGCCGATCCAGCTCTGCTTCCACCCGCGCGCGGGTAGTAGCATGCACCAGGGGGCTGCCCCGCAACACCAGCGATACCGTGGCGCGCGACACGCCGATTGCGTTGGCAATGTCGCGCAGCGTCACGGCACCACGACGCACCGCGCGCGTCTCCGGCGTGGCCGGTGCCTGCCCGGAATGCGTCAAGCGCCCGCCCCCGCTGAGTGGAAATCGTGCATGCAATGGACTGGAATTGGATCGATCCAATTAAGCCTTTTCCACGCACCCAATGCATGCGGCAGTGCAGCATTGGATGCTATTACCGGCAGTCGGCGCCATTGAGCAACGTGACTACTTCTCCGAGCGCTGGGCACACGGCCTTGCTGCTCGGCACCGTCGCCCTGCGTTGAGCCAGGCAGACCCGTTACTGGAAGGCGATCGACAACCCGATCCCGCCCTGCCAGTCCGGGCTTTCCGACGTCAGTCCGCGCAGCACCGACACATCCAGCTGCATCGCGTGCGGCAATTGCCACGCACCGCCGGCACCGGCGACACGCGAGTGCTCGCTGCCGGTCTCCACGCCCGCTTCCACATAACTGCTGAAGTGTTCGCCGGAAAAGAACGTGTAGTTGGGCGCAAAAGTCCAGCTGTGCCCATCGTCGTCGCGCGCGTAGTTGACATACAGCGCCAGCGCACGCTGCTGCGCAAGATCCCAGGATGCGGTCACCCCCACTTCGCGCGCATAGCCGTCACTGAAGGCCGGGCTGCCGGTCGGCACGCTATAGGTGCCCAGCGCCGCCCAATGGAAGCTGTCCGAGCGCGAGGGCAAGGCCACCTTCAGGCCGACATGGCTGTCGCCCCCGCCGCGGACCCGTGTACCACCGCCGTGCTGCCAGTTATAACTGTCGCTGCCGAGCTGCAGCTCCACATACTGCGACAGGCCCAGACGCAGCACGGTGTCGGCAGTGTAGAGCGTGGTGCGCTGGCCATCGGCCCGGTCGGTGCTCGCATCCGGCAAGCCCTGCTCCCAGGCGAATGCACCGGGCTGTAGCACATCGGCGGCGAACGGAATGCCGGGGCGATCGAATGCGGGCGGATCCCCTGCCTGCGCGGCCACCTGCCCGCTGATCATGCATAGCGCCAGCAGGACGCCGGCCAGCGCCACATTGCGCTCAGCCGGCACACGCACACCGTCCGGTACGTCAGCGGACATCGACGACCGCGCCCTATCGGCGCGAGGTTGCAGGGCATCGGAAGACTGGAACATATGCGGCACCATCGGCAGGAAGTGAGCAGCAGCGCAGTCGACCATAGGCCCGACCGCGCCAACCGGCAACGGCCCACATGGTGCAGCCCCGGCCGTGACCGGATTGTCGATCACGGCCATTCGTCCCTCTGCAACGCCTGCACCAGCCATGCTTTAAGCAAGCGGACGATGTCGTGCGATGCCGCTGTTGCCCGGACGCGTGTTGATTACCCTGGCGCCGCCGCTCCGTGACATCAACAGGTCACCCGAGGTCTCAGGCGCTTGCCGTCGCGCAAAGATCGTCGACAGCCTGTCTGGCGACTGCAAATTACCAGGCAATGCCCTCGGCGGGCACAAATCGCGTTGTAGATTGGCAACAAACAAATGGGCACCCTCAGGTGCCCATGAACACCCCAACTGCACCCAAGCGTTACCAGACCAGGTCGTCGGGTACCTGGTACTTGGGGTCGGCATACGGGTCGTCGCCCGCAGGCGCATTGGGGTCCACCTTCAGTGCGACCGAGGGAGCGAATACCGCTTCGGCTTCGGCGAGGACTTCGGCGGTGACCAACAGGTAGCGCCCATTGAGCTGCAGCACGCCGAGCTCGCCGGCGTTGAGCCCCTTGAGCTGATCGGCGGTGACATAAATCCGCTTGATCTTGCCGCCATACGGGAAATGCCTGGCAATCTCCGCATCGGCGTGATTCAGGCCCTTGTCCTTGAGCAATTCTTCCAGCCTGGCCTTGGCTTCGCGGCGCAGGCGTGCTTCTTCCTGCTTGAGACGCTCGGCCTCGATGCGCTCGTCCTTTTCGCGCTGCGCACGGATCGCATAGGCCTTGGCCAGGTCGATGTCTTCGCGCGTGCGGGTCGGCCTGGGCACGCGCCTGTCGGCGCCGGCCTGCGGCGGACGCGGCCCACCAGGCCGTCCGTCATGCTTGCGTGGGTTGGCGCCATCGGGGGCTACGGCGGCAGGCGGCCGCTGCGGCCCCCTGCCCTGGCCACCGGGCGGCTTGTTGCCGCCGGGAGTGGGCTTGCCACCCTTGCCATGTGGACGCGCGGCAGGCCGTGCGTCGGGTTTGCGTTCGGGCTTGGGCGCGGACTTGAAGCCCAGGCCAAGCAGTTGGTCACGTAAGGTATCGCTCATGGTGGTGGCAATCTGCACTCAATAGTGCGGAGGCGGCGGTTCATCCGCTGCATCGGCAAACAACGTGGAGCGCACCTTGCCCAGATCCTCGAGCAGGTGGCGGATCAGTTCGGCATTGCGCGCGCCGGTCAGCCGGGCATCGGCAAGCGCCTCGCTCAGTTCGTTGAGCGCCTGTTCCTGGAAGGACAGTCGCGT
Organism: Xanthomonas cassavae CFBP 4642; assembly: GCF_000454545.1. NCBI lineage: Bacteria > Pseudomonadati > Pseudomonadota > Gammaproteobacteria > Lysobacterales > Lysobacteraceae > Xanthomonas > Xanthomonas cassavae. Next base: position 4,037,528 of record NZ_CM002139.1, read on the forward strand.
TTCCAATTCGATCAACCGCGCTTCCAGCGCGCGGTCGTGCAGCGGAAGTTGCTCATGCATACAGCGAACGGCCTCGTCCAATGGCGTAATAAGCCAGACCGGCAGCTTCGATTTCCTGCGGGTCGTACAGGTTGCGCCCGTCGAACACGACATCGTCCTTCAAGGCCTGCTTGATCCCGGAAAAATCCGGGCTGCGGAACTGTTTCCACTCGGTCACCACGACCAATGCATCAGCGCCCTCCAGCGCCGCGAAGGCGTCCTCGCACAGATGCAGATCATCGCGCTCACCGAAGATGCGCCGAGCCTCGCCGGTGGCTTCCGGATCATAGGCGCGGACGCTGGCGCCGGCGTCCCAGAGCTGGGCCATCAACCGGCGGCTGGAGGCCGCGCGCATGTCGTCGGTGTTGGGCTTGAATGCCAACCCCCAGACCGCGAAGGTCTTGCTGGCGATGCTGCCGACGCCGCCGTAATGGCGCTGCACCAGCTCGAACAAATGCCCCTTCTGCGCATCGTTGACACTCTCCACCGCGTTGAGCAGGCGCGGTTGCATGCCATGTTGCTCGGCGGTCTTGGCCAGTGCCTGCACGTCCTTCGGGAAGCACGAACCACCGTAACCGGCGCCGGGGTAGATGAAGTGCCAGCCGATCCGCGGATCCGAGCCGATGCCGTTACGCACGTGCTCGACGTCGGCACCGACGCGCTCGGCGATGTTGGCGATCTCGTTCATGAAACTGATCTTGGTCGCCAGCATCGCGTTGGCCGCGTACTTGGTCAGCTCGGCCGAGCGCACGTCCATTTCCACGATGCGATCGCGACTACGGTTGAATGGTGCGTACAGGCGACGCAGGCGCGCGACGGCGGCCGGCTTGGTGGCACCGATCACGATGCGATCGGGCCGCATGCAATCGGCCACCGCGTCTCCCTCCTTGAGGAATTCGGGGTTGGAGACGACGTCGACGTCGTACGCGACGCCGCGCGCGGCCAGTTCTTCCTGGATCGCCGCGCGGACGATGTCCGCAGTGCCGACCGGCACCGTGGACTTGTTGACCACGATCGCCGGGCCTTCGATATGCCGGCCTAGCGTGCGTGCAACTGCCAGCACGTATTGCAGGTCGGCGCTACCGTCTTCGTCTGGCGGCGTACCCACGGCGATGAAGGCGATTTCGCCATGCGCGATCGCCGCGGCCGCGTCGCTGGTGAAGCGCAACCGGCCGGAGGCATGGTTGGCCTTCACCATCGGCTCCAGCCCGGGCTCGTAGATCGGAATCACCCCACCATTGAGGCCGTCAACCTTGGCCTGGTCGATGTCCACGCAAACGACCTGATGCCCGACTTCCGCCAGGCAGGTACCGGTGACAAGACCCACGTAGCCGGTGCCGAAGATCGCAACGCGCATGGATGGAATGACTCCTGCGGAAGATCAGGGAAGGATGCCCATCAGTTCGACATCGAACGTCAACGTTGCGTCTGGTCCGATCGGCCCGCCTTGCGTGCCGTTCGGGCCATAGGCCAGGTTGGATGGAATCCAGAAACGATACTTCGAGCCGACCGGCATCAGGGCGACGCCCTCGGTCCAACCGGGAATGACCTGGTCCAGGCCGAACTCGGCCGGCTGGCCGCGCTGGTAGGAACTGTCGAACACCTGCCCGTTGAGCAGCTTGCCTTCGTAGTTCACACGGACCTTGTTGGTGCGCATCGGGCGCTCGCCGCTGCCCTGGCGCAACACCATGTACTGCAGGCCGGAAGCGGTGGTGATCACGCCCTTCTCGGTTTTGTTCTTGGCCAGGAAGGCATTGCCTTCTTCGCGATTCTTGGCACCGGCAGCGCCCTGCTTGGCAGAGGCGAAAGCCTGCATGGTGGCGGCCGCTTCCTGCTGGGTCAGACGCGTGGTGCCCTTGGCGAACACGGTACGCACCGCTTCCATCAGGATCGACAGGTCGATCTCGTCCTTGATGCCGGCCAGCGACGGACCGACCGCACGGTCGCCCAGCATCAGGCCGACGTTTTCCTTGGACGGCGCGGCCGGCGCGGAGCCCGGCGCCATGCCCGGCACCTGCTGGCCGTTACGGGCCGCCAACGCGGTGCGCAGGGCGGTGTCGGTGGCCTGGGTCTGCTCGTCGGACAGCAGCGGCTTGCCACCCTTGAACGCATTTTCGATGGCGCGTTGCATCGCGCTCAGGTCGATGTCCTGGGCAATCGGCTCGAACGAGCGCGCCACGTCCATCCCGATGGCGTAGCTGACGTTGTCGCGCGTGCTTTTCTCAGACGATGCATTCAAAACTGGCTTCTCCTTGGTGGCCGCTGCGGCCGGTTGCTGCGACATCGCCGGCATCGAAGCCGCCATTGCCACCATCAGTAGCGACGTCGCCGCGCCGCGCTTTCCCATCTTCATTCGATGCAGTTCCAGAAAGTGAAAAGACGCGCCACCGACGGCGCTGAACACGCATTGTCGCATGCGCACGCGGCGTTGCGAGAGCCGCGCTCAGCGCGACGGTGCATTGAGCTCGCGTTCGATTGCCGCCAGCACGCTTGGATCGTCCGGTTTGATCTTGCTGGGGAACTGCGCCACCACGTGTCCATTGCGACCGATCAGATACTTATGAAAATTCCAGCCCGGCGCCACACCCGTGGCCTGGGTCAGCCGCTGGTACAGCGGCGTCGCCTCCTTGCCCAGCACATGCACCTTCTCAAACATCGGAAACTTGACGCCATAGGTCAGCGTGCAGAATTCCTGGATCTGCTTCTCAGATCCCGGTTCCTGCCCCTGGAAATCGTTGGACGGGAAGCCTAGCACCGCGAAGCCGCGGCTGCCGAAGCGCTGGTTGAGCGCTTCCAGGCCCTCGTACTGCGGGGTATAGCCGCATTTGCTGGCGGTGTTGACCACCATCAGTACCTTGCCGCCGTAACTACGGTTCAGGTTGATCGGCGCCTTGCCGGCCAGCGGGCGGTAGTCCAGGTCCAGCAGCGGCGCACCGGCTGCCATCGCCGAACTCGCCAAAACGCCAGCAAATACACCGGCCAACAGACGTTTGAACAACATGGGCAGGTCCTCGGAAGTGGGTGGGCGACCCGCTGCGCGCGGGGTGCCATCAGTTGGGTATGACAGGCAGTTGACGGCCCGCGTGTCGGTGTTATAGTTGAATACAACACCAGTCATCCAACGCAGGGGGAAAGCATGAACAGCACATGTGTCACGCGACCGGTTCCGCTGTTGCTGTTCGGCAGCACCCTGTGTGTTCTTGGTTGGCTGGGAGCCGCTTCCAGTCAGGTGACGGAGTCCGGCGCCGATTATGGCGTGTCGGAGGCGGTTACGGAAAACGCGACACCTCCCCCCGAAGAGCGCACCCGGCCCGGCCGGCACCTGCGCGCTTCGCTGTCGATGCCCTATTTCTCCTTCGCGCAGGTCCTGCGCCCACGGAGCTGATCATGAACGACATCCAATGGAGCGACGGCGCTCCCATCTACCGCCAACTCAAGGAACGGGTCATTGCCATGATGCTCGATGGACTCCTCAAGCCCGGGGACGCCCTGCCCTCGGTGCGCCAGGTGGCGGCGGACTATCAACTCAATCCCATCACCGTCTCGCGCGCCTACCAGGAACTGGCCGACGAGAACCTGGTGGAAAAGCGCCGTGGCCTGGGCATGTTCATGACCCCGGAAGCGGCACAGAAGCTGCGCGGAAGCGAACGCGAGCGTTTCTTGAATGAAGAATGGCCGGCGGTGCTGGAACGGATCCAGCGGCTGGGCCTGTCCATCGACGATCTATTGCCACAGGGGAAAACACCATGACCGCCGTCTCCACCGACCATGTCGTCGACGCACACGGCCTGCGCAAGGCCTACAAACACCGGCTGGCGCTGGACAACACCAGCTTCACCATCGCCGCCGGTCGCATCGTCGGGTTGATCGGCCCCAACGGCGCCGGCAAGACCACTGCGCTCAAGGCCGTGCTGGGGTTGACCGATTTCGACGGCAACTTGAAGGTGCTGGGCATGGACCCGCGCACCGAGCGCAACGCGCTGATGAACGAGGTCTGCTTCATTGCCGACGTGGCGGTACTGCCGCGCTGGTTGCGGGTAGGCGAAGCGATCGACTTCGTCGCCGGCGTGCACCCGCGCTTCGATCGTGCCAAGTGCGAGCGCTTCCTGACCAACACCCAGCTCAATCGCAAATCGCGGGTGCGCGAGCTGTCCAAGGGCATGATCGTGCAGTTGCACCTGGCGCTGGTAATGGCCATCGACGCGCGCATCCTGGTGCTGGACGAACCCACCCTGGGGCTGGACATCCTGTACCGCAAGCAGTTCTACCAGCGCCTGCTGGAGGATTACTTCGACGAGCAGAAGACCATCATCGTCACCACCCACCAGGTCGAAGAAATCGAGCACATCCTGACCGATGTGATGTTCATCCGCGATGGCCGCATCGTGTTGACTGCCGACATGGAAGACGTTGCCGAGCGCTACACCGAAGTACTGGTCGGTGCCGAGCGCCTGGATGCCGTACGTGCGCTCAAGCCGATCGACGAACGCAGCCTGCCGTTCGGCAAGACCGTGATGCTGTTCGATGGTGTGCCCAAGGCACAGCTCGCCGGCTTTGGAGAAACCCGCAATCCCGGCCTGGCCGATCTGTTTGTTGCCGTCATGAAGGGGACCTACGCATGAACGCAGTGACCACGCACGCATCGCCCGCCCGCAGCTTCGGCTGGCTGCTCAAACGCGAATACTGGGAACACCGTGGCGGCTTCGTCTGGGCGCAGGTGATCACCGGCGGTATCGCGGTGTTCTTCGCGCTGCTGGGGGCCGTGATCGGTGCGATCACCGCGCGCCGCAACATGGTTGGCGACAGCGTCAACCTGGGCGACATGGCCGAGTACACCCGCACCCTGGGCCAGGTTGGCGACGGCCTGCTGCTGGGCGGGATCGGCATCGCCTCGGTGGTGCTGGCCTTCGTGGTGTTCTTCTACGCACTGGGCAGCCTGTACGACGACCGCCGCGACCGCAGCGTGCTGTTCTGGAAATCACTGCCGGTGTCCGACGTGCAGACGGTACTGTCCAAGGCGGCCTGGGCGCTGTTGCTGGCGCCGCTGATCGCCATCGCGATCGGCCTGGTGGTGGGCCTGGCGCTGTGGCTGATCGCCATCGGCGGTGCCCTGATCGCCGGTGCGCCCAGCCCCTGGGCGATGGCCACCCACTCGCATCCGTTCGCGATGCTCTGGTTGCTGCTCACGACCGTGCCGATGAGCCTGTTATGGTCGTTGCCGACCGTGGGCTGGCTGATGTTCTGCTCGGCCTGGGCCAACAGCAAGCCATTCCTGTGGGCGGTGCTGTTCCCGCTGCTGGCCTGCGTGATGCTGAGCATCCTGTCGGCGATGCCGGGCGTGTCGCTGCCGATCGGCTGGATCTGGTACATCGTGTGCTACCGCGGCCTGCTCAGCGTGTTGCCTGGCACCTGGTCGCCGCGTGCGGTCAGCGGCAACCTGGACAGCAGCGCCATGCAGAACCCCAGCGACCTGGTGCAGTGGGCCCTGCAGCACACCGACAGCGCACGCGTCTATGGCAATGCCGACATCTGGATCGGTGCTGCCATCGGTGTGGTCCTGATCGTCGCCTCCATCTACCTGCGCCGCCGGCGCTCCGAAGCCTGAAGGACATCCCATGCGCCTGCCCCTGACCCTGGCCCTTCTGTTCGCATTGCCCGGCGCCGCGGCTGCCGAAGAGCAATGCACGTACTCCGAACCGCGCAGCCTGGAGTTGCAACTGGCGGGAGTGAAGTCGGTGGTGTTCGAAGTCGCCTCCAACGACCTGCGTCTGGACGCCGCACCCGGCACCGGCACCGGCGCACGCCTGCACGGCCGCGCCTGTGCGGCCAAGGCCGAGCTGCTCAAGGCGCTCACCGTGACCCAGAAGCGGGTTGGCGACAAGCTGGTGGTGACCCTGGCCGAAGACCGCCTGAGCCGCATGTCCATCGGCGAGAACTATGCGTACCTGGACCTGCGCGGCAGCGTACCCAACACCCTGCTGGTGCAGTTCGATGTGGGTTCCGGCGATGCCGAGATCACCGGTGCCGCATCCGTCAGCGCCGATGTCGGCTCTGGCGATATGACCGTCCGCCGCAGCAAGGGGCGCGTCACCGCCAAGGTGGGCTCCGGCGACATCGAGCTGGAGGACATCGGATCGCTGCGCGTGCTGGCGGTGGGCTCGGGTGACCTGAAGGCCAAGCAGATCCACGGCGCAACCGAGGTCGGCAAGGTGGGCTCCGGCGACGTCAGACTGCGCGCCGTGGCAGGCAACGTCACCGTTGGCACCGTGGGGTCGGGCGAGATGGAGATCGAGGACGTGCAGGGGAGCGTCCGGGTCGAGGCGATCAGCTCCGGCTCGATTCATGTGCGCAAGGTCAGTGGCGATGTGAGCCTTGCGCGCAAGGGCAGCGGCGAGATCAGCGCCAGCGATGTGGGCGGCGCCGTGCACGTGCCGGCGGACAAGTAACTCTTTATTCGGGGGATAGCTGATGAAACTGCTTATTTCTGCGGTAATGGCCAGCGTGTTGCTGGCGGGCTGCGGCCAGTCCGAGCCGAAGGTGGTGGTGTCGGGCGAGAACGACAGCGGCGGCGTGACCTTCAACGGCAAGAGCGTGACGCTCAGGCGCAGCGGCTTGCCGGCGGCGACCATCCGTGCCGACGGTGCGCTCAGCATCGGCGGCAAACCGGTGAACTTGAACGACGGGCAGCATCAGGCGATGCGTCAGTACTACGCGCAGATCCAGGGCGTTGCGGCCAAGGGCATCGATATCGGCACGCAGGGCGCGGCATTCGGCGCGCATGCCGCCGGTGAAGCGCTCAAAGGCGTGCTGAGCGGCAACCCGGACCAGATCGGCGACAAGATCGAAGCCGAAGCGGAGACCTTCAAACAGAAGGCCATGCTTATCTGCGACCAGCTGGACACGCTGCGCGGCGCGCAGGATGCGGCAGCCAGTGCGGTGCCCGAGTTCGGCCCCTATGCCAATCTCACCCAGAAGGACGTTGCCGACTGCCGCGATTGAGGGCGGCGTGCGTCGCCGTAGTGCTCGCGGCCGCTGCATTTGGACTGGTCGGACATGGCCGCAAGCACCGGCCGGCACACGGCGCACGGGGGAACATGCAGCGCGTCAGCGGCATGCGATGAGGTTGCGCTGCAACCGCTCGTGGGTGCACCCCTGCGACGTTTTGTCAGCCCTGCCGCCCATACGCGTCGGCACCCGCAGACCGCGGCGGGATTACACTGTGCGCTCCCCTCGACCCACCGATCCCATGAACAAGTTCGTGATGCTCTGCATGGCGCTGTTGCTGTGCACACTCGCCGCCTGCGGCGATCAGTCGTCCCGGCGTGCCGAACGTGGCAAGCCGCGCGTCGCCATCACCACGCAGTCGGTGATGATCCGTCGCCCGCCCGCCGCCAACGCGGAGATCACCCCGGACGGCACGCTCAAGATCGACGATATCGCGCTACCGCAGAAGGAGCCGACCCGCGCCAAGCTGCAACTGCTGTTCGGGCATCTGCAGATGCTGCGCCAGCAGGCGGTCAACGACGCCGGCCCGGACCCGGATTACAAGTCGATCAAGCTGACCGCGACGCCGGAAATCCAGCGGCTCAGTACCGAGCTGCTGGAAGAAATCCCGCCGCTGCAGCCGTACCGCGAAAGCTTCGGGAACGTGCAGGCCGAGCGACACTGAGCCACGCAGCCGCGCAGTTGCGCTAACGCTTCGATCGCAGGCGGCGGGCGCGATGCCCAGCCCCATCACGCCACTGGTCTTGCCGCATCGACGGCAAGACCGCATGTACACCCTCCATGGCTGGCGGCGATCAGCCGCCGCCACCGCCACCGGCGTGGATGCCACCGCGCGTCAGTGCGGCCGGGTCCAGCAACCGGCGTAATTCGGCTTCGCTCAGTCCGCTGTCCTGCTTGGCCACCTCCAGCACCGGGCGCTGCTCCTTGTAGGCGCGCTTGGCAATAGCGGCCGCTTTTTCGTAGCCGATGATGGGATTCAACGCGGTGACCAGGATCGGATTGCGGTCCAGCGCCTCGCGCACGCGCTCCTGGCGCACCTTCAGGCCGGCAATGGCGCTATCGGCCAGCAGCCGCGACACATTGCCCAGCAACGTGATCGAATCCAGCAGGTTGTAGGCAATCAGCGGCAGGGTCACGTTCAACTGGAAATTACCGGTCTGCCCGGCCACGGTAATCGCGGTGTGGTGGCCAATCACCTGGGCGCAGGCCATCACGGTGGCCTCGGGAATCACCGGGTTGACCTTGCCCGGCATGATCGAGCTGCCCGGCTGCAGCGCCGGCAACTCGATCTCGCCCAGCCCGGCCAACGGCCCGGCATTCATCCAGCGCAAGTCATTTGCGATCTTGATCAGCGCCACGGCCAGCGCATTGAGCTGGCCGGACAGCTCCACTGCATCGTCCTGCGCGGCCAGCCCTTCGAACTTGTTCTCCGCGCTTTCGAACCTGGCTCCGCTCAACGTCGACAAGGCCTTGGCCGCCTTCATGCCGAAGCGCGGATCGGCATTGATGCCGGTGCCGATCGCGGTGCCGCCCAGCGGCAGGCGACGCAGGCGCTTGAGCGCGTCGTCGATCCGCTCCTGCGCCGAGCTCAGTTGCGCAGACCAGGCGCCGAATTCCTGCCCGAAGGTCAGCGGCATCGCATCCATCAGATGGGTGCGGCCGGTCTTGACGACCGTGTCCAGCGATCTGGCGCGCTTGTCGATGGTCTTGCGCAGATGCTTCAGCGCCGGCTGCAGGTGTTCCTGCACCGCAAGCAGGGCGCAGACACGGATCGCGGTAGGCACCACGTCGTTGGAACTCTGTCCCAGATTGACGTGATCGTTGGGATGCACCGCGGACTTGCCGGCCCGCGTAGCCAGCGTGGCGATGACCTCGTTGGCATTCATGTTGGACGAGGTGCCCGAGCCGGTCTGGTACACATCGATCGGAAAGTGCGCGTCGTGCGCGCCTTCTGCCACCTGCAAGGCCGCGTCCTGCACGGTCCTGGCGATCGCCTTCGGCAACAGCCCCAGGTCGGCGTTGACGCTCGCCGCAGCGGCCTTGATCAGCCCCAGCGCGCGAATGAAACCGCGCGGCATCGGCTGACCGGAGACCGGAAAGTTCTGTACGGCGCGCTGGGTCTGCGCGCCCCACAGCGCATCGGCGGGCACCTGCAAGTCGCCCATGCTGTCGTGTTCGGTCCTGAAACGTTCGCTCATCTGCACTCTCCGCAATCGGTGATCTGTGGTGACGCAATGGCTGGCCGCGGGCGCACCCACGCTGGCGAGGCCGCCTACGATACTCGCCAGGCACGTTGCGACGGTGTCGTCGCAATGCGTGGGCTAGACTGCCGGTTCATCCATCCGAGGTACCACGCCGCCATGGGCGACGACCCTGACTGTAGAAACGCACCGAGCGTGTCGTTCTTCGCTGTACCCGCCACCGTTTCGCCCCTGCCCGCGCTGATGCGTTCGGGCGTTGCAGCCGATCGATGCGGAGGCGGACGTGCTCGGTAACGTCTTGCTGCTTTTCGTCGCGCTGCTGCTGGTGCTGTTGAACGGATTCTTCGTTGCCGCCGAGTTTGCATTGGTCAAACTGCGGCATACCCAGGCGGTGGGCCTGGCACAGAACAATGGGTGGCGCGGGCGGTTGTTGCTCGGCGTGCATGCGCACCTGGATGCGTATCTGTCGGCCTGTCAGCTGGGTATCACCCTGGCCTCGCTCGGCCTGGGCTGGGTGGGCGAACCGGCCTTCGCGCATCTGCTGCAGCCGCTGTTGGACATGCTCGGCCTGTCGCCGGAAGCGGCACAGTTCACCGCGCTGGCGATCGCCTTCAGCCTGATCTCGTTCCTGCACATCGTGCTGGGCGAACTGGCACCCAAGACCATGGCGATCCGCCGCCCGGAGCGGATGTCGCTGTGGACCGCGGCGCCGTTGTATGTCTTCTACTGGATCATGTTCCCGGCGATCTGGCTGCTCAACACCAGTGCCAACGGCCTGTTGCGGCGGCTGGGTTGGGGCGATGTCGAACATCAGTCGCACCGCTACTCGCGCGAGGAACTCAAGCTGATCGTGGGGCGCCAGGATCCGAACGCGCCCGCGCCCGACCATGGGCTGACACTGATGAGCCACGCACTGGAGTTACCGGACCTGGTGGCCGGCGACCTGATGCGCCCGCGCGAGCACATGCGTAGCCTGCGCGAGGGCATGAGCCTGGATGCGGTGCTCGCCGAGTTCAGCGAGTCGCGTTACAGCCGCTACCCCTGGTTCGACACCGACGGCGAGCAGGTGCTGGGCATCCTGCATACCAAGGACCTGCTGGTGGCGATGGCACGCGGCCAGGATCTGGACGACCTGCGCCCACTGCTGCGCCCGGCCACGCTGCTGACCCTGGAAACCCCGATCCCCCATGCGCTGGAGCAATTCCGCACCGGCACCACCCATCTGGCGCTGTGCGTGGAGGAGGAGGGCCGCATCCTGGGCTTCTTCACTCTGGAAGACCTGCTGGAAGTGGTGGTTGGCGAGATCGAGGACGAACACCGCCACGTGGTGCGCGATGCCCCGGTACGCAGCCAGGACGGCTCGCTGCTGGTGGCCGGCAGCACCTCGATCTTCCGCCTGGAGCGCCTGCTCGGCCAGGACCTGAGCGCTCCGGACCATGTCAATTCGGTCGGCGGGCTGATCGTGCACCAACTGCAGCGGCTGCCCGAAGAAGGCGAAACACTGGAACTGGACGGCCACGCGCTGACCGTGCGGCGCATGGCTGGCCATCGCATCCAGGCGGTGACGGTGCGGCCGGTGGGCGAAGCCGGGGCCGGGGCCGGGGCGGCGTAGAATACCGGCCCCGCCAGCTTCCCAGTGCCCTGCCCATGTCGGATTCCGCCCTGCTCGCCCTGTCCCCGCTCGACGGCCGCTACGCCTCCAAGGTGGATGCATTGCGCCCGATCTTCTCCGAATACGGCCTGATCAAGGCGCGGGTGAAGGTCGAGATCGAGTGGCTGCTGGCCCTGGCCGCCGAACCGGGGATTGCCGAGCTGGCGCCGTTTTCGGAGAGCGCTGCGCGGCGCCTGCGTGCGCTGGCCGATGGCTTCAGCGTCACCCATGCCGCCCGCGTCAAGGAGATCGAGCGCACCACCAACCATGACGTCAAGGCGGTGGAGTACTTCATCAAGGAGCAGCTCACCGACGACGCCGAATTGGGCCCGGCACTGGAATTCGTGCACTTCGCCTGCACCAGCGAGGACATCAACAATCTCAGCTACGGCCTGATGCTGGAGCAGGCACGCCGCGAGGTGCTGCTGCCCACGCTGGACGGCATCGTCGCCTCGCTGCGCCGCCTGGCGCATGCGCAGGCGGCCCAGCCCATGCTCTCGCGCACCCATGGCCAGACCGCCTCGCCCACCACGCTGGGCAAGGAAATCGCCAACGTGGTGGCGCGCCTGGAACGCCAGCGCAAGCAGATCGCCGCGGTCGAGCTGACCGGCAAGATCAACGGCGCGGTCGGCAACTACAACGCGCACCTGGTGTCGTACCCGCAGCTGGACTGGGCTGCGTTCGCGCAGCGGTTCGTCGAAAGCCTGGGCCTGGTGTTCAACCCCTACACCACCCAGATCGAGCCGCACGACAACGTGGCCGAGGTCGGCGATGCCGCCCGCCGCGCCAACACCATCCTGATCGATCTGGCGCGCGATATCTGGGGCTATATCTCGCTGGGCTACTTCAAGCAGAAGTTAAAGGAAGGCGAAGTCGGATCCTCGACCATGCCGCACAAGGTCAACCCGATCGACTTCGAAAATGCCGAAGGCAATTTCGGCATCGCCAACGCCCTGTTCGAGCACTTTTCCGCCAAGTTGCCGATCAGCCGTTGGCAGCGCGACCTCACCGACTCCACCGTGCTGCGCGCGCTCGGCACGGCGTTCGGCCATACCCAGGTGGCGCTGGATTCGCTGGCCAAGGGCCTGGGCAAGCTGACCGTGAACCCGGAGCGTCTGGACGCGGACCTGGACGCAGCCTGGGAAGTGCTGGCCGAGGCCGTGCAGACGGTGATGCGTCGCCACGGCCTGCCCAATCCGTACGAACAATTGAAGGCCCTGACCCGCGGCCAGGGCATCACCGCGGCCTCGATGCAGGCCTTCGTGGAAAGCCTGCAGCTGCCGGAAGACGACAAGCAGCGCCTGCGTGCGCTGACCCCGGGCGGCTACACCGGCCTGGCCGAGCGGCTGGCCCGCACGATCTGAAAGCGGCCAACAACACGACGGCGCAACCACCAGACGGGCGCGAGCGGCGCCCGAAACCGACATGCACCACCCGTCCGCTTCGGTTTTTTGTACGCCGCCTACGACTGCTCGCTACGATTTGCGGGTCGCTCCAAGCGGATGAAACACAGACGATGGCCGTGCCGGGCAGGACCGGACATTAGCTGATGCACGATGGATTTTCGCCTGCGCGCCGCCGTCCAGAATAGAAAAGTGCGGCCGGATTGATCGGCAACACCCAGGCGTCGAGCCGGCGTCAACGACGCTTCCCGGCTTGGCTGCTAAGGTGCCGGCCTCATCCAAGCGAGGGACCACCCATGCGTGCAGTTCGGAGTATCGCGTCGCTGTTTGCGCTGTCCAGCATCGCCGCATTGAGCGGATGCGGTGCCGACGGCCCCGCCGCGCAGGCAGTATCGGCCATGTCCTCCACCGCAGTCCGACCCGGCCAGCGGCGCGGACTGCGGTGGCAAGGATGTGCGCCTGACCCGCAACGACAGCGAGTGGATCCTGCATGGCAACTGCGGCGCAGTGACTATCACCGCCTCACGCGGCGCGATGAATCTGGACAACGCAAGTAGCATCCGCGTGGAAGGCAGCAACTTCACCGTGCTCAACAGGCAGCTCGGCCAGCTCAGCGTGACCGGTCACGACAACGCGCTGAATCTGACCAATGTGGACAGCGTGGACATCCAGGGCAACAAGAACCTGGTGTTGGCGCGCGAAGTAAAGCAAGTCCGATTTTCCGGCAACGACAACACCGTCAACCCATCCAGCAAGCCGACACTGGACGACAGCGGCAGTGGCAACAAGGTGATGTAAGCCAGCTGGAATCGGCTGACAGAACGTAGCGAGCAGTCGTCGGGCGGATGGACGGCGCGCTCAGCACCGGAGCGTACGCGTGGTCCATGCCGATTCCGTGCGCCGACCACGTCCGCCTGGCGTCTATGCAGCAGGCTGCTGGCTGCTCCAGGTGCGCAGCGCCGCTACCGACGCTGCGCGTTGACAGTAGACACCCTTTGGGCAAGAGCTGTTGCCACGGCTATGGCTTGGACCGATATCCCAGCCTCGGTCAGCGCCATGTTGCAAGGCGTCGCACTCATCGGATCACCGCGACCAAGGCATTGCTTCCTGTCAGGGACGACGCGCTGCCACCAGCGTCACCTCGCGCGGCTTGGCGATGCCCAAGCTGGCAACCAGCACCAGCACACCCAGTCTCCAACGGCGCATCACACCCTTCCTTGTTGACAAGCAGCACAGCGACTGCGGTGGCGCAGTGTGTCGCGCATGCCGCGGCGGCCTCCTGTGCCATCGGGCACCCTGCCGCCTGGATCCGCGCCAGATCCGCATCCAGCTGCATCATCGGTGGCCAACACGTCACTCCGGCCACGCCGATCTTCTCCACCTGCAGGGCCAGGCCGTCTCGGCGTGCCGCACGGCAGTGTCCGTTTCGCCGCAGCGGGCCTGCATCGGGATCATTGATCGCAGGCCACCACCTCCCTGAAGCCTTGCCTGTTCGCGCCCTCGCTTGCAGGTGCAGATCCGGCGCAGGCATCGGACAATGGTGCCGCTACGCGCCGGCCCGGCCTGCGCCGGCACTTCATCGATCTCCTGCAAGGAACCCCCATGGCTGCACGCAAGGCAAACCCTCCCGTCATCGAAGTCCAGGCCCGTCCGGGTCAGCCGCTGGGCATGCCGGTGGAGCGCTTCCTGCGCACCTACTGGCACAAGCGCCCACTGCTGATCCGCAATGCCTTCGCGGACTTCGTCTCGCCGCTGCAGCCGGAGGACCTGGCCGGGCTGGCCTGCGAGGATGGCGTGCTGGCGCGGCTGATCAGCCACGACCGCGCCACCGATGGCTGGGACGTGCGCAGCGGCCCGTTCCAGGAAACCGACTTCCCCGGCCTGCCCGACCATGACTGGACCTTGCTGGTGCAGGACGTGGATAAATGGGACGCCGATGTGCGCGGCCTGCTGGAGCAGTTCCGTTTCCTGCCGCGCTGGCGCATCGACGACATCATGATCAGCTTCGCCGCCACCGGCGGGTCGGTCGGCGCGCATGTCGACCATTACGACGTGTTCCTGCTGCAGGGGCAGGGCCACCGCCGCTGGCAGATCGACGCACGTGCCTCGCAGGGCCGCAAGCCCACGCCGCAGGCGTTCCGCGACGATGTCGACCTCAAGCTGTTGCGCGAGTTCAAGCCCACCCACGAGTGGGTGCTGGGCCCGGGCGACATGCTGTACCTGCCGCCGCTGGTGCCGCACCACGGCGTGGCCGAAGATCCTTGCCTGACCTTCTCCATCGGCACCCGCGCGCCCTCCTCGGCCGAGCTGATCGGCGACTACCTGGACACCCTGATCGCCGATGCCGACGAGGCCGTGCGCTATCACGACGAAGACCTGAAGGTGCCGGCTGACCCGTACGAGATCGACGTCACCGCAATGAACCGCGTGGTCGCCGCGCTCAACGCGCTGCGCATGAACGACCCCGATCGCCTGGGCGACTGGTTCGGCCGCTTCATGACCACCTACCGCGCCTCCGGCGACGTGGTGCCGGCACCCGAGCCGATTCCGCGCGAGGCGGTCGAACAGGCACTGGACGAAGGCGTGGTGTTGTATCGCCACCCGTGGTCGCGGCTGGCCTGGCGGCGTGCCAAGCGCGGCGCCACCCTGTTCTGCAGCGGCCTGGAATTTGCGCTGTCGGCCAAGGACGCCGCTCGCCTGGCGGCAGCCGAAGCCATCGATGGCGCGCTCTACGGGCAGCTGTCGGCACGCGGTCGCGAAGTGGTGCTGGAGCTGCTGGCGCATGGCCATTACCAGCGCGCCCATGACGAGGCGGAGGACGACATCGAGGACATCGACGACGCACAGGCAGCTGCGCTGAGCGTGTCGGCCGATCACGACGACGCAGATGACGATGCCGATAGCGTGGAAGCCGACGACGCCATCGACCACGACGCGGACGTGGAGGAGGTCGCCGACGACGCGGACACCCCGGAGGAGCGCGTCGATGCTGCCGAAGCGGACCTCGCCGAAGTCGAGGACGAGGACGAGGACGAGGATGGCGAAGAAGATGCCTCGGACATCGACGAAGACGAAGACATCTCTCCGCGCACATGAGCCTGCACGGCCGGCCACAGATCGTTTCGCTGGACCCGGCCACCGACGCCGCCGCCCTGCGTGCGCTGCGCCTGGCCTGGGCCGGCGCGGCCCCGGGCAGTAGCGCGGAGGCCGAGTGGGACGCGCTGGACCCGCTCAGCCTGCATCTGGCCGCGCGGACCGAGGGGGGCCGACTGGTCGCCTCGGTCCGGCTGACCCCGGACCGGCGCATCGACCGGCTCGGCCTGCTGCCGGACTGGCGCCGCCGCGGCCTGTCCGACCAGCTGCTCGCCGCCGCCGTCGCCAGCGCCGCCCAGCGCGGCTGGCCTCGCCTGCAGGCCCGTGTCACCGCAGGCGCCGAGGCGGTCTTCGCACGCCAGGGTTTTCTTCCCGACGGCCCTGCGGACCTGTCACCCGACCGCAGTGCCGATGTCGGCGATGCACCCGGCACGCCGGTCCATCGCCGACTCGACGGACCGATGGCGGTGGACGACCTGCGCACGGCCCTGGCCGCCACCACCGGCCTGCTGTGCGCCGCACGCCGCCAGGTGCTGATCTATACGCGGACACTGGATCGGCCGCTGTTCGACACCCCCGCAGTGCTCGATGCGCTGCGCCGCTTCGCCACCGCCCGCCACGACAAGCGGGTGCAGGTGCTGGTGCAGGACACCGCCAGCGCCACTGCCGGCAGCAGCGCGATGCTGCGCCTGGCCCAGCGCCTGCCCAGCGTGTTCCGCTTCCGTGCAGTCAGTGACCCGGTCGATGCCAGCTATGCGTCGGCCTATGTGGTGGGCGATGACGCCTACTACTTTCGTCCAACAGGCCATCGCTTCGACGATGGCGAAACCTGGCTGTCGGGCGCGGCGCGCAGCCGCCAGCTGGAGCGCGAATTCGCGCAGATATGGGAGCGCAGCGCGCTTTGGAACGAACCGCGCGCACTCGGCATCTGAGACCGCAGCGCCCTTCGCACGTAGGCGCCAGGCGGTCGCACCTACCCGTCCGGTCAGCTGGCAGACGCCCCCTCACTAGCGCAAGGGGGTATAATTTTTCGAGATTTGAAACCGACCGACAGGGCATCTCGCTCTGCCGCTTCCGCACAATCATCCCCACAGCAGACCCGACTTACCATCGTGGATAATCTCCTAAAGCAGTTCGCGCAGTCATCGCAGCTCGCCGGCGGCAACGCCGCCTACATCGAGGATCTGTACGAGCAGTACCTCGTCGCCCCGGACAGTGTCGATCCGAAGTGGAAGAGTTATTTCGACGGCTTCAAGGGTCGCGATGCCGGGGATGTGCCGCATTCGGCCGCCATCGCCCACATTCTCTCCGCCTCCAAGCAGGCCGCCAATGCCGGAACCGGCGCCAGTGCCAGCGACGAACGCGAGCGCAACGTCGGCCGCCTGATCACCGCCTACCGCGCGCGCGGTCATCTGGGCGCGCAGCTGGACCCGCTTGGCCTGACCCCTCCGGTCAATCCGCCCGATCTGGACCTGCCGTTCCACAGCCTCTCGCAGGCGGATCTGGACAGCGAGTTCAGCACCGGCGGCGTCGGCGGCCAGCCGCGGATGAAGCTGAAGGATCTGCTGACCCGCCTGAAGGCGACCTACGCCAGCACCATCGGCGCCGAATTCATGCACATCCAGGAATTCGACCAGCGCCAGTGGATCTACAAGCGCCTGGAAGATGCCGGCGGCAAGATCGCCGGCGATGCGGCCAGCCGCAAGCGCACGCTCGAACGGCTCACCGCCGCCGAAGGCCTGGAGCGCTACCTGCATACCAAGTACGTCGGCCAGAAGCGCTTCTCGCTGGAAGGCGGCGACGCGCTGATCCCGATGATGGACGAGATCATTCGCCAGTCCGGCAACGATCAGGTCAAGGATATCGTGATCGGCATGGCCCACCGCGGCCGTCTCAACGTGTTGGTCAATACGCTGGGCAAGAACCCGCGCAAGCTGTTCGACGAGTTCGAAGGCAAGTTCGAGCATGCCCACGACGACCGCGCGCACACCGGCGACGTCAAGTACCACATGGGTTTCTCGGCCGATATCGCAGTCGGCGGCGACAAGCAGGTGCATCTGGCACTGGCGTTCAACCCCTCGCACCTGGAAATCGTCGACCCGGTCGTGGTCGGCAGCGTGCGTTCGCGCCAGGAGCGCTTCGGCGATGCCGAGCGCAAGGCCGTGCTGCCGATCCTGATCCATGGCGACGCCGCCTTCGCAGGCCAGGGCGTGGTGATGGAACTGTTCCAGATGTCGCAGGCGCGCGGTTTCGCCGTCGGCGGCACCGTGCACATCGTGGTCAACAACCAGATCGGCTTCACCACCAGCACTCGCGACGATGCCCGCTCCACGCTGTACTGCACCGACGTGGCCAAGATGATCGGCGCGCCGGTCTTCCACGTGAACGGCGACGACCCGGACGCGGTGATGTTCGTTTCCAGGCTGGCCTACGAATTCCGCCAGCAGTTCAAGAAGGACGTGGTCATCGATCTGGTCTGCTACCGCCGTTGGGGCCACAACGAAGCCGACGAACCGGCAGCGACCCAGCCGGTGATGTACCAGACCATCCGCAAGCACAAGACCACCCGCGAGCTGTATGCCGCCAAGCTGGAAAGCGACGGCGTGCTGAGCGCCGACGAGGCCAAGGCGCTGGTGGACGGCTACCGCAACAAGCTCGATTCGGGCGAATACACCACCGAACTTGCCAAGCGCAAGCCGGACGAATTCGCCATCGACTGGTCCAAATACTTGGTCGGCACCGCCGCCGATCCGGTCGACACCCGCGTCCAGCGCGAGCAGCTGGACCGTCTGGCCAAGCTGATCACCACCATTCCGGAAGGCGTCGAGCTGCATGCCCGCGTGGCGAAGATCTACGACGATCGGGTCAAGATGGCGGCAGGCGAGCAGCTTGGCGACTGGGGTTTCGCGGAGAACCTTGCCTACGCGACATTGCTGGCCGAAGGCCACAAGTTGCGCCTGGTCGGCCAGGACGCCGGTCGCGGCACGTTCTTCCACCGTCACGCGATCCTGCATGACCAGAAGACCGACAACTATTACCTGCCGCTGCGCCAGCTGGTGCAGAACCCCGAAGACGCCACCGTCATCGACTCGCTACTGAGCGAAGAAGCGGTGATGGGCTTCGAATACGGCTACTCCACCACCGACCCGAACGCACTGTGCGTGTGGGAAGCGCAGTTCGGCGACTTCGCCAACGGCGCGCAGGTGGTGATCGACCAGTTCATCGCCGCCGGCGAAGCCAAGTGGGGCCGCATTGCGGGCCTGTCGCTGTTCCTGCCGCATGGTTACGAAGGGCAAGGCCCGGAGCATAGCTCCGCACGTCTGGAGCGCTTCCTGCAGCTGTGCGCGCTGGAGAACATGCTGGTCTGCGTGCCGACCACACCGGCGCAGTGCTTCCACATGATCCGCCGCCAGATGCGCATGACCACCCGCAAGCCGCTGGTGGTGATGACGCCCAAGTCGTTGCTGCGTCACAAGCTGGCGGTATCGAGCCTGGAAGAACTGGCCGAAGGCGAGTTCCAGCATCTGATTCCCGACGCCAAGGCCGATGCCGGCAAGGTCAAGCGCGTGGTGCTGTGCTCGGGCAAGGTCTATTACGACCTGCTCGAAGACCAGACCAAGCGTGGTCAGGACGATGTGGCCGTCGTGCGCATCGAACAGCTGTATCCGTTCCCGCGTGCACAACTGGCGGCCGAGCTCAAGGGCTATGCCAACGCCACCGACGTGGTGTGGTGCCAGGAAGAACCGCAGAACCAGGGGGCGTGGTACCAGATCCGCCACCACCTGAACTTCTGCCTGGCCGGCGGCCAGAGCCTGCATTACGCCGGCCGTGCCCGTTCGCCCTCGCCTGCCGCCGGCCATATGGCCGACCACATCGCCGAACAGCAGAAGCTGGTCGCCGATGCGCTGCTCAATCCGTTCAACGACCAGGTCGCTGAATAACTCCTCTTCCCCAAAGAACGAAAACCCTAGGACGCTCCCCGAATGGCCACCGAAGTCAAAGTTCCGGTACTGCCCGAATCCGTTTCCGACGCCACCATCGCCAGCTGGCACAAGAAGGCCGGTGAAGCGGTCAAGCGCGACGAGAATCTGGTCGACCTGGAAACCGACAAGGTCGTGTTGGAAGTTCCTTCGCCGGTCGACGGCGTGCTGAAGGAAATCAAGTTCGAAGCCGGCAGCACCGTCACCAGCAACCAGATCCTGGCGATCATCGAAGAAGGCGCCGTGGCTGCGGCCGCACCGGCCGACGAGAAGAAGGCCGAGGCACCGGCGCCTGCCGCTGCTGCCCCGGCTGCTGCCGCTGCGCCTGCCGCTGCATCCAAGTCGGCTGCCGATGCGCTGCCGCCGGGTGCGCGTTTTTCCGCGATCACTCAGGGCGTGGATCCGGCCCAGGTCGAAGGCACCGGCCGGCGTGGCGCGGTGACCAAGGAAGACATCGTCAACTTCGCCAAGGCCGGCGGCGTGGGCAAGGCCTCCGGCGCCCGTCCGGAAGAGCGCGTGGCGATGACCCGCGTGCGCAAGACCATCGCCAAGCGCCTGATGGAGTCCAAGAACTCCACTGCGATGCTGACCACCTTCAACGAGGTCAACCTCGCCAAGGTCTCGGCCGCGCGCAAGGAGCTGCAGGACGAGTTCCAGAAGGCGCACGGCATCAAGCTCGGTTTCATGAGCTTCTTCGTCAAGGCGGCCGCCAACGCGCTGCAGCGCTTCCCGCTGGTCAACGCCTCGATCGACGGCGACGACATCATCTATCACGGCTACAGCGACATCTCCATCGCCGTGTCGACCGACAAGGGCCTGGTCACACCGGTGCTGCGGAATGTCGAGCGCCAGTCGTTCGCCGACGTCGAACAGGGCATCGCCGACTACGCCGCCAAGGCGCGTGCCGGCAAGCTGGGCCTGGACGACCTGCAGGGTGGCACGTTCACCATCACCAATGGCGGCACCTTCGGCTCGCTGCTGTCCACCCCGATCATCAACCCGCCGCAGAGCGCCATCCTGGGCATGCATGCGATCAAGGAACGTCCGATCGCCGAGAACGGCCAGGTCGTGATCGCCCCGATGATGTATCTGGCGCTGTCCTACGACCACCGCATCATCGACGGCAAGGACTCGGTGCAGTTCCTGGTCGACATCAAGAACCAGCTGGAAAACCCGGGCCGGATGCTGTTCGGCCTGTGATGAAAGCCGGGATTGGGGATTCGGGATTGGGGATCGGCGAGAGCCGCCCCTTCCCGGGCATCCTGCTTTTACGAATCCCCAATCCCCAATTCCCAATCTCGTGAGCGAAGAATGAGCGAACAAGAACAATTCGACGTCGTCGTCATCGGTGCCGGTCCGGCCGGTTATCACGCCGCCATCCGCGCGGCCCAGCTGGGCATGAAGGTCGCCTGCATCGACGCGGCTATCGGTAAGGATGGCAAGCCGGCGCTGGGCGGTACCTGCCTGCGCGTGGGCTGCATTCCGTCCAAGGCGCTGCTGGATTCCTCGCGCCAGTTCTGGAACATGGGTCACCTGTTCGGCGACCACGGCATCAGCTTCAACGACGCCAAGATGGACGTGCCCACCATGATCGGCCGCAAGGACAAGATCGTGAAGCAGTTCACCGGCGGCATCGCGATGCTGTTCAAGGCCAACAAGATCACCCCGTACCACGGCTTCGGCCAGCTGCTGCCGGGCAACATCGTCAAGGTGACCCAGCATGAAGGCGGCGAGATCGAGCTCAAGGGCACCAACGTGATCCTGGCGGCCGGTTCGGAGTCGATCGAACTGCCGTTCGCCAAGTTCGACGGCGACACCATCGTCGACAACGTCGGCGGCCTGGATTTCACCGCCGTTCCCAAGCGTCTGGCGGTGATCGGCGCCGGCGTGATCGGCCTGGAGCTGGGCAGCGTGTGGAAGCGCCTGGGCGCCGAGGTCACCATCCTCGAAGCGTTGCCGGACTTCCTGGCGCTGGCCGATGCTGAAGTGGCCA
Organism: Xanthomonas cassavae CFBP 4642; assembly: GCF_000454545.1. Classification (NCBI taxonomy): domain Bacteria; kingdom Pseudomonadati; phylum Pseudomonadota; class Gammaproteobacteria; order Lysobacterales; family Lysobacteraceae; genus Xanthomonas; species Xanthomonas cassavae. The sequence continues at coordinate 4,058,893 of NZ_CM002139.1, forward strand.
AGACCGCACTGAAGGAATTCAAGAAGCAGGGCCTGGACATCAAGCTCGGCGCCAAGGTCGGCAAGACCGAGATCACCGGCAGCGGCGATGCCAAGCAGGTGGTGCTCAGCTACACCGACGCTGCCGGCGAGCAGACCCTGACCGTGGACAAGCTGCTGGTGGCCGTGGGCCGCAAGGCCGCCACCAAGAACCTGCTGGCCGACGGCACCGGCGTCAAGGTCACCGACCGCGGCCAGATCGAGGTCGATGGCCATTGCCACACCGGCGTGGATGGCGTGTGGGCGATCGGCGACTGCGTGCGCGGCCCGATGCTGGCGCACAAGGGCTTCGAGGAAGGCATCGCGGTGGCCGAACTGATCGCCGGCCTGCCGGGCCACGTCAACTTCGACACTATTCCGTGGGTCATCTACACCGAGCCGGAGATTGCCTGGGTCGGCAAGACCGAGCAGCAGTTGAAGGCCGAGGGCGTCGCCTACAAGGCCGGCAGCTTCCCGTTCGCGGCGATCGGCCGTGCGGTGGCCATGGGCGAGCCGGCCGGCTTCGTCAAGGTCATCGCCGATGCCGAAACCGACCGCGTGCTGGGCATGCACCTGGTCGGCGTGGGCGTCTCCGAGCTGGTGCACGAAGGCGTGCTGACGATGGAATTCAACGGCTCGGCCGATGACCTGGCACGTATTTGCCACGCGCATCCGACGCTGTCCGAGGCGATCCACGATGCCGCGATGGCGGTGAGCAAGCGCGCGATTCATAAGGCCAACTGACCGGGATTGGTGGATTCGGGATTGGGGATTCGCAACTGCGGCTCTCCGTCCCGGCCCTCTCCGGCAATGACATGGCGCCGGGTGAAAACCCGGCGTTATGTTTTTCAAGCCAGGCAAGAACTCAAACAATTCAGCGCGCCCCCTGCCGATGGCATCACCTGCAATCAGCAGCGCTGCCTCGCTTTTACCAATCCCCAATCCCAACTCCCGAATCCCATGAAAAGCATCTGCGTCTACTGCGGCTCCAATGCCGGCAACAAACCCGCCTATGTCGAACGCGCCACTGCGCTGGGCCAGCGCATTGCTGCACAGGGCCTGCGTCTGGTCTACGGTGGCGGCAATGTTGGATTGATGGGCACGGTGGCCAATGCGGTACTGGCTGCCGGCGGCGAAGTGACTGGCGTCATTCCACAGCAGCTGGCCGATTGGGAAGTGGCGCACCGCGGGCTGACCGCGCTGGAAATCGTCGGCTCCATGCACGAGCGCAAGATGCGCATGTTCGAACTGTCAGATGCCTTCGTTGCCCTGCCCGGCGGCTTCGGCACCATGGAGGAGATCTTCGAAATGCTGACCTGGCGCCAGCTCGGCATCGGCAACAAGCCCTGCGCCTTTCTGGATATCGAAAATTTCTATGGGCCGCTGATCGGCATGATCGATCGCATGGTGGAAGAGCGCTTCCTGCACCCGGATCAGCGCACCGACCTGTGGTACGGCAGCGACATCGAGCAGATGCTGGAATGGATGCAGCATTACACGCCGGCCCAGGCCTCGAAGTGGATCGACGAGAAGCGCCGCTCCACGCTGGTGTAAACGTCAGTCGGCAAGCTTTTGATCTGCGCTGCAAGACAGCAGCATTACGACAGTGCGCGGTTGGATGCCCTGCGCGCGTCACCGCAGCGGCATCCACAAAAAACGCGGTGCCGGCCAGCAACTTCATATGCCGCAGCGTCATTGCAGGCCACCGCAGCAACTGCACCCAACACCACGCCGATCTGCGAGCTTGTAACCGCAGTCACGACGGCCCGCAGCAACCGCCACCCCCGCCTCGCATAGAATGACGGCGATGCTCGATACCCTTGCCGCTGACGCGCACCACAGCCTGGACATCAAGCACAGCCGCTTTCTGGCCCACGCCGGTGTACTGGACTCTCCCGCGCAGGCGCTGGAGATCGTGCAGCGCGTGTCGGTGCGCGCTGCCACTCACAACTGCTGGGCCTACCGCTTCGGGCAGGAGTACCGTTCCAGCGATGATGGCGAGCCCAGCGGGACGGCGGGCAGGCCGATCCTGGCGGCGATCGATGGCCAGGGTCTCGATCGCGTGGTGGTGGTGGTCACCCGTTGGTACGGCGGCATCAAGCTCGGTGCCGGTGGATTGGTGCGCGCCTATGGCGGCACTGCCGCCGAGTGCCTGCGGCTGGCGACGCGGCGGCCATTGATCGCACTGACGCTGCTCGATCTGCACTGTCGGTTCGACGACCTGGGGCTGGTGCATGCCGCCTTGGTCGCCTCCCATGCCGACAGGCTGGACGAGCGTTTTGATGCCGATGGCGCGGCATTGCGCGTGCAAGTGCCTGCAGATCGGCTTGCAGGCTTGAAAACCCGTCTGTGCGACGCCACTCGCAACCGTGTCCACCTCTCAACACCGGAAGCCGCATGAATCAGCCAGCCGCCGCCAGGCCCAATCCATTGCGGAAGCTTGGCAGCCTGCGCACCCTGTGGCCGTTCGTGCAGCGCCAGCGCGGGTTGTTCGCCGCATGGCTGATTGCGCTGGCGATTTCCTCGGCGGCCACGCTCAGCCTGCCGGCCGCGGTCAAGCGCATGATCGACCACGGCTTCTCCGGCGGGGCGCAGATCAACCAGGCATTCGCCCTGCTGTTCGCGGTTGCGGTGGTACTGGCAGTGGCCACGGCGGCGCGGTTCTACTTCGTCTCGCTGCTGGGCGAAAAGGTCGTCGCCGACCTGCGTGGCCGCCTGTATGCGCACCTGATCGGGCTGGACGCCGGCTTTCACGACCGCAGCCGTAGCGGCGAACTGGTGTCGCGGCTGTCGGCCGACAGCGAACTGCTGCGCGGTTTGATCGGCACCACCATGTCGGTGGCGTTACGCAGCTCGGTGACGGTGATCGGCAGCATGGTGATGCTGCTGATTACCAGCCCGCGCCTGGCCGGCTTCACTCTGATCGGCATCCCGCTGGCGGTGCTGCCGATCGTGCTGGGCGCGCGCCGGCTGCAGAAGATCTCGCGCGCCAGCCAGGACCGCGTGGCCGATGCCAATACGCTGGCCGCCGAAACCCTGGGCGCGGTGCGCACCGTGCAGGCGCATGCGCGCGAGCAGTACGAGAGCCAGCGTTTCAGCCAGGCGCTGTTGTCCGCCATCGACACGGCACGGCTGCGGGTGCGTACCCAGGCAGGCGTCACCGCGGTGGCGATCATGCTGATCTTCGGCGCCATCGTCGGCGTGCTGTGGCTGGGCGCGCACGACGTGGTGTCCGGCCGCATGACTCCAGGCACGCTGGGCCAGTTCGTGCTGTATGCCCTGATCGGCGGCGGTTCGGTCGGCGCATTGGCCGAGGTCTGGAACGAGCTGCAGCGCGCAGCTGGCGGCATGGGCCGCGTCGGCGAACTGCTCGACGAACAGCCGGCGATCGTGGCACCGCCCACGCCCACGCCGTTGCCGCAGCCGCTGCATGGTGCGATCCATTTCGACCAGGTGGTGTTCCATTACCCGCAGCGCCCCGATGCACCGGCACTGGATCGCTTCGACCTGCATGTCCGCCCCGGCGAGACGGTGGCTCTGGTCGGCCCCTCCGGCGCCGGCAAGAGCACGGTGCTGTCGATGCTCCTGCGCTTCCATGACCCGGTGCGTGGCCACGTGCGCATCGACGAGGTGGACCTGCGCGACACCGACCCGGTGCGCTTGCGCGAACACATTGCGCTGGTGCCGCAGCAACCCACCCTGTTCGCCGCCAGTGCCGCCGACAACATCCGCTACGGCCGGCTGCAGGCCAGCGACGCGGAGGTGGAAGCCGCCGCCGCGGCTGCCGAAGCCGATGTCTTCATCCGGGCGCTGCCGCAGGGCTACGCCAGCGAACTGGGCGAGCGCGGCACGCGCCTGTCCGGCGGCCAGCAACAACGCGTGGCGATTGCGCGTGCCTTGCTCAAGGACGCGCCGATCCTGCTGTTGGACGAGGCCACCAGCGCACTGGATGCGCAGAGCGAACGCGCCGTGCAACAAGCGCTGGACCGGCTCATGCAGGGCCGCACCACCCTGGTCATCGCGCACCGCCTGGCCACCGTGCTCAAGGCCGACCGCATCGTGGTCATGGACGCCGGCCGCATCGTCGCGCAGGGCACCCACGCACAGCTGGTCGCCGAAGGCGGCCTGTATGCAGAATTGGCGCGGCTGCAGTTCATCGATCAATGACTGCTGGATGAGGCCCTCGCCGGCTGCCATGTTTCGCGGCCCGACGCGGGCGGCGTGCCCCGCTCCACCCAACGCACTAAGCTCGCCATGGCCCGCCCCAGAACCACCATCCGCCAGCTCAGCTATTTCGTCGCACTGGCCGACACCGGCAGCTTTACCCGCGCAGCCGAGCAGATGGGCGTCTCGCAACCGTCGCTGTCGCAACAGATTCGCGCGCTGGAGACCATCATCGGCGCGCCGCTGTTCGAACGTGGTGTGCCGGCGATCCTGACCCCGCTGGGACGCGACCTGCGCGACCGCTCGCGCAGCATCCTGCTGGACGTGGCCGACCTGGAAGACGTGCGCGCCACCTCGGCCGATACCCTGATCGGCACCATCCGGCTCGGCGTCTCGCCAACCCTGGGCGCCTATCTGATGCCCAGCCTGGTGGCGCGCCTGCACCGCGAGCACCCGGCGCTGCGCGTGCACGTGCGCGAAGGCCTGCCGACCATGCTCGCCAGCGACCTGGCCAACGGCGTACACGATCTGATTCTGGCGCAGTTGCCGGTAGCCGGCCGCAGCCTGCACAGCGAGCGCCTGTTCCGCGAGCCGTTGCACGTGACCATGGCCGCCGATCACCCGCTGCGCAGCAAACGCTGCATCACCCCCGCCGATCTGCGCGGCGCCAACCTGCTCACGCTGATGCCGGAATATCGCCTGGCCGAACAAGTGGCCGCGATTGCGATGGATGTCGGCGCGCACGTGCTGCGCGATTACGAAGGCACGAGTCTTGATGCGATCCGACAGATGGCCGGCATGGGCATGGGCCTGGCGCTGCTGCCGGACCTGTACGTGCGCCAGGAAATCCGCGAAGGCGACGATGTGGTGGTGCGCCCGATCAAGGGCGGCCGCTACTACCGCGACATCGGCCTGCTCTGGCGCCAGGGCGCAGGGCGTGCGCCCGCGTTCGGTTTGATCGCCGAGTTGCTGCGCGCCGCAGCCGCATAGGAAAATCCTATACAACGGATAAGCGCACCGGCCTTGTCCTGTCGCCGTAACTCGTCAATGCTTCACTGAACTCATCAATGGATAGTCAATGGCGGCGCAGCGGATCGGATGGCGGGAAGCGGTGGCTTGGCTGGCGGAAATCGTCGGGCCGGACATGCCGTATGTGCGTCTTGCCCTGGTGTATGGCGTTGCGATCAGCCTGCTGTCGCTGGCCACCCCCATCTCGGTGCAACTACTGATCAACAGCGTCGCCAACACCGCGCTGCCCACGCCGTTGTGGACCCTGTCCGGCCTGTTGCTGGGCCTGTTGTTGCTGGTGGCGGCCTTGAGCGCAATGCGGGTGTGGGTGATGGCGTTGTTCGAGCGCCGCCTGTTCGCGCGGGTGGTGGCGGAAATCACCGTGCGCGCGGTGCATGCGCAGAACCCGTTCTTCGCCGATCAGAACCGCGGCGACGTGTTCAACCGCTACTTCGATCTGGTGGTGGTGCAAAAAGCGGTGCCCAGCCTGGCGGTCGGTGCCTTCACCATCATGCTGCAGTCGGCGGTGGGCCTGATCGTCACCAGCTTCTACCACCCGTTCTTCCTGGGTTTCAACGCGCTGTTGCTGCTGACCATCTTCTCGATCTGGATGATCTGGTCGCGTGGCTCGATCCGCTCGGCGGTGGAACTGAGCCATGCCAAGCACAACGCCGCGCACTGGCTGGAGAGCGTTGGCGGCTCCAACGGGTTCTATAAATCCAGCCGCCACCTCAACTTTGCGATGGACCGCTCCGAAGCGGTGACGGCCGCCTATGTGGCGCGGCATCGGCGCCATTTCCGCTACACCTTCACCCAGACGCTGGCGTTCCTGCTCACCTATGCGGTGGCCAGCGCGGCGTTGCTGGCACTGGGCGGCAGCCTGATCCTGCGCGGCGAGCTGTCGATCGGCCAGCTGGTGGCGGCCGAGCTGATCCTGAGCGCGGTGTTCTACGGCATTGCGCAGCTGGGCACCTATCTGGACGTGTTCTACGACCTGGTCGCCAGCGCGGAGGAATTGTCGCTGCTGTACGCCATCCCGCAGGAGCGTCCGGTGGTGGCCGCCGGCGAAGCGCCGGGCAACAGTGCGGTGCGCCTGGATGGCGTGGTGATCGAGGGCGCGCGTTTCGATTTCGCGCTGCAAGCCGGGGAGCAGCTGGTCACCCTGGCCGACGGCGGTGCCGACCGCCTGCTCGCTATGGTGCTCAAGCGCCACGTCGTTCCCGACCGCGGGCTGGTGATGGTGGGCGGCGCCGACATGGCCACCTTCGACATGTACCTGCTGCGCTCGGAAGTCACCGTGCTCGACCGGCCGACCATCGTGGAGGTCACCATTCGCGAATACCTGGCGATGGCCGCCGCCGACGTGACATCCGATGCGATGCTTCAGGCGATCGATGCGGTGGGCCTGCGCGCGCGCATCGCCGCGTTGCCGCAAGGCCTGGACACCCGCCTCGCCGCATCCGGTTTCCCGTTGTGGATCGGCGATGTCATGGCGCTGAAACTGGCCAATGCGCTGCTGGTGCGCCCGCGGGTGCTGATGTTGTCGCAACTGTATGACCTGCTTCCGGCAGAACGTCTGACCCGGGTCCTGCGGCGCTTGAAGGACGCAGGAACCACGGTGCTGCTGTGCACCGGCCGGCCGGAGGACATCACCCTGGACGGCTGGTTCCGTCTGGAACCGGAGCGTCAGCAGCGCTACGCCACGCGTGCGGAACTGATCGCATCCACCCAGGAGGCGACCCATGCAGCACGCCTCTGACCGGATCGCGCACTTCCCCACCCTGGCGGCGATGCGCCCGCCCAGCATCGCCAGGGCGTTGGCCTGGATGCTGCTGATCGGCGTTGCCATTGCCGGCGCCATCCTGGCGTTTGCGCCCTGGGTGCAGACCGCCAGCGGCAAGGGCCAGGTGGTCTCGCTGGATCCGGGCGACCGCCAGCAGCAGGTCACCGCCTTCGTGCCTGGCCGTGTCGAGCGCTGGTATGTGCACGATGGCCAGCACGTGTCCGAGGGCGACCCGATCGCTCGGGTCGGCGACCTGGACCCGGACCTGCTCACCCGGCTTGCCAGCGAACGTGCGCAGGTGGCGGCGGAGATCACCGCCATCCAGCAATCGCGCGCGGTGGCCAGCATCGATGTGGAGCGTAGCCGGCAACTGCTTGCCGAAGGCCTGGCCGGCCGTCGCGACTTCGAGCTGACCCAGATCAAGGTGGCCGAAGCCGATGCCAAACTGGCCGAATCGCGCGCCAAGCTGACCCGCATCGACATCCAGTTGAATCGCCAGTCCGCGCAATTGGTGCGCGCCCCGCGCGATGGTCGCGTGCAGCAGCTCAACGCCGCCAGCGGCAGCGCGATGGTGTCGCCAGGCACCGTGCTGGCCGTGATCGCACCCGAGCGCGTGGAGCGCGCGGTGGAGCTGTACATCGACGGCCGCGATGTGCCCCTGATCCGTCTGGGCCGACCGGTGCGGCTGGAGTTCGAAGGCTGGCCGGCGATCCAGTTCAGCGGCTGGCCGTCGGTGGCGCACGGCATGTTCGACGGCCGCGTGCGGGCGATCGACCCCAATGCCGCGCCGGACGGGCTGTTCCGCATCCTGGTCGAGCCGATGCCGGGCAAGCCGGCCTGGCCGGCGCAGGAATTCGCCCGCCAGGGCGGCAAGGTGCGCGGCTGGGTGCAGGGCGAAACGGTGCGGGTAGGCTATGAATTATGGCGCCAGCTCAACAACTTCCCGCTGGAATTCGGCCGGCGTCCGGCTGCGACCACGCAGGACGAGGGCAAGGCCAAGCCGGCAGCCGGCGACAAGTCCGAAGACGACGCGACGGGCAAGAAGTGATGCGCCGTCTTGCTGCCCTGCTGATCGCACTCTGCCCCGGTGCGGCATTCGCCCAGGCCACGCCGTTGAGCCTGGACGAGGTGCTGCAATCGTCGGCGCGCTCTGCGCCGCAGATCATCGAGTCGCTGGCCAAGGTCCGCCAGGCCGAAGGCAAGGGCATCTCCGCCGACGGCGCCTTCGATACCGTGTTCGATATCGAAGGACGCTCGCGCGAGGCCGGCTACTACGACGGCAGCACCATCGAAACCGGCGTCAAGCGTCCGTTCGAGGAAAACGGCGGCTATTACTACGGCGGCTACCGCTCCTCGCGTGGCGCGTTTCCGGTCTACGAAGACAAGTCCTACACCGACCGCGGCGGCGAAGTGAAGGTCGGCGCGCTGTATGCGCTGTTGCGCGATCGCGTGATCGACGAACGCCGCACCAAGCGCAGCGTTGCCAGCGCCGACATCGATGTTGCCCGGTACGAGGCGGAGATGGTGGCGATCGGGGTGCAACGGCGTGCGGTGGACGCCTACCAGAGCTGGGTCGCTGCCGGATTGAAACTGCGTGCCTACAGGGATCTGCTGGAACTGGCCGAGCGCCGCCGCAACGCGATCTCGCGGCAGGTGACGCTGGGCGCGCGCCCCACGATCCTGTTGACCGAGAACGACCAGAACCTGGTGCGCCGGCGCGCCCTGGTGGTGCGCTCGGAGCAGGATTTCGCCAACGCGGCCAATGCCTTGTCGCTGTACCTGCGCGATGACGCGGGCATGCCGATGATCGTCTCCGACGAGCGCCTGCCGGCCGACACGTCCGCGCTGGAAGGGCTGGCCGGCGCCAGCAAGATCACCGCGCCGGTCGAGCGCCCGGACTACCGCGCCGTGCTGACCCGCATCGACCAGGCCACCGCGCGGCTGATGCTGGCGCAGAACGATCTGAAGCCGCGCCTGGATGTGAGCGTGGAAGTCAGCAAGGACCTGGGCCCGCCCGGCGTGGGTGGCCCCAACCGCTCGCCCACCGATGCCATCATCGGGTTCCGCTTCAGCGTGCCGCTGGAGAACCGCGCCGCCAAGGGTCGCGTGGCCGAAGCGCGTGCCGAGATCGAAGCGCTGGATCAGCGCAGCCGCTTCCTGCGCGACCAGATCTCGGTCGAAGTCGAATCGATCGTCATCTCGCTCAACGCCGCCGAACGGCTGGCCAGGATCGCCGATGAGGAACGTGGCCTGGCCGACCGCCTGGCCGCTGCCGAACGGCGCCGCTTCGAACTGGGGTCGGGTGACTTCTTCCTGGTCAACCAGCGCGAAGAAACCGCCAACGACGCCCGCGTGCGCCTGATCGATGCGGAAGCACGCATCGCCTCGGCACGCGCGGAACTGGCAGCGGCCACTGCCGATCGGGATGCGCTGCAGTTGCGACGCTGAATGGGGTTGCGTGTGTGTGCATGCATGCACACACGTAAGCAAGCAGAAGCAATCAATCCGTCCGGGTCGATGGAGTGACAGCACGGCGGTTCCATCGGATTGGGCCGCCTGCCGACACTGTCGAGAGCGTTTTTCGCATCGAGAGCAGGCGAAAATTCTCCCTGCCCACACAACGCAATGACTCCTCAATAACATCAACGTGCGCATGCTCGGCCATGCAGCCTCGCGTTTATCGCTGGATGCGCTGCAACCCTGAAGTCTTCGGAGGTCATTATGTCTTTCCGGCAATTTCCCGCGGTCGATGCGGATGGCGAACCCTATGTGATCGTCGAGTTCCGCGACGAGCAGGCTTCCCGACCCAACATCCAGTCCACTCCACGCTATGAATTGCCCGATGGTCGCCACCTGCAGCGACAGGGCCAGCGCTTCGTCACCGACGGCGGCGAGTTGCGCCTGGCTGCCGCCTGATCGGCCTGGTCATTTTTTGACCACACTGTAACCAGCCCTTGTAGTGCAAGGGCTGCGCACTGTTATCCACATGCGTGTGTAGATTTCATCCACATCCCATGTGGATGAAACCGCCGTGCCCAGGTGGGCAAACGCAGTCGCGCGCACATCGGCCTCAGAGACGCTGTCCGCTAACACCAAACCCACACATCACAGCTCCACACTCATTCAGCCCGGTCCGAGCGCTCCAGCACGCGTCCGATCCCGCTTTGGTCGATCGCGTCCGCCGCTTGCGCCAAGGCGGCACGATCGCTCTGCTGCTCGAACCCGATCCGGAAATGCAGCTCGCCTGCCGGTGTACGCGACGAATGAATCGATGCCAGGTTCACTCCATGCCGTTCGAAGATATGCAGCAATGCCCGCAGCGAGCCGGGCTGGTCTTCGGGCAGGTACACGCTCAGCGTCAGCGGCTCGGTGAGGTCGGCCAGCAGGTAACCCACCCGCTCGTAGGTGTAGTTGCCGGCAGCCACCGCGTCGTGTTGCAGAGCCAGCGCGTTGTCGTCCAGAAAGCGTTGGCGGAACTGTGTACGCGCCGCCTCATCGCCCTGCGCCACCAGCGCGCGCAACTGCTGCAGGTGCGTCAACAGCCGGTCGAGCATTTCGCCTACATAAGGATTGCCGAACTGGATGTCTTCGTAGATCGCCGGATTGAGCGAAAGGATGCGCGCGATGACCGCGGTATCCAATTCGAACGAAGCCGACCGGTAGGGCATCAGCGACTGCAACTCGCCCAGCCGCGGCGCGTAGTCGCGCAAGGTGCCGGCCTGTGCCAGATGGGTGGCGTGCACCATCGCCTGCACCAGTGCCATCACCCGGTCGTGGTGCTCGGGAGTTGCGTCAACGCGCTGCGCCTGCAAGGCCGTGCACAGCGTCTGCACCCACGCCGACCAGCGCTGCAGGCGCGCCTCGCAGACCACCATCACCCTGCCCTTCAAGGTCGGCGACTTGGGCGGCGCGGTCATCGGATGCAGGCCGACCACCTCGGCCGATGACGCCAGCATCGCCGCCACCGGCGCCTGCTTGATCGAGGTGACATCCATCCACAACTGCGAGGCCGCACGTGGCCCGGCCAGGACGACATAGCGTTGAATCAGCGCCGCGGTGTGGCGGATCGGCGCCGAGAAGATCAGCACATCGGCCTGCTGTGCCAGCGTCGCCTCGTCCATGCCGCCGGCCTCGGCCGGATCGAAGCCGATCACCTGCAGCTGCATGCGCGTGCGCAGGAACTGCGCCAGCCATCGTCCATAGGCGCCGGCAATGCCGACGATGCCGACGACCGGCTGGGCGATCATGCCAGGCGCTCGAAGGCGAAGCGTGGCCCCGCCGCCAGGGCGGCCGGAGCGGCAGCCAGCACATCGAATTCCTCGACCCCCGCCGCCAGCGTGGCTTCCAGCGCGCCATGCACCCCGCTGAGTGCGTGGCCCACCGCCTGCTCGAACGGCAACCCGCGCAGCAGGCCTCCGATCAGCAGCGCCATCAGCACATCGCCGGTACCGGCAACATCCACCGGCAGGTGCGGGCTGGCCCAGCGATACACCGCCACGTCGCTGACCGCCAACGTCACCAGCTCGCCGGCGGCACCGGCCACGCTGTGCGCAAGCACCCACTGCGGCCCACGTGCCAGCAGTGCACGCGCGGCGACGATGGCATCGTCCTGTTGCAGGCTAGGCAAGCCGGTCAGCCGCCCCAGCTCGAACGCATTGGGCGTGACCAGCCAGGCATGCGGCAGCAGCCGCTCGGCGAACACACGCTCCAGTCCGGGTTCGACATACGGGCCGGTGTGCGTGTCGCCGATCACCGGGTCCAGGCAATAGCGCAGCTGCGGCGCCTGCGGCAAGGTCTGCTCCAGCCAATCGGCGAAGGCTTCGCCATTGGCCAGGCTGCCGAAATAGCCGGACACCAGCATGCGCGCACGCTGCGGCAGGCCGCGCTCGGTGGCACCCAGCAACAGGTCGGCCAGCCAGTCGGCCGGCAGGATGCGGCCACGCAAGGTGGCATAGAACGGCCCATTGCTCAGCAGCGTGGTAGGCACTTCCGCCACACGCAGGCCCAGCGCGCGCAGCGGCGGCACCGCAGCGCTGTTGCCGGCATGGCCATAGACCAGCTGCGATTGCACCGAGATCACATCGATCGGCGAAGGACCCTCCGGACGCTGGCGGCGACCGTGGACCAGATGACTGTCGGGAACATTGTTCATCGCCGCATTTTACGCCAGCGCCACGGCTCCGAACGCAAGCAGGCGCCAGACGAAAAAGCTGCCGCCATCGCCAAGCGCGACAGCGCAAGGGGTTCCCACAAGAACCGTTGTTGAGTACGTCGACCGCGTGCAGCTCGTGCGCGAAGCCGGCGCCATCATTACCCGCTAGATCCCGATCTATGTCACCCAGAAAGCCGATGCTGCTTGCGCTATCCCTACTGGCTTTGTGCGGCTGCACGACGCCGCCGCCACGGGCCACTCTGCCGGGCCGTCCGCCGGAGATCCTGATGCGCCGGCCGCCGGCGTTACGCTCTCTGGCATCGCCAGCACCGTCTCCGACAACTACACCAGCTGCCACGCCACCGCCGCGCAGCTGAGCGCGCTGCAGGACTGGATCGACCTGCACGCAGCGGAGCCGGCGCCATGATCAAGCCCGCCAGCCTGCGCGCGCATCTGGTCGCGGCATTGCCGGAGCTAGCGCGTGATGCCGATCGGCTGCTGGTGTTCATCGACGCTGGCAGCCTGGTCAGCACATTCCAGCCTGGGCTCTCGTTCGAGTACCAGTACACGCTCAACCTGATTCTGACCGACTACGCAGATCACCCCGATAGCATGATGCTGCCGTTGCTCGAATGGGTGCAGGTCAATCAGTCCGAGCTGCTGTCCAATCCTGCGCGACGCGGCGAGATTGCCTTCGAGGCCGACCTCCTCGCCAACGATGCCGTGGATCTGTCGATCAAGTTGCCGCTGACCGAACGTGTCGTCGTGACCGCCAAGAACGGTGGCGGCTACGACATGACGCATGCGCCTGAGCCGGTGATCGATCCCACATGGATGAGCTGACCGCGCTGGAGACCTGGGCCGCGCCATTGCTGGCCCGGCTGCAGGAGGGAGAGCGCCGCAAGCTCGCGCGCAAGACCGGCACCGCGCTGCGGCGCTCCCAGAGCCAGCGCATCGGCCGACAGCAGGCGCCAGACGGGACGCCCTACGCACCGCGCAAGGAGCCGCTGCGCGACAAGTCCGGCAGAGTCAAACGCAAGAAGATGTTTGCCAAGCTGCGGCAAGCCAAGTTCCTGAAGGTCAGCGCGAGTCCCAACGAGGTGAGCGTCGGATTCATAGGGCGTGTCTCGCATATCGCGCGTGTCCATCAAGAGGGACAGGAGGGCAATGTACGACCAGGTGGCCCCAAAGCGATGTATGCAAAAAGAGTAATACTAGGTTTAACCACAGAAGAAAGGAATGCAATCTGTAACTCGCTAGGTCTGCACTTGGCAAGAAGGTCGTGATCGCGCGGCTTCGAAAGGAAAATATCTGTTGACATTCGCGAAAAAAATGTAATCAATGCATTAAATGGATCTCATTTATATTTCATTAATGTATTGCGCGAGGAGGCTTGATGAAAAAAAAATATGTCTTTGCTGTTGCGGGATTGATTACGGCTGCGCTAATTACTTTTTTATTTATGAAGCCCTCGCAATTGGCGGATGCATCGCGCGGTTCACTAAGTGAAACTGAAACACGCAGGGTTGAAGAAGATTCGATTCCCGGAAGGGAAAGTAGTCACGCCAAACAGCGGGTGTCGGACTGGGCGTCAAAGGCGTCAGATGAGATCTATCGAAATTTCCACGACACTAAAAGCCGCGCGGAGACAGGTGATGCTGCTGCACAACGACAGCTGGCAGAGGGCGGTCTCAACTTGCAAGTGCAACACGTGAGTTGAATTGAGCGATCTCTTCTTCCAGCGCCTGGTTCGGCGTCTTCCAGCCAAGCGTCTGCCGTGGCCGGGCGTTCATCAGGTCGGCGACGTTGTTGAGATACTC